>JBKDZR010000077.1:0-25249 GCA_047971485.1 Qingshengfaniella sp. | reverse complement strand
TTACAACGCTGGCAAGGTTGTTCGATGAGATAGTCGGCTCGACAAAGGCCTGCCCCAGGGGCGCACCGCGTGCGATCAGACCCACCGCCACCTGATTGATGCCGGGCGCGAACGTTGCCTGACGGAAAAAGACTTGGGCCAGCCCGGCCATGCCCCCACATCCAGATGCACCGCGCCCTGACTGGGCCGCTGGATCCCGGCTATGGCCTGCAACAGCGTGAACTTGCCCCCCGTTCGACCCAAGCAGCGCAGCGGTTTCCCCCGCCCACGGGCCAGAGCCCAAGCGCCCAGCACGCCGCGCGCGGCTTGGAGCCATCCCGAAGGTTGGCCGATCTCGCCGACCGGGCCCTCAGATCTCGATCAGGACACGGCCTTTCTCGATCCGGGTGGGGTAGGTGTGCAGGTTTTCACAGGCCGGCGGGGTTTCCACCAGCCCCGTAGTGAAATCGAAGATCGACGAATGTTTGGGGCATTCCACCGTATTCTCCACCACAAGCCCGTCGGCAAGGTGCACCTCTTCATGCGTGCACAGCCCATCCGTACAAAAATACCCATCCGCATCATTGCGGAAGACCGCAAATGTCCGACCGTCGCAGTCAAAGCGCCTGCCCTCTTCCCGGCCAATCTCATCGACGGCGCAGACGTCAATCCAACTCGGCATCCTGATCTCCTTGATTGCCGTGTGTCCCACCCGGTCCGGCCCTGTCAGGGGGTGCCCCGCCCGCCGCCGCGCTTGCTGGCAAGGCGGGCCTTCTTGGCCTGGAAGCGTTCCTTCATCAACCGGTCGCCGTCATGGGTGCCGTCGTGCCAGGTTCCGAACCACTGATCGAGCGGGATCATCCCGTCGGCGTAGTTCACTTCAAAATACTTGTGGTGCAGGTAATGGCTGTAGGCATGGGTCCCCACCGCGCCCTCAGCGCCGGTTTCGATCGTGTCAAAGCCCACCGGCCCGATCACCGCCCCCGTCCCCGTGACCTGAAGATGATAGAGCAGCAGCAGCGGATGAGAAGGCAGGATCAGATGCACCAGCGCATCCGACCAATAGAGCAGATGCTCGACCGGATGCATGGACAGCGAGGACCAGGGCGACGGGGTGATCGAGTTGTGATGAACCGAGTGGATCCACTTGTAGCGCACCGGAACATGGATCAGCCGGTGGATCAGGTAGAAATGGACCTCATGGATGATCGGGATGATCAGCGCAAAGATCACAAACCACAGCGGCGTGTCGCCCAACAGCGCCCACGGCCCCCAGCCCACCGCCCAGGCATGCAGGATCAGCACCTCATAGGCCGTCCAGATCGGCAGGCCGCTGCCGAAGGACCGGATCATGTTGTCGATCGCCTGGCTTTTGAACAGGAACACATCCGAAGGGTGATCAGACGGGAACTTGCCGTTGTATTTAAAGCGGTTGCCCTGCCCGCGCCTGATGTAAAGCCAACCCTCAAGCCCGCCATAGAGGATCAGGATCAGCGCGCAGTTGCGGCCAAAGATCCACAGGATCCACCCCCAGGACAATGTTGCCAGCGTCTCCCGGTCCGGGGTCAGGGCGAACCAGAACACCGCCGCGATGGCCAGAAAGACAATGTTATAGGGCAGGAAATATCCTGGCAGCCATTTCAGGAATTTCAACAGGCTCCACGGCCAGACCAAGATCGGGGCGACCTGCAAAGGCGCGCTCGGGGTCCAATTGCCGCGCTTGTCGCGGGTGCCAAACTTGAGGTCGTCCATATCAGCCTCTGATCTTCTCCGCACGGGACAGGAAGCTGTCCAACGCACTGTCCTTCATGTGGATCTCATGCTCGGGCGCGGGATAGCCGCCATCCTGCACATCGGCGGCAAAGGCCCGGAACGCCGCGACCCGCTTGTTCTGCAGCCCGGCCTCCAGCGCGACGAAATCGGCGTATCGCTTCGAATGGCGGGGATAATGGCTCGAATGGGTGCCCAGCAGGTCGCTGGAAAACAGGTATTGCGTGTCACAGGCCGCACCACAGCCCATGCCTTCGGTGATCAGAGTGGTGTTCCGGGTGATGAAATCGGCCAGTTCCACCGGCACGATTTCCATCTCGACAAAGGCGGCCCCGGCATTTTCCAGATCCTTGACATGGCGATAGACGGCCAGCGCCTCATCGGCGGTCTTGCCCACGGCGCGCACCCCCGTCCAGGTACCCCAGCGCGGGACATACCCGGCATGTCCACAGACCGGGATGCCTTCTCTGGCCATGGCCTCGACCAGCCGCAGGGAGCCGGCGAAATAAACGGCATCAACCCCCCGCGCCATCGCCGCAAAGCCATCGCGGATGGCAACCTCGGCCGAGGCCATGTGACCCTGGGGATAGCCCGCCTGCAAGAAAACGCCCGGCGCGGCGGCGCGCACATCTTCAAGCCGGGCATCGACCTCGAAGGTGAACATCTCGATCCCGGCCTCGGCAGCGGCCGCTGCCTCTTGGGCGGTGTCGACATGGACGGTCAGGAACTGGCGCTGACCTTTCAGGTTGCGCAAATCAGCAAGAGTGGGCCGGTTCGTCATTTCAGTTCCCTTTTCAATGGCTTGTCAAGGCCGATCACGCTGCGGCAATCGCACGGATTTCCTGTTCGAGATCCGCCATCTCGGCCCCCCCGGCCATGAGATGACGGATCTCGTCATGGGCAATGTCATCCCTGGTGCCCTGCCCGATCACCTCGCCCAGCGACAAAAAAGTGAAACGATCGGCCGTCAGTTGGGCGTGAACTTCATTATGGGTGATGAAGATGATGGCAATGTCGCCACGGGCCCGGACGCGCATGATCGTCTTGAGAACCTCCATCTGCTGTTTCTGCCCCAGCGCCGATGTCGGTTCATCCAGGATCAGAACCTTGGCGCCGAAATAGATGGCCCGCGCGATGGCCAGCGTCTGGCGCTGCCCGCCGGACATGGTGCCCACCGGCTGGCGCGGATCGTCGGCGTTGATCCCGATCTTGTGCATCTCTTCCAGGGCGATGCGTTCCATGGTTGCGTCATCAAGAATGCCCAGCCATTGCGGCCCCTTGTACAGCTCACGCCCCATGAAGAAATTGCGCGCCACACTCATCAGCGGGGCCAGCGCCAGATCCTGATAGACTGTGCCGATCCCGGCCGCTGCAGCATCCCGCGGCGAGGAAAAGGAAACCGGCTGACCTTCCACCAGGATCTCACCTGCGGTGGGACGGAACACGCCTGAAAGGATCTTGATCAGCGTGGACTTGCCGGCCCCGTTATCCCCCAGCAGGGCGTGAACCTCGCCGGGGTAGACATCGAGGCTGACCCCCCGAAGCGCCTGGAACGCGCCGAAGGCCTTGACCATGTTGTTAAGCTTGATGATCGGTTGCATGGTGATCTCCACGATGGGTCAGCGGGTGGCGAACAGGCGGGGAAAGACACCGCGCAGCGCGACAAGCCCGACAAGGGCCAGGCCCAGCACGATCTGATAGGCGAAAATGTTGACACCCATCAGGATCAGCCCGTGTTTCAGCGACAGCAGGGTAAAGACGCCCAGCAACGCGCCCCAGACCGTGCCGGCCCCGCCCAGCAGCAGGACCCCGCCGATGACCGTGCCGGCAATGGCCTCAAACTCCATGTTGGTGGCGGTGGTGGTGGAGACCGAGGACAGGTTGGCGGCGGTGATGATCCCGGCAAACCCCGCCAGCATGGCCCCGATGACGAAGCTGCGCACCCGCACGGCGCCCACCGGCACGCCGGTTGCCGCCGCCGCCGTGACATCGCCCCCCACCGCGTAAAGGTGGTTGCCGAAACGGCACCTGACCAGCACGAAGCTGAACACCACGACCAGCAGCAGACAGATCAGGATGGCATTGTGAAATCCCAGCGCCTTGCCCCCCAACAACGTCAGCAGCCAATGGCCCTGGATGTCCTCGGCGATGGTCAGGGTAAAGCCACCGGTGACCCATTCGACCAGACCGCGATAGAGGAACAGAAAGCCCAGCGTCACCAGCAGTGATGGCAACTGAAAGCGCACCACCAGCAGGCCGGTCAGCGCGCCGATGCCACAGGCCAGCGCCATGGCCAGCACCAGCGCAAGCGCCGGACCCAACCCCGCCTCCAGCAGCAGCAGAAAGACCATGCTGACAAAGGCATAGACCGACCCGACGGACAGGTCGAACTCACCCGAGATGATCACCATGGCGGTACCGATGGTCACGATCCCCAGCCAACTGACATCCCGCAACAGGCTGGGCAGGTTGGCGATCCATGGGTCCCCGATGACAGCCCAGAAGCAAAGAAACAGAGCCGCACTTGCCACGATGACGATGGTTTCCAGACGCGGGGCAAGCAGCCGGGTCATGCCACGCCTCCCATCCGGGTGCTCAACAGCCGCGAAAAGAGGAGAAAGGCAATCAGGATGGCCCCGACCAGCGCGATATACCACGAGGTCGGCGCTCCCATCAGCATCAGTCCACCCTTGAGCGAGGACAGCACAAACACCCCCAGGACCGGCCCCCAGACGGATCCGACCCCGCCGCGCAGCGTGCAGCCCCCGATCACGGCAGCGGCGATGGTCTCCAGCTCCATCTTGACGCCCGAGGTCGAGTAGACCGACCCTTCCTGACAAACCACCAGAATGCCGGCCAACCCCGCCAGACCCGAGCACAGCACGAAGGCCTTGATCTTGATACCTACCGGCGAGATGCCATTGGCCAGCGCCGCGTCGGCATTGCCGCCCACCGCCAGCACATGGCTGCCGAAACGGGTCTTCGCCAGGATGAACACGAACAGTACCATCAGCATAGCCAGGATGATGACCGTGACGTTTATGTCGCCGATCCGGCTTTTCAGGAACAGCACAACGTCATCACGGCGGTAGACCCGTGGGATCGACAGGCTGAAGCCCTGCGTTGCCAGATAGGTGATCCCGCGATAGACGAACAGCCCACCCAACGTAACGATCATCGAGGGCACACGAAACAGGGTGGTGATCACCCCGTTGAGGGCACCAATGGCACAGGCCGCAACCAGCGCGATCAGCATCGACGGCACGACCCCGATGGGAAAGCTGTCCATGACCGAGATGAAGATGACACCGACAAAGGCAAAGACGGATCCCACCGACAGATCCACCTCACCCGCCGTCATCAGGATCGCCTGACCAATGGCGATGATACCGACGGCGGCGGTGACGCGCAGAACGCTGGGGACCGAACTGAACCACATGCCCCCGGTGGACAGGGCGAAGAAGGCTATGATCAACACCGCGCCGATTACGACACCGGATTCGACCCGCCCGAAAAGCAGTTGTTTCATGGTCATCCCGATCCCCCCGCAGGTGCCGCCCCGTCCGGTGCCGCGCTGTCTGATCCTGTCCGGTCCCGCATCAATAGGGCGACAGATCGTAATAGCCGTCCTCGCCGAAGACGTTCAGAACCGTCTCCTTGAACACCGGGGCCAGATCCGGATCGACGATCATCGGGCCGGTCAGGATCGGGCCGGTCGGGGCCATGCCGGTTTCCAGGTAGCTGTACAGCACCTCATAGGCCAGGGGGGCCTGGATCGGGAACTGCTGGCTGAATGTGGCGAAGCAATGGCTTTCGATAATGCATTCCAATGAGGTCGGCGCCGCATCCGAGGTCAGCAGCTTGATGTCATCGCGGCCAAGTTCGTCGATCACATCCGTCACCCATTTGTTTGACGGGGCGCTGCCGAACAGAAGGGTGACATCGGGATTGCTCAGGATATACGAGCGGATGATATCCTTGGCCTTCTGGGGTTCGTCGCCGATGGCCAGCGTGTCGGTGGCAACGCCCTCGGGCATGGCCGCAAAAAAGCCGGCGGCGCGCTGCTGGTGGCCGGCATGGCCAAGATGCGACATCAGATAGGCCACCCGTGCCGGCACACCCTCCTGCAAGACCCGGTCGGCAACAACCTGGCCGATCAGCTCTTCATTGGCCCCCACCCAGGTCAGGTACAGCCCCTCGATCTTGGCGTTATCCTCAGCCCCCGGCGGGTGCGAGGTAACCGAGACAAAGGGAATGCCCTTGTCTTTCGCCGCCCGCAGCCCCGGCAGCAAGGCATCGACCGACGAGATATGCATGGCGATCCCGTCAGGATTGGCGTTCAGGACCGTGTCCAGAAACTTGGCATGTTCGGCCGGATCATAGGCCTCGGGGCCGACAAACTTGATCTCGACATCGGGATGGCTGGCCATATAGGCCTCGCCGGCCCGGATGTGGAACTGCACGATCGGGTCAGTCATGCTCCACAGGATATGGTAAAAGGTGTGTTTCGCCTCGGCCAGCGCGGCAGTGCCGGCGGCCAGCCCAAAGGCAGCGCCCAGTGCGGCGCCTCGAACAACTGTCTTCATTGCTTCCTCCCGTCGCTCTTGCCGGCTGATCTTCTCCTCTGGATCAGGGCAGAGCCTTGTCTTCGTTTCGGTGGCCCAAAGTTGTTTTGTTCATCAGGGGTACCTTTTCCGGCTCACAGCCCCCACCACGAAATCAGCCCATTTCGCCCCAATTCTAGATCCAGCCATGCCATATCTGGTAAAAGGGGATAGAACTGGGCTATTTTGGGCCATAATGTCCGAAGGGTCCCGGGCAAACCACAGCCCGCTGGTCCCGGAAAGACGCTGGAGGGAGGGGCCAAAGACATGCAGAAGATCCGCATCACCGATATCTGCCATGCCACCGGATTGTCGCGGTCAACCATCGACCGGGCGCTGAACGGGCGGGGCAATGTCCACCCCCGGACCGCCCGGCTGATCCAGCGTGCGATCCGCCATCTGGCCCAGCCCAGTGCACCCAGACCGCCGGAAGCTGCCGGGCCGCCGGTGGATGTGCTTTATCGGCTGGGCACCGGCATGTCGGCCCAGATGCAGCAGATGTTCACCCGGCTCAAGGGCCCCGATGACCGGCTGATCGACCTGTTTCAGATGAATGAAGAGTCGATCCTGCGTGAACTGCGGATGGTCTGCGCTGACAGGGAACGTGCGCTTGTCGTCACCGTGCAGGACACGACCCGCATACGGCAGGTGCTGACCTGGGCCAGAAAGGCCGGCAAGCGTATCGTGGCGATGATCTCGGATCTGGAACGCCCGACCCGGGACCACTTTCTCGGGATCGACAACAAATCAGCCGGCGCAACAGCCGCACACCTGGTTGCCCAGCGTTTGGGGGACCGCCCCGCCACCGTGGGTGTCATCGTCGGGGATGCGGCCTTTCGCTGCCATGAGGACCGGGAAATCGGCTTTCGCACCAATCTGCGCGAAGTCGCCAGCAAGGCCGTGGTCGCCGCCGAGGCCCGGGGCGAGGACAACCCCGACAAGACCTATTTCGCCATCCTCAAGATGCTTGAAGCCCATCCCGGCATCGGCGCCATCTATAATGTCGGAGGCGGCAATACCGGTCTGGCCCGCGCCCTGACCGAGGCCGGTCTGGCCCGCGACGTTCTGGTGATCACCCATGAGCTGACCCATGTCTCGGTGCCGCTGCTGATTGAGGGCACGCTGGACTATGCGCTGTCCCAGGACCCCGAGGTCCTGCTGGACCGCGCCCTTCAGCTGGCCCGCGCCCCCGACCCGACACAGGCCTTCGACGGCCCCATCGATTTCGGCATATTCACGCGGTTCAACCTGCCCTCCTATACCAGACATTTTGATCTGGATCCGATGCCCCAGCCGGCAGGCTGTGGGGCTTGATGAACCACCCCAAAAGGGGCCACCGCTGTGCCGTTACGCCCAGAGGGCACGCGCCGTGATCCCATACGGGCGCCCCGCTTGATGACAACGGTTCTGCCTGCCTTCCTTGACCATGGCACGCCGGATCCGGCCGCACGTCACACCTGTGCGGCACCAGTTTCCAGTTGCACGGGGGCGCAGTATTTTTCCTCGTAGAACTGCCGGGCGGCGTCCATGTGGCACAGGCACAGGTCTGTCAGCCCCGCCCGGTCGCCCGCCTCAATGCAGGCGATCATCCCCAGATGTTCCCGTTCGGCCTGAGCCAGCAGGCGGGGCACGCCAAGCCCGTGGGAGCGGATGCCATGGGTCTTGGAGTTCGACTGCTCGATCGCCTCGACCAGATAGGCGTTGCGGGTTCCCTCGAACAGCTTGCGATGAAACAGGGTGTTGGTCCGGAACACAGCGGCCAGATCTTCGGCCGCTATGGCCGCGGAATGGGCCGCCTGGGTGTCCTTCAACGCGGCCAGCCAGACCGGATCGGCCGGCAGCCCGATCCGCTGGGCCCCGGCTTCGTGCAGGATCGCGCGCACCACGTAAAGATCGGCCACATCCTGACGGCTGTAGAACTTGACGATGGCGCCCCGGTTCGGGATCCGTTCGACGATTCCCCGCCGTTCCAGTTCCTGCAACGCGGCCCGGATCACATGACGCTTGGCCCCGTAGCGGACAATGAATTCATCCTCATAGAGCCGCTGTTTCGGCAGGAGCGAGCCGAAGATGATCTGCTGTTCAAGGGAATCGACCACCGAGCCAATCGCTGATTTTGTTGAGTTTTCCGCCGTCATTTCGGTGCCACAAAAATTATTGATAATCCTAGCGAAGATTATATTGCCTATTTGGATGGCGCAATCGTTGCCTCTGTTCAGCTTGCCTTCCGGCAAGGTCGGCATGCTAGGTCATGCGTCAACGCCCCGGCAATCCGGGCGTCGCGAGGACTTAGGAGGAGTTACTCATGATCCGCAGCACAACCGCATTCGCCATCCTGGCCCTGGCCGCATCCCCGGCCCTGGCCGAGTGGCCTGAGAAGACCGTCAACCTGATCGTCGCCTATTCCGCCGGCGGTGGCACCGACGTGACCGCACGCACCCTGCAGCCCTTCCTGGAAAAGGCGCTGGGGCAGGATGTGGTTGTCGTGAACCGTCCCGGGGCTGGGGGCGAGGTGGGCCATACCGCCATCGCCGATGCCGATCCCGACGGATACACCATTGGCATCCTGAACCTGCCGCCGATGCTGACCATCCCGATCACCCGCGACGCGGCCTTTACCGCCGACAGCTTCATTCCGGTGGCCGGGCTGGTGCGTGATCCCTCGGCGATCTCGGTGCCGGCCAGCAGCCCGTTCCAGACCCTTGATGATCTGGTGGCCTTTGCCAAGGAAAACCCGGGCGCGGTGACCGTGGGCACGACCGGCGTGGGCACCGATGACCATCTGGCCATGCGTTACCTGGCCGATGCCGCCGGGATCGAGCTGACCCATGTGCCCTTTGCCGGGGCTGGTCCTGCGCGCACGGCGTTGATGGGCGGGCATGTCTCTGCCGCCGGTCTGAACCTGGGCGAGGCACTGGCCGCCGCGCAACAAGGGCAGGTGCGGGTTCTGGCCCAGTTCGGTGAACAGGTGTCCGAATTCGCCCCCGATGTCCCGACCGTGTCTTCGCTGGGCTATGACGTTTACATGCAGTCCGAGCGTGGCATCGGCATGCCGGCTGGTGTCGATCCCGAGATCGTAGCCAAGCTGTCGGCCGCCATCGCCGAAGTGGCCGCCAATGAGGATTTCCGCGCCCGCAACGCCGAAAGCTTTACCGAGGTCGCCTATCGCGACACGGTTGAGTTCCAGGCCCATGTCGAGGCGCTGGACGCCAACTATCGGGCCATGTGGGACAAGGCCCCCTGGCAATGAGCGACAGCACGATGGTCCGGCGCGTCGGGCGGAGTGAACGCCTGATCGTGCATGCCCTCGTGCTGGCTGGCGGCGTGGTGATCCTGCGGGATGCCACGTCGCTGAGCGCCCAAAGCGCCTATTTCCCGATCTTCGTCGGCTGGGCCCTGATCCTGTTGTCGCTGATCAGCATGGCGGCGGCGCTGCGCACGGGGCCGCTGCCCACCGATGAGGCCCCCTTTGTGACCGGGGCGCTTGGCCTGATGCTGCTGGGCGGTTTCGTCTTTTCGTCCCAGACGATCGGGTTCCTGACCTCGACACTCTGGTTCCTGCCGGCGCTGGCGCTGGTTGGCGGGGAACGGCGGGTAATCCGGTTGGGGATCATGACCCTTGCCTTCACCGCCCTGGCCTATCTGGTCTTCACCCTGCTTTTCGCCCAGCCCCTGCCGGCTGAGCTGATCCTCGGAGAAATCTGATGTTGGATGTTCTCTCGGGCCTGCCGGATGCCCTGACCCTTGGCAGCATTCTGGCGATGATGGCCGGAACCGCCGCTGGTATTCTGGTGGGGGCCATTCCGGGCCTGACCGCGACGCTGGCCATGGCCCTGCTGCTGCCCTTTACCTATACGATGTCGCCGCTGACCTCGCTGGGGATGATGGCGGGAATTTATAACGGATCCATGTATGGGGGCGCCATTCCGGCGATCCTGATGAAGATCCCAGGCACCCCATCTGCTGTGGCCACCACCTTTGATGGCTTTCCACTGGCCCAGGGCGGGCGGGCCAAGTTCGCCCTGCATGTGGCGCTGTTTTCCTCGGCTGCCGGATCGGCGATTTCAGCCATTGCCTTGATGGTGCTGGCCCCGCCTCTGGTCGGGTTTGCGCTGAAATTCGGTCCGATCGAGTATTTCTGGGTTGCCGTTTTCGGCATGACCGCAGTGGCGCTGCTGGTGGCGAAATCGCCGGCCAAGGGGATTGCCTCGGCGCTGATCGGCATTGCCGTGGGCGTGGTCGGCATGGACATGATGACCGGCGAAGAACGTCTGGTCTTTGGCCTGCGCGAGGTTGCCGGCGGCGTGAACCTGGCGGTTCTGCTGACCGGCCTGTTTGCCATCCCGCCGGCCCTGGCCATGATGAAGGATACCGCGGTCAGGAACGGGGCCTCCCTGACCGGGGCGGGGATCCGGCTGCGTGACATCCCCGTCCTGATCAAAACCTGGCTGCGATCCGGTGTGATTGGCGTCATCGTCGGTGTCATGCCCGGCGCGGGCGGCAACCTGGCCGGGATCTTGGGGTATTCCGAGGAAAAGCGCGCAGCGAAAGATGACAGCCTGTTCGGCCAAGGCGATCCACGCGGCATTGCGGCCTCGGAATGCGCCAACAATGCCGATAACGCGTCGTCCCTGATCCCGACCCTGGCGCTTGGCGTGCCGGGCAATTCGGTGGCGGCGCTGATGATGGGGGCGATGCTGATCCAGGGGCTGAACCCCGGCCCGGCGCTGTTTTCCCAGCATGGCGATGTCGTTTACGGCTTCATGTGGCAGATGCTGCTGACCGCCGGGCTGATGCTGGCCTTCGGTTTTGTCGGCGCCTCGATCTTCGTGCAGATGCTGCGCATCCCCAAGGCCATTCTGGCCCCGATGATCCTGGTGGTTTGCGCCATCGGGACCTATGCGGCCTCAAACTCAATGGTCGATGTCTGGTTGATGGCCGGCTTTGGCGTGGCCGGTTGGCTGCTGTCGCGCGCGGGCTATCCGATCGCACCGATCGTGTTGGGCGCGATTCTGGGCCCGCTGGCCGAAAGCAGCTTTCGCCAGGGTATGCTGATCACGCGGGGAAATCTGGCCGGATTTGCCGCCTCGCCCGTGTCGATCATCCTGATCATCGCCATTCTTGCCGTCCTTGTCCTGCCGCTGCTGCGCGCGTTGCGTGGCCTGCGCAAGAAGGATGGCCCCCAACAGGAAGGAACCTCGAAATGACTGTCGCGACCCTGTCGACGGGCGAAATCATCAGCATTGATCCGGCCACCGGCAAAGAAATTGGCCGGGTCACCGAGACCACACCGGATGAGCTGGACACCATTGTCGAACAGGCCTGGGCCGCCTATCGGACCAGCGGCTGGAAGGATCGGCTGCCCCATCAGCGGGCCGACGTGCTGCGCGCCATCGCCGATGGTCTGGCCGCCGAGAAAGAGGATCTGGCCCTCCGGCAGATGCGCGACAATGGCAAGCCGTTGTCGGAATGCCGGGGCATGGTGGATTACGCCGTGGGCACCTTCCGCTACTATGCCGGGGCGGTGGAGACGATGGAAACCGCCGTCACCCCGTCGCGCGGCACCTATCTGTCGATCACGGTTCTGGAACCCTATGGGGTGGTGGCGGCGATCACGCCGTGGAATTCGCCGATCATGAACGATGCCACCAAGGTCGCACCGGCCCTGGCGGCAGGCAACGCGGTGATCCTGAAACCATCCGAGGACAGCCCGATGCTGGCCGGCGAACTGGTTCGGATCGCTCGCGAACAGGGGCTGCCCGAGGGGTTGCTGCAGGTGGTGCAGGGCCGGGGGGGGGCCATTGGCACCGCCCTTGTTGCCCATCCCGGGGTGCGCATGGTGTCTTTCACCGGGGGCACCGGCACCGGCCGGGCCATCGGCAAGATCGCCGCCGAAAAGATCATGCCCGTGGCGCTGGAACTGGGGGGCAAGTCGCCCCATGTGGTCTTTGCTGACGCGGATCGGGATCTGGCGGTGGCCGCCGTTCTGTCCGGGATCTTCGGTTCGGCCGGGCAATCCTGTGTCGCCGGATCGCGCGTATTCATCGAACGATCCGTCTATAACGAGGTGCTGGCGGCCATCGTGGCCCGTACCCGCACCATTCGTATCGGAGCCCCCGATGTCGCCGGGATCGAGATGGGGCCGCTGGCCTCGTTCCATCACCGTGACCGGGTTGAGGCCTTCGTGGAACGGGCACGGGCGGAAGGCGGGCGCATCCATTGCGGAGGCGCACGCCCCGACGGCCGGGTCTATGAAACCGGCGCCTATTACCAGCCGACGGTCATTGACGGGTTGGGCCCTGACAGCCTGACCTGCCAGGAAGAGGCCTTTGGCCCGGTTCTGGTTGCGCTGCCCTTCGATGGCGAAGAGGATCTGATTGCCCAGGCCAATGGCACCGCCTTTGGTCTGGCCTGCGGGATCTGGACCGAGAATTTCCGCAAGGCCTGGCGTGTCGGGCGCGCACTTGAGGCAGGATCCTGCTGGATCAACACCTACAAGCAGTCGGTCACCTCGACCCCCTTTGGCGGCTTCAAGGACAGTGGCATCGGGCGTGAGAAGGGGCTGGATGGCCTGCGCCTCTATGCGCAGGTGAAAAGCATGTATTTCGGCCTGCAAGACACGCCGTTCCCGATTTCGAAATGACGAACAGAATTGAAGAAAAGGATATGGGCATGTCGGAAACGGTGGCTATCTACGGCCTTGGGAACATGGGCTATCCGCTGGCAAAGCGCGTGGCGGCGCAGTTCCCGGTCAAGGTGTTCGATCTTGATCAGGGGCGCTTGATCCAGGCCGAGAAGGAGATGGGTGCACAGCTGATCACCAATCCCTCGGACGTGGCTGATTGCCATACGGTGATCCTTTGCCTGCCGCATCCGCAGATCTCGCTGGCCGTGCTGGAACAAATCCGCGATCACCTGCCCACTGGTGCGGTGATCGTTGAAACCAGCACCGTGAACCCCGAAGATGTCCAGCGCAGCGCCAAGGCGCTGGAGGGCATGGATCTGCGGTTGATTGATGCCTCGATCCTGGCCGGTGTCAGCCAGATGGAGGCCGGAACCGCCAGCCTGCTGCTGGGCGGTGATCCGGCGGCCATCGCGACGGTGAAACCTGTCCTGAGTGCGATCGCCGAAAAGCAGGTCAGCTTTGGCGCCCTGGGCACCGGCGCGGCCGCCAAGGTGATCAACAACGCCGTGGCCCATGCCGTCATGGTCGTGGTCGCCGAGGCCGGATCCATGGCGACGGCAACCGGCGTCGATATTCAGCGGCTGATTGGTCTGTTGTCGGATCCCGAGATGGGGCTGCACCGGCCGTTGACCTTCCGCTACGCCAAGCGCGTGGTTGAGGGGGACTATGAGGGCGGCATGTCATTGGAAGCCGCGCGCAAGGATTCCGAGCTGGCCCTGGCTCTGGCGCAGAAAACCGGCGTGCCCCTTTTTGCGATCCAGGCCAGCCACAGCGTCTATGAAATGGGTGTTCAGGCCGGCCACGAACGCGATGACTATGCCGCCATCGCCAAGCTCTGGGCCGGCTGGAACAAGCCCGCCGCGCCGGAAAGCTAAGCCCCGATCAGGCGCGCGGGACGGATCCAGAACGCCCCGCGCGCCCATTGCCGATCTGCCGCTTTGGGCAGGGCCGTCACACCGCGAAACGGGGTGGTTCGATCTGCCCCGGCCATGTGCGATACACAGCCCGACGCAGACAAGACAGGCGAGGGAACGGATGCACAACCAGACGGATCCAGGCAACCAGACAGATAACCGGACAGGCCCCCAAACAGGCCCCGCCGCGATCCCGTCACAGGGGGTGTATCACGCCCTCAGGCTGCCCCCCGGCACGGATCCGGTTGCCGGGCTGCGTGATCTCTTTGATCAAGCCGGGACCCGGGCCATGGCACTGGTGACATGTGTCGGCAGCCTGCGCCGCGCGGTGATCCGCCATGCGAACCAACCCGACGGCACGGTCTATGACGGCCATTTCGAGATCACCGCCCTTGTCGGCACCCTAGATGCGGCGGGCGAGCATCTGCATATCACGATTTCCGATGGCGACGGACGGGCCTTTGGCGGCCACCTGCTGCCCGGATCGCGGGTTTATACCACCGCCGAAATCGTCACCGTCGCCCTGCCCGGACTGGTCTTCAACCGTGCACCTTGCCCGGCATCAGGCTATGATGAACTGGTCATCAGCCCCGCGCCGGACACCGGGGATCCATGACCGGCCTAGCCCGGTTGAAACCGGTGCCTGCCATGCCCACATCAGTTCTGTCGGCCCCCCACCCCCGGCGCAACAGCCGGCCGGCAAGGCGCGGACCTGTATTCGGTAAGGAGAACACGATGCCCCAAGCCAAGACCACCTCTTCACCGCAAGACGATATCGAACAGCTGAGCGCACAGATCGCGACGCTCAAAAAGGATATCGCCGAGATCTCGACCACGTTGGGCGATCTGGGCATCGCCTCGCGCGATGCGGCCATCAGCCGGACGCGCCAGAAAGCGGCCGAACTGCGCGAGGCCGGGGAAGAGCAACTGACCCGCGCCCAGAAACAGGCCGAAGCTCTGGGCCATCAGGCCAACGATGCCATCCGCGACCAGCCGGCCGCCGCGATGGGTCTGGCGGTGGGACTGGGCTTTCTTCTGGGCTTTCTGACCGGACGCAAATAACCCATGAACGGGCTTCTTTCCGGCGCGCAGATCCGGCTGCGCCGCATTGCGCGCTCGGCCGTTCTGGGGGCGGCGGGGTTGACCTTTGCCCTGACGGGCCTGTGTTTCATGACCGCCGCCTTGTGGATCCTGATTGCCAGCCATGGCGGCGCCCTTGTCGCCTGCACGATCATCGGCCTGCTGTATCTGATGCTGGGCTTCTGCCTGCTGTTGGTCAGCGCGCGCCCCGACGGCCCGCAACGCCCCCAGGATCTGGGCGACAGACCGGCCCAGGCCCCTTTATCCCAGATCGCCGAAGGCTTTGTCATGGGGATCCAGGCCGGACGATCCGCGCGCGGCAAGGGCAAATGATCGCCCCAGGCCTGGATCGCGGCACCAAAGTCCATGGATGCCTGTCCGGATCCGGCCTGCTTGCCCGCAGGCCCCACCTGGGACCGGTCAGGAAAACAGTGCCTCATGCACCGGCCGGAACGTTCGCCGGTGATGCGCCGTGACCCCCAGCCGCAACAGCGCCGCCTTGTGGGCCGGCGTGGGATAGCCGGCATTGGTTTCCCAGCCATAGCCCGGCATCTCGCGGGCCAGATCCGCCATGATCCGGTCGCGTTCCACCTTGGCCACGATTGAAGCTGCGGCAATGGACAGAACCCGGCCATCGCCCTTGACGATTGTTTCGGCGGGCAGGTTAAGCCCCTTGGGCCCGAACTTGCCGTCGATCAGCAGATAGTCGGGACGCACACGCAGGGCAAAGACCGCCCGCATCATTGCCTGCTGCGCCGCATTGTGGATATTGTGTTCCTCGATCTCGGCCACGCTGGCCAGACCAATCCCGACATCGGCCACCTCATGCAGCCGTTCCGCCAGGGCCTGCCGCCGTGCCGGGCTGAGCTTTTTGGAATCGTTCAGCCCATCCGGGATGTTATCGGGGTTCAGCCAGACCGCCGCCGCCAGGACCGGGCCGGCCAGGGGACCGCGCCCGACCTCATCCACGCCCACGACACGGCTGGCCCCGGCCGCGATGGCACGGGTTTCGAACTGGAAATCGGGGGCGGTCTTGCCGGTCATGGCGCCATGTTTACCCGGCCCCGCCGGGAAGCCAAGGGGGGCAGCCGGCGATGAACAGGCCTGAAGGCCATCGGCCCTTGCCGCCCCTGACCGCCCTTTCACCCCGGACCACGGCACAGGACGGAAAAGGGGCTGGAAATTCCGGACCGGACAGGGACAGATGGGACCCGGCGGGCCACCATGGACAAAACCGCAACGGCCTGCTGGGGATCAACACGCGCACGGAGACCACATGAAGCTGACGATATTCGGGGCCGGTGCCACCGGCGGGCATTTCGCCATCCGCCTGGCCCAAGCCGGACATGATGTGTCCCTGATCGCCCGCGGCCCCAATTTGCAAGCCATCCGCGAAAACGGCCTGACCCTGATCGACGGCGACCGGCGCGATACGGTTCATCTGCCTGCGGATGCCGATCCGGCCGCCTTCGGGGTGCAGGATGTCGTTTATGTCGGGGTCAAGGCCACCGGGTTGCACGCAATCGCCGGGGCCTTGCGCCCACTGATCGGCCCGCAAACCCTGGTGATTTTTCCCCAGAACGGCATTCCCTGGTGGTATCCGGTCGGTCTGACGGCCCCCACCAGGATCCCTGACCTTCCGGATTTCCGGCTGGCAGATGTCTTTCTGGACACCATCGCGCCCGGGAACCTGATCGGCGGCAGCATCTATTCCGCCAACAGCCTGAACGCCCCCGGCGTGATCGAGTGCCGATCCCCCGGGCGCAACCATTTCAAGCTGGGCTCTGTCGTCCCCGAAACGGATCCAAGCCCGGTTCTGGCCGAGCTGCGCGCGGCGCTTGAGACCGGGGGTATCGGCTCGGCGCCGGTTGCGGATATCCGGCGCGTGGTGTGGCACAAGCTGATGGCCAATCTCGGGGGCTCAATCATCCCACTGCTGATCCGCGACAAGGCGTCGGTCCTGCGCGGGGATCCTGCCCTGTCCACGGCCTATCGCCGGGTCATCGCCGAGGGGATGGCCATCGCCCGGGCCCATGGCCATGACCTGACCGGGGATCTGGATGTCGAGGCCATGCTGGCCCATATGGCGGCGCACAAGCCCTCGATCCTTCAGGATTATGAGGCGGACCGACCGATGGAGATCGCCCAGATCGTCCTGGCCCCTGTCGCCTTTGCCCGTACCGCCGGGCTTGAGACGCCGGTTCTGGATACGCTGGCCGCCCTGGCCACGCGCATGGCGGTGGACAAGGGGCTATATAGCCTGACGACTGTGCCTTGATTACGTTGTCACGCTGTAACCTATTGATTTTACGCTGATGCTGCGCCAATTTGATGATCGAATTGGCTTCCGTCAGCTATATCAGCCCGGGACCTGAGCGGTCCCGCAGGAGGCAATCGTTCGGCCACCGCCGGTCAGGACCGCGCCACCAGCAGCGGTTCCATCCGGGCAGCGATCAGATCCACAGCCTGGCGCAACCGCCCTAGATAGGCGGCGACGAAATCGGCCTCGGTCATCGCCGAGGGCATCCAGGACAGGGACACGCCGGCAATGGCGCGATCCCCCCGCATCACCGGCAAGGCCACGGCCGAAATATCGGCGCCTTGACCCAGCACAACGACATAGCCGCGCAGCCGCGTGGCATAGCCCCGGGCCCGCACCTCGGCCAGCATCGCATCCAGACGGGTGCGATCGTGCACCATGCGGTCATGGCTGCCACCGCGTTCGGCCAGATCGGCGATGATCTCGGCCCGATGGCTGTCGCTGGTCCAGGCCAGGATCGCCCGGCCAATGGCCGAGGGCAGAACCTCTACCCCACGATAGAGCAACCGATGCGACAGGAAGGGCGACATCAGACGCGAGGTTTCGACCATCCGGACCCCCGCATCCTCATACACGCCCACATCCGAGGGCCACTGGATTTCCGTACACAATTCCCGGATCACCGGGCCCGATACCTCGGCCATCACATCAGCCAGGGCCGTGGGCACAGCGCCATGGCGGATAGTGCTGGCGTACCACAACCGATCCCCCAAACCCCGGCGCACATGCCCCGCTTCGCGCAGGGTGGCCAGAATGCGCAGCAAGGTGGCCTTGGACAGGCCGGTTCGGTGGCTCAGATCGGTCAGGGTCATGGGGCCGTCCTCAAACAGCGTGTCGAGCACCCGCAAACCCCGGCGCAGAGCCTCAACCGTTTTGACCATCCCGAACCTCCGTGTTTCACACAGTGAACCACTGCGCAAAGGTATTTTCAATTGTTGAATGGACGCGGCATCCTTGATCATGGAGGTGTCGGCCAAACGGCACAGTGGAGGGAAAAGATGCAAGAACAAAAACGGACGGATTACGTCCTGAGAATCCTGGTCTTTCTGTCAACCGCAGGGGCTATCCTGCTGTCGGCGCTTGGAATTTACATCGCCGGTTTCGGCAGTCTCAACGAAACGCTGCTGCGCGTTGGCATGTTCGCCCTGGCTGGGGCGGTTGTGCTGTTCACCGGCATGTCGCGACGATTCGATGCCAAGCACCCCTGGCTGATCCTGGTCGATATCATCCTGCTGATCGCCCTGGCGATTTCCGTACAGCGCTACATGGAAATCGGCAAAATGCTGGAAACCGGTCTCTATTTCTTCCAGAAAACCGATATCTGGCTGGGCGTTCTCGGCTTGGCCGTGCTGATGGAACTGACCCGGCGCGCCTTTGGCTGGCCCCTGGTCATCGTTTCCCTGCTGGCCATCGGCTATGGCCTTTACGGCAGCAACCTGCCCTGGATCTTCCGCCATGGTGGCTTTGCCCTGGATCAGGTGATGCAGGTGGTCTGGTACTCGTTCGACGGGATCTTTGGCCGGCCGCTTTCGGTGGTGGTCACGCTGATCCTGGTGTTCATCGTCTTCGGTAGCCTGCTGGAGGCGATCGGCGCCGGCCCGGTACTGCTGAAATTCGCCTTCGCCCTGACCGGCCGCTTTCGCGGTGGCCCGGCCCATGCCGCCATCGCCGCCAGCGGTGTGTTTGGCACCATGTCGGGATCGGTGTCCGGCAATGTGGTGGGCACCGGGGTGATGACCATCCCGATGATCATCAAGCGCGGCTTCACGCCCCGCTATGCCGGGGGGGTTGAGGCCGCCGCCTCATCAGGTGGCCAGTTCATGCCGCCGATCATGGGTGCCGTGGCCTTCATCATGTCGGATCTGACCGGCATTCCCTATCTGACGATCTGCGTCGCCGCGCTGCTGCCGGCGCTGTTCTACTATGCCTCGCTGTTCGTTTCGGTCCATGTCGAGGCCGCGCGTCAGGGAATCAAGCCGATCCCCCGCGCCGATCGGCCGATCATCGACCGCCATGACTGGCTGATGTCGCTGTGCTTCATCCTGCCCCTGGGGCTGATCATGGCGCTGATGATTTCCGGCCGTTCGCCAGCCATGGCCGGGTTCTGGGCGGTGGTCTGCACCGTGGTGTTGGGCTTTGTCCTGAACCCCGACCTGCGCCGCAACCCCCAGCGCATCCTGACCGGGCTGATCGACGGCGGGCAGGCCGGCGCGCAGATCCTGGTCGCCGTGGCTGCCATCGGCATCGTCATCGGCGTGATGAACATGACCGGGCTGGGCCTGCGCTTTGCCACGATCATCGGCAATATCGCAGGGGATTCCCTGTTCCTGTCGCTGGTCATGATGATGCTGGGATCGCTGGTGCTGGGCATGGGGATGCCGACGGTACCAGCCTATCTGGTGGTGATCCTTGTCATGGGCCCGGCAATCGAGATCATGGGCGTGCCGACCGTCATCGCCCACCTGTTCGTGGTCTATTTCGGGGTGCTCAGCTCGATCACGCCGCCCGTGGCCATCGCCGCTTTCGCAGCCGCACCCATTGCCAAGGCCAACCCGATGGCGATCGGGGTGGATGCCTGCCGGATCGCGCTGATCGGGTTCCTGATCCCCTTCGTGCTGGTCTACAACCCGGCGCTGTCGCTGGTCACCGGGTTCACCTTTACCGGGCTGATCTGGATTTGCCTGCGGCTGTCCCTGGCGATCTGGTTCTTTGCCACCGGGTTCTCCGGCTTCACCTCGGCGCGCCTGCCTTTCTGGATGCGGCTGCTGCGGCTGGCCCTGGGCATCACCCTGCTGGTCCCGGAGTTCTGGATCGAGGGGCTGGCCACGATCGCTGCGCTGGGACTGGCCTTCTATGACTGGAAGGGCACACCGCCGGATGACGACGATCTGCCCCTGAACGACCCCAGCCCGGCCCAGGCCGGACACCCCTGAGCAACAGCCTGCGCGTCGGGCCAACCGGCCGGGCGCGCGGGATCCAACCGGAACAGACACAAGGAGATGGACATGCGCACCCTGACACGCATTCTGGGCCTGACGCTCACCCTGGTCGCCGGATCAGCGGCGGGCACAGCCGGGGCCAAGGACTATTACCGGATGGCGACACTGCCGCCGGGATCCTCGCCCTATATGGTCATGAGCACCTTCGCCAACATCGTGAACCAGCAACTCGACGATACCGAAATCCAGGTAAATGCCACCGGCGTTGCCACCGCCCACGCGATCCAGGCCGCACAGGGGCAACTGGATTTCTTCATGATGGCGCCCATCGTGCACAATTTCATGCAGCAGGGCACGGCCATGTATGCCGGGATCCCCGGCGCACCCGAAATGGCCGAAACCCTGCGCAGCATCTTCATCTTTCCGCTGGGTCTTTATCATATCGTCACCCGCGACGGATCCGGCATTGAAACCCTGGCCGACCTCAAGGGCCACACCGTCTTTCTGGGACCGCCGGGGGGCAGCGCGCGGACCTCGATGCTGCAATTGGTCGAGGGCACGACCGGCATGAAACCCGGCGAGGATTTCACCAGCGTCGATGTCGGCTGGGACGCCGCCGCCCAGTCCTTTCAGGACGGCCGGATCGATGTCTACGCCAACCCCACCTTGCCGCCCTCACCCGTGGTGCAGCAATTTGCCCTGGGCCAGAAGATCCGCCTGATCGGGCTGACGGATGAGGAACTGGCCTCGGACACCGTGGCCGGGCTGATCGGCCGCATGGGTGGCATGCAGGGTGTCATCCCCGCCGGCACCTATGGCGAGAACCAGGTGAATGCCGAAGACGTGCGCACCATCGGGTCCTTCGTCGGGCTGGGCACCCGGGCCGATATGGATGACGAGACGATCTACAAGATCACCAAGGCCTTCTGGGAAGGCGCCGAGGCCCAGCGTGACAACACCCCCTGGCTGCGCAATGTGACGCTGGACGCGGCTTTCACCCAGTTGAACATGCCCCTTCATCCCGGCGCGATCCGGTATTACGAAGAGGTCGGCCTGACCATTCCCGATGATCTGAAGCCCGCGCAATGACCGGCGAACGACACGGTACCCCAAAGGTCCAACGACCACATAACGAGGAGGAGAGACGATGAAACGACTGACACGGGCACTGGGCCTGGCGCTTGGTCTTGGAATGGCCGCATCGGGCGCCACCCAAGCCAAGGACTTTTACACCATGGCCACTCTGGGCCCTGGATCATCCCCCTATCTGGTCATGTCGACCCTGGCACAGATGGTCGAGAAAAAGACCGATGGCGAAATCCAGATCCAGATCAACGCGACAGGTGCGGCGACCCAGCACGCCATTGGCGCGGCCATGGGGCAGATCGATTTCTACATGTGGTCGGCCAGTGTCCATGACATGATGGTGCAGGGCAACGGAATGTATGCCCAGATCCCGCAAGCCCCTGACCTGGCCGCAAAACTGCGCGCCGTCCTGGCCTTTCCGCTGGGACTGTATCACATGGTGGTCTACGCCGATTCCGGCATCGACAGCCTGGAGGATCTGGCCGGCAAGCGCGTCTTCCTGGGACCCCCGGGTGGCGGTGCGACGATCATCATGCAGCGCGTCGTCGAGGGCGCAACCGGGCTGAAAGCCGGCGAGGATTACGAACAGATCATGCTGGGCTGGGATGCCGCATCCCAGGCCTTTCAGGATGGGCGGATCGACGTCTACATGAATGCGACCAACGCGCCCTCGCCGGTCATCCAGCAAATGGCGCTCAGCCGGAAGATCAAGCTGCTGTCCCTGACCGAGGAACAACGTGAAAAGGGCCCGGTGCAGGCCATCCTCAATCGTCCGGGTGGCGTCCTGGGCGCCATTCCGGTCGGCACCTATGGCGACAATCAGGTCAATGAGGAAGACGTGACCACCCTGGGCTCGATCGTCGGCGTCGGAGCGGGCGAAAGCGTGGATGCCGAAGGCGTTTACCGGATCACCAAGGCCTTTTGGGAAAGCGTCTCGGAAAACGCCGATGCCACGCCATGGCTGCGCAGCGTCAAGCTGGAAAGCGCGCTGCTGGATCTGAACCTGCCGCTGCACCCCGGCGCATTGCGCTATTACGAGGAAATCGGGATGGAAATTCCCGATGAACTGCGCCCGCCGGAATAACCCAACCCCGTCCCGGCGCGGATCAACCGCGCCGGGCATCCCCCCAAACGATACAGAGTGACCGATGGCCGAAACCAAGAACATCCTTTTCATCATGTACGATCAGCTGCGCCGGGATTACCTGAGCTGCTACGGCCACCCCCACCTGAAGACCCCGAACATGGACAAGCTGGCGGCGATGGGCGTGCGGTTTGACCGCTGCTACATCCAATCACCGATCTGCGGATCCTCGCGGATGTCCACCTATACCGGGCGCTACGTGCATTCCCACGGTGCCAGCTGGAACGGCGTTCCCCTGAAGGTCGGCGAGATGACCATGGGCGATCACCTGCGTGCCGCCGGCATGGATGCCTGGCTGATCGGCAAGACCCATATGCGCGCCGATGCCGAGGGCATGGCCCGCCTGGGTCTGGAACCCGACAGCCTGATCGGCGCCCGGGTCTCGGAATGCGGCTTTGACGTTTTTGAACGCGACGATGGCATGCGCCCGGACGGCCCCGATGGCCTGTATGACGATACCGGTGCCAAGAAATACAGCGATTATCTGCGCGCCAAGGGCTATGACAGCGAAAACCCCTGGCATGACTTTGCCAATTCCGGCGTGGATGAGGATGGCAACGTGCTGTCGGGCTGGTTCCTGAAGAACAGCGTCGAGGCCGCGAATATCCTCGATGAAGACAGCGAAACCCCCTATCTGACCCGCCGCGGAATCGAGTTCATCGCCCAGGCCAAGGCCCCCTGGATGTGCCACCTGTCCTATATCAAACCGCATTGGCCCTATGTGGTGCCAGCCCCCTACCACGGCATGTTCGGCCCTGCCGATGTCCCCCCCGCCACCCGGAATCAGGAAGAATACGACAACGCCCACCCGGTCCTGAAGGCCTTCATGGAAAGCCCGATCAGCCGCGCCTTTTCCACGGACAAGACCCGCGATGCGGTGATCCCCGCCTATATGGGCCTGATCAAGCAATGCGACGATCAGTTGGGTGTGCTGCTGGATTGGCTGGAAGAGACCGGCCAGCTGCAGGAAACCATGATCGTGCTGACCTCGGATCACGGGGATTTCCTCGGCGATCACTGGATGGGCGAGAAATCCTTCTTCTACGACAGCTCGACCCGTGTGCCGCTGATCATCTATGACCCCTCCGAACAAGCCGACGCCACCCGAGGCACCGTCTGCGATGCCCTGGTCGAACAGATCGACCTAGTCCCGACCTTCGTCGAAGTGGCCGGTGGCCAGGTCCCCGGGCATATCGTCGAGGGTGAATCCCTGCTGCCGATCCTGCACGGCAAGGCCGACAGCACGAAACGCGACTATGTGATCTGCGAATACGACTATGCCGCGACCCCCCTGGCCGAAAAGCTGGGGCTGGACGTGCGCGAGGCCGTGACCTTCATGGTTGCCGACAAGGACTGGAAGCTGGTTCATTTCGAGGGCGGCTTCCGCCCGATCCTCTTCGACCTGAAGAACGATCCCGATGAACTGGTCGATCTGGGTGGCAGCCCCGATCATCAGGACGCCGTGGCGCTGATGTACGACAAGCTGTTCCGCTGGACCCGTCGGACAGCGCAACGCACCACCCGCAGCGAAGAGCAAATCATCGAGATGCGCACCAAATCGCGCCGGCGTGGCGTGGTTCTGGGCATTTACGATGAAAACGACGCGCCGCTGGAATTGACGGTACGCTACCGCAATCGCAAGGCCGCGAACCACAAGGTCAAGCCACCTGTGGCTGAATGACACCGCTGCCCCCCGCACATGGGGGGCAGAAACCGTCATGGACTTTCCCGTCGCAAAAAGGCATCCCAGCCTGAACCGCAGACAGACAGGAAAGCAAAGGGCATGGCCAACCATCTTTACCGAGGCGATCTTCCCGACGGTCTGGATCTTGGTCCGATCGTAGCGATCGACTGTGAAACCATGGGCCTGAACCCGCACCGCGACAGGCTGTGCCTCGTACAGATGTCCAGTGGCGATGGCGAGGCCCATCTGGTCCAGATCGCCAAGGGGCAGACCGAGGCCCCCAACCTTGTGCGCATGTTGCGCGATCCGGCAGTGCTGAAACTGTTCCATTTCGGTCGCTTCGACATTGCTGCCCTGTATCATGCCTTCGGGGCCCTGACCGCGCCGGTCTATTGCACCAAGATCGCCAGCCGTCTGACCCGGACCTATACGGACCGCCACGGGCTGCGGAACCTGACCTCCGAGCTGATCA
The DNA here is from genome assembly GCA_047971485.1 of Qingshengfaniella sp. Classification (GTDB taxonomy): domain Bacteria; phylum Pseudomonadota; class Alphaproteobacteria; order Rhodobacterales; family Rhodobacteraceae; genus JBKDZR01. The sequence continues at coordinate 572 of JBKDZR010000077.1, read as the reverse complement.
GCGTCGACATCTCCAAGCAGCAGCAGACCAGCGACTGGGGCGCGGACACCCTGACTGACGCACAACTTAACTATGCCGCCTCGGATGTGTTGCATCTGCATGCCCTGCGCGAGAAACTGGACAAAAGACTGGATCGTGAGGATCGCAGCCAGATCGCGCAAGCGTGTTTCGACTTCCTCCCCACCCGCGCCATACTTGATCTGCAAGGCTGGCCCGAAACGGACATCTTCGCGCACTCATGACCGATCATTCCCAGAACCCTTTCGTGCAGACCGCCCGCCGCGTTATCGAAACCGAGGCCGACGCCCTGCACCTTCTGGCCCGGTCCATGGATGACGGGCTGATCGCCGCGGTACAAATGATCCTGGCCGCCGAAGGACGGGTGATCGTCTCGGGCATGGGCAAGTCCGGCCATATCGCGCGCAAGATCGCCGCGACCCTGGCGTCGACCGGAACCCCCGCGCATTTCGTCCACCCCGCCGAGGCCAGCCCTGGCGATCTGGGCATGCTGGCCAAGGGCGATGTGGTGCTGAGGGTGGCGAATTCCGGCGACACCCCGGAGCTGGCCGCTC
>JBKDZR010000076.1:0-2378 GCA_047971485.1 Qingshengfaniella sp. | reverse complement strand
GTCGAGGCTGTCTACAGCAACTTTGCCGCAACCGAGATGTTCCCGCTGTCAGAGGCCCTGTCACGGGAAAGTATCGAGGCCACGCTTCAGTTCTATGTCGATGCAGGCCGGATCGAACCGGGTGCGTTGAGCGTGGATCAGGTTGCGAACTTCACCTTTGGTGGCGGTGAATAGGCCATGGCGGCTGATGTCACACAATCCGGACATGCTGCCCCCGTGCGGCATGTTCTGGAGTTGCGCCGACCGATCACCGCTGGCCAGGCGGCAGTGGCCCGTATCCTCGCGTTCATTGTCTTTGCCGGGCTTTGGGAGTGGGGCGCCAGGGCGGCCGATTCGATCCTGATCCCGACATTCTTCGAAACGGTCAAATCGCTTTTCGAGACCATGTTCGTGACCGGCGACGTGTGGCCGGCGCTTTGGATCAGCAATATCCCGATGATCGTGGGCTATGTCATTTCGGTCGCCATTTCGGTTCCGCTGGGGCTGGCCATGGCCCGCTGGAATGTCATCGACCGAATGCTGAGCCCGATCACCGCCGTGATGCTGGCCTTGCCGATTGCGCCCCTGGTGCCGGTGGTTCTGGTCGCCCTGGGCATGGGAATGACGCCGAAGGTTGTCATTATCATCCTGTTTTCCTGGGTGTTCATTACCACGAATGTCCGCGCCGGCACCCGGCAGGTGGACCGGCATCTCGTTGAAATGGCGCGCAGCTTCGGCGCGTCAGAGCGCGAGGTCTGGTTCCGCATCCTGATTCCGGGGGCGATCCCGGCGGTGTTCGCGGGCCTTCGCATCGGCCTAGGCCGCGCATTCGCGGGTATGGTTATTGTCGAGCTGATCATGCTGCCCGTCGGCATCGGCGCGCAACTGATGGATTACCGCGGCGATTTCCAGGCCGGGCTTCTCTACGCAACCACAATCGTCGTCGTTATGGAGGCGGTTCTGCTCGCCCTTGCGATGCAGGCGCTTGAGCGTCACCTGATCAGATGGAAGTAAAGCCAATGTCTTCAATCATCGAAATCAAAGACATGTCTCATGCCTATGGTGGCACCGGGGGAACCCTGGCGCTGTCCAATGTCAACCTTGAGATCCGCAAGAATGAATTCGTGACCCTGCTGGGGCCGTCCGGCTGCGGCAAGACCACGCTGATGCGCGCCATAGGCGGGCTGGTCACGCCGACCTCGGGCACCGTCACGGTGAACGGGCACCCGGTTCGTGGTCCCAATCTCGATTGTGCGGTCGTGTTCCAGAACTTCGCCCTGATGCCTTGGGCCAGCGTTCTGCAGAACGTCGCCTTCGGGCTGGAAATGCGCGGCGTCGGCAAGGCAGAACGGATGGAGAAGGCGCGCCATGCGATTGCTCTGGTCGGCCTCAAGGGGTTTGAGGACAAATATCCCAAGCAGCTTTCGGGCGGTATGCAGCAGCGCGTCGGGTTGGCCCGTGCCCTGGTCGTCTCCACCCCGATCATGCTGATGGATGAACCCTTCGGTGCCCTGGACCAGCAGACTCGCCGCTATATGCAGGAAGAGCTGCTGAACATCTGGCAGCAGGATCAGCGCAGCGTGGTTTTCGTAACCCATGACATGGAGGAGGCGATTCTTCTGGCCGACCGCGTCGTGCTGATGTCGAACCGTCCGGGTCGCATCGAGGAAGTGCTCGATGTCAGCTTCGCGCGCCCCCGGAACCCGGAGGAGGTCGAGCGTATGACCGAGTTCGTCGAGCTGAAGGAATATCTCTGGAACCGCCTGCGTCAGATGCATGAAATGAGCGCGGCATGACGGCGGCATCACAGAAAGTCGCCTTGACCGGCCCAGAGCCGAATGCGTTCGAGCGCTGGATCCGCAACTTTGCATCCAACTGGGGCGGGATTGCCCTGATCGCCCTGTTCTGGGAGATCGCAGGCCATGTTTTCGGTCAGCTCTGGCTGCCGCCCTTTTCCAGCGTCATGGTCCGCCTGTGGGTGCTGCTGACAGATGGCACCCTGGGGCCGCATATCCTGTCAAGCCTGACCGTGCTGGTGACGGGCTTTGCCATCGCGCTGATCTTCGGTCTGATCATCGGCACCCTGATGGGGCTGTTTTCGTGGGTGAATGCCGCGCTCGATATCTATGTGAACAGCTTTCTGTTCACGCCCGGTCTGATCTTTGCGCCGATCCTGTTTGCGATTTTCGGCCTGTCGGATGCGACACGCGTAAGTGTCGTGGTCATCTATGCGATGTTCATCATTATCATCAACACGGCCGCAGCCGTGCGCCATGTCGATCGTCCCTTGCTGGAAATGGCGGCATCCTATGGCGCGACACGTTGGACCGCGCTTATCCGCATCGTCATGCCGGACGCATTTCCGCTGATCATTGCGGGCATCAGGATGGGCGTTGGAC
>JBKDZR010000075.1:0-40809 GCA_047971485.1 Qingshengfaniella sp. | reverse complement strand
ATGCCACTGGCGGGCTGACCGAGAACGATTTCATCTGCGCGGCAAGGCTGGATGCTTTGCTGGCCTGAAAGGGGCGATGATGATCAATCCGCCGGCTGCCAATCTGCAACTGAAGCGCGCCTATGTGCCGGCCGCGCCTTCGGACGGCACGCGCATCCTTGTCGACAGGCTTTGGCCACGCGGGGTCAGCAAGGATCGGGCTGCACTTGACGAATGGATGAAGGACATCGCACCCTCGACCGAACTGCGCGAATGGTTCGGCCACGATCCGGCCCGCTGGTTGGTATTCCGGCGCCGTTACCGGACGTTATTAGTGAACCTGGAGGACAGGCTTGATCATATCCGAGCGCTTGCAATGAAGGGACGGGTGAAGCTCATCTATGGCGCAAGGGACGTGGCTCATAACGATGCTGTCATCCTGAGCGAGATGTTGTTGGGACAGGAAGGGGTCGCGAATGACTGAGCGGTCATTCCTGCCGCAAGGCAGCGGCTGGCGCGCCCTCGCACGGGGCGTGCCAGAAGGGGGCTAGATCAGCAGGACCTGCGTGCCGACATTGGCAAAGCCGAACAGTTCCTTGATATGCTCGTTATACAGCCCGATACAGCCGTTCGAGGATTTGCGGCCGATCTTGCGCGTGTCATGCGTGCCGTGAATCCGGTAATATTGCCAACTCAGGTAAAGCGCATGGGTGCCAAGCGGGTTATCCGGCCCCGGTCCGACGAAATCGGGCCATTCCGGATTGCGCTTTTTCATCGAAGGGGTCGGCGCCCAGCTGGGGCCCACCACCTTGCGGGTGATACCGGTCCGGCCCAGACGGGTCAGTTCCGGGGTCAGCGGAACCGAGGTCGGGTAGATCCGGAAAACCGACTGATCCTCAGACCAGTAGTGCAGGTTCCGGGCCTTTGTATCGACCAGGATCGCACCGTTTTTCAGATCGTCGAAATACGGTTCCCAACGATGCGCGCGGAACCCAAAGATGTTGTGCTTGACCGGCGGTTCCGGCGCCTCGGGGGCGTTGGGATCCGTCGGATCAAAGTTTTGCGCGATGGCCGGCGCGGCCAGCCCGCCGGCGGCCATCAGCGTGGCAGCACCGACAAAACGCCGGCGCGTCAGGGAAACGGGAAACTTGGATGTCATCACGGGCCCTACTGTTCCGCAAACACTGTCATGCTAAGATCTGTCGGACGCTATCACAACTCAAACTCTCGTCATCTTGCAACGAGATATTTGATCGTTGGCTAACGGCGGGGTAAATCTGCCGCAAATCACCCCGGAGAGGTTCCATGCACCGCAGAGAGTTCACCCTGGCCGCCCTGTGCACCGTTCTGGCCGCCTGCGACCTGCCCGGCGCGCAGGTTGGCGGCGGCGGCGTTTACCAAATCCGGGAGCGGGATCACGATGAAATCACCCAGCGAATGCTCGATTCGGTCAACACGCTGCGCCGGGGGGCCGGGGCCCAGCCGGTGGATCTGAGCCCGGCCCTGACCGCCTCGGCGCAACTGCACGCCAATGACATGTCGCGCCAGCAGCGTGCCTGGCCCTTCGGGTCCGATGGCGCATCCCCCTATGACCGGCTGCGGCGGGGGGGCTATGGCGGCGCCCTGGTCGGCGAGGCCTATGCCCAAACTTTTGAGACCGAGATGGAAATCCTGGCCGCCTGGGTCGAAAACGGCGCCTGGGGCGATCAGATCCTGGATCCGGCCGCCACCGACATGGGCTTTGCCTGGCATCAGGACCAGAACGGCCTGATCTGGTGGGCGATCACCATGGGCAACCGCTATGGCAACCCGTCCTCAACCGTCTGACCGGGCGTCTGATACCAACGGCCCTAAGGATTGACCGCTTGCGACAGGCAGCTTTGCGGACAAAGCTGTCGTTGATCCCACCCCGGCGCGGAACAAGCCCGAAGGGCGCCGCGCCATCACTGGGGCGGCCCACCGGTCTGGCGCTCGGCCACCGTTAGCGCAATGCTCTGGGGTTTTGCTACCACGGCTGCCATAAACCGCGCTGATCACAGGGTGGATGCGCCAGCCCCCGGTCCGGCGCTGGCGCGGCTTGCTCTGCGGATGGCTAAGGTCAAAAAGGCCTCAAAGCGGTCATTTTCCAAGGCCATTGATATCAGATCCCCAGATAGGCCTCGCGGATGCGCGGATCGGCGATCAGTTCGGCCGAAGTGCCTGTCATGGTGATCCGACCGGTTTCCATCACATAGCCCCGATCGGCGATCTTCAGGGCGCCAAAGGCGTTCTGTTCGACCAGCAGCACCGTCACCGCGCGTTCCTTGAGGGACCGCACCACATCGAAAATCTGCGCGACCAGAAGCGGGGCCAACCCCATCGAGGGTTCATCCAGCAACAGACAGGACGGCCGCCCCATCAGCGCCCGGGCAATGGCCAGCATCTGCTGCTGCCCGCCTGACAGCCCACCGGCCGCCAAGTTGCGCTTTTCTTTCAGGATCGGGAACATCGCAAAGGCATCATTCATGTCCTGATCCACCCGGTCATCGGTGAACAGGAAAGCGCCCAGCCGCAGGTTTTCCTCGACCGAAAGGTTGGTAAAGATCTGCCGGCCCTCGGGTGATTGCGCCAACCCGCGCTTCAGCCGCTGATGGGCAGGGACCTGTCCCAGTGCCTCGCCGCGAAACTGGATCCGTCCCTCGGTGACTGGCTGAATCCCCGACAGACACCGCAACAGGGTGGTCTTTCCGGCCCCGTTGGCGCCGACCACGGTGACGATCTCGCCGGATGTGACCTCAAGGTCGATGCCGTGCAGCACCTCGATCCGGCCATAGCGTGACCGCAGCCCCTCAACCGTCAGCATCGGTCCCCTCCTCTCCGGTGCCCAGATAGGCGGCGATGACATCGGGGTTCTGGCTGACGGTGGCGGGATCGCCCTCGGCGATCTTTTCCCCATGGTCCAGCACAACGATGTGGTTGGAAATGCGCATCACCATCTTCATGTCATGTTCCACCAGCAGGATCGCGATGCCCGAGGCCGCCAGATCGGCAATCAGGGCGTCGATTTCCTCGGTCTCGACCGCATTGCAGCCCGCCGCCGGTTCGTCCAGCAGCAGGATCTTGGGGCTGAGCGCCAGGGCGCGGGCGATCTCCAGCCGTTTCAGCGCCCCATAGGACAGGTTGCCAGCCAGTTGACCGGCCGCCTTGTCCAGCCGCACCCGTTCCAGCAGGGTCATCGCCCCGTCCCGCGCCTTGGCCGCCCGTCGGGCCATGGAGGGCAGGGCCAGAAGATCGGCCCAGACATGGCCGCGTTCCTGCAGGTGATAACCGGCCAGCACATTTTCCAGAACGGTCATGTCCTGAAAAACCTGAAGGTTCTGGAAGGTGCGCGACAGGCCCAGTTCAGCCAGGCGGTGGGGCTCGGCCGCGGTTACATCCTTGCCTTCCAGGGTGACCGTGCCGGACTGGGGCCGATAGACACCGGAGATCATGTTGAACAATGTTGTCTTTCCGGCGCCATTTGGTCCGATTACTGAAACAATTGCCCCCGGATCGACAGAAAAACCCACATCATGGACAGCCTTGACCCCGCCAAAGCTGATCCCCAGGCCGGTGACTTCGAGCAGGCTCATTCGTCCCTCCCCCGCAAGCGCCGCGCGATCGAGGGCAACAGCCCCTGGGGCATGAAGATCATCACCAGGATCATGACCGCGCCCAGCACTAGTTGCTCATAATCCGCAAGCACGGTCAGAACCTGGGGCAAAAGCGTCAGGATCGCCGTGCCCAGCGTTGCGCCCAGAACGGATCCGACCCCCCCGAGAACGGCCATGGTCACCATCTCGATCGAGTGCATGAAGCCGGCGATATCGGGCGTGATGACCCCGTTCTGCAGTGCCAGCAGTGATCCGGCCACCGAGGCATAGACCGCCGAAATCACAAAGGCGTTCAGCTTCATCCGCGCCACGTCGATGCCCACGGTGCGCGCGGCCACCTCGGATCCGTGCAGCGCGCGCATGGCCCGCCCCGTGGGGCTGTTGAACAGGTTCAGCGCGATCCAGGCGCCGATCAGCAGGACAACCCCGTTGGCCGCGTACCAGAACTCGCCGCCCGACAGGCGCAGGCCCATGTCGCGCAGCAGGCCCCTCAGTCCCAGATCGGCCACGTTCATGCCATCCGGTCCGCCGGTCAGGGCGCGCTCATTGGTCAGCACCATGGCCACGAGGATCCCGAAACCCAGGGTCGCCACCGCCAGGTAATACCCCTTCAGCCGCAGGATCGGCCGCCCGATCAGCGCCGCCAGTGCCGCCGACACCGCCGCCCCCAGGATCAGTGCCAGCCCCGGATGCAGGCCCAGATGTTCCGGCGCCAGGGCACAGGCATAGGCCCCGACCCCGGCAAACCCGGCATGGCCCAGGCTGATTTGCCCGGCATAGCCGATCAGGATTACCATCCCGATTACACTGAGCGCATTGACGAAGATCAGCGCCCCCACACGGTAATAATAGCCCGAGGGAAAGAAGACCGGCAGCACGGCGATCACCACCGCCAGCACCGCCAGTTGCAGCCATTTGTTGCGCATCGCTGTCATACCCGCTCCGTCGATTTGGCGCCGAAGATGCCCTGGGGCATGACGAACAGCACGGCCAGGATGACGATGAAGGCCACCGCCTCCTTGTATTGCGAGCTCAGGTAGCCGGCGGTCAGCGCCTCAAAGAGGCCCAGCAGGATGCCGCCCACCAAGGCCCCCTTGGGATTGCCCATGCCGCCCAGCATCGCGGCGGCAAAGCCCTTCAGCGCCAGCGCCACCCCCACGTCATAGCCCACCAGCGTGATCGGCGTGACCAGCACCCCGGCCAGCGCCCCGATCGCCGCTGACAGGCCAAAGGACAGGGTCATCACCCAGGTGGTGTTGATCCCCACCAATTGCGCGGCGACCCGGTTGTTGGCTGTGGCCAGCACCGCCTTGCCGGTCAGCGTGCGGGTGAAGAACAGCCACAGCCCGACAAACACCACCAACGCGCCCCCGATCACCCACAGGCTCTGTGGCAGAAGGGTGGCCCCCAGGATGCGGATCGGATCGTCGCCAGAAAAGCTGGGAAAGCGGTGCAGGCGCTTGTCGAAGATCAGCTGCGCCGCGCCCCGGATCAGGATCGAGGCGCCGATGGTGATGATGATCAGTGACACGACAGGGGCGCCACGCGCCGGTTCAATCGCCAGCTTGTTCAGCGCCACACCCACCGCGGCAGTGATCACGATGGCCAACACCGCCGCCAGGGGCAAGGGCAGCCCGGCCTGATAGGTGAAAACGGTGATCATGCCACCCAGCATGACGAACTCGCCCTGGGCGAAATTCACCACATCCGAGGCATTGTAGATGATCGTGAACCCCAGCGCGACCAGCGCATAGACTGCGCCGACCGTCACACCGGAGAAGATGTATTGCAACAGAGCGTCCATTGGGGCGTTCCATGGGTCTGAAAGGGAAAATCAGGGCAGCGCGGCCGGGATCTGGCCCCGGCCGCCAGATCGGATCACTCGACGGTGGACCACCCACCATCCTTGATTTCCAGCATCCGGAAGGCGCTGAGATCAAGGCCCAGGTGGTCTTCGGGCGTGAAGGTGTAGATCCCGGTTGTGCCGATCAACCCGTCCGTGGCCTCCAGCGCATCGCGGATCGCCTGGGGGTCCTCCGCGTCGCCTGAACGGCGGATGGCATCGGCCATCAGCAGGAAGGCGTCATTGGCATAGCCGCCGAAGGTCGACACATCCTGGCCATATTTTTCCTCGAACGAGGTTTTGTAGGCGGTCACCGCCGCATATTGGGGGTCGTCTTCGGCCAGCAGGTTGGCGATCAGCAGGGCGGTGCCGGGCAGGCGCACGCCCTCGGCTGCATCCGGGCCCACCAGGTCGATGAACGCGTCCGAGGCCACCCCGTGGCTCTGATACAGCGGCACCTCGATATCCAGCTGGGCCACGTTGCGGGTGACGATGGCCGGCCCCTGTCCGAACCCGGGGTTGAGGATCGCCTGCACGCCCTCGGTGTTCTTGATCCGGGTCAGCTGGGGCGTCATGTCGGCGTCCTGCGGCCCATAGGTTTCATCGGCCAGGATCTGGATCCCGTGATCGCCGGCGACATCCTTGCACTGGGCTTCCATTGAAGCACCGAACCCGTCGGTCCCCGAGATCAGGCCGATCGCGCTGATCCCCTGGGCCTGCATGTTGGTGAAAATCTTTTCACAGGCCATGCGGTCGGTATGCGGGGTCTTGAAGACGAATTCCCGCACCGGATCAATGATCGAGATCGCCCCGGCCAGCGAAATGAAGGGGATGCCTTCATCCTCGGCCACGGACAGGATCGACATGGTCGTGCCGGTGGTGGTGCCGCCGATGATCGCGGTGACCTCGTCATCCTCGATCAGGCGGGTGGCGAAGGTGCGGGCCTTGTTGGGATCGCCGCCATCGTCATAGAGGGTCAGCTTGATCTCCTCACCGTCGATACCCCCGGCGGCATTCAGTTCCTCGACCAGCATCTCAAGGGTCTTGGCCTCGGGATCACCCAGAAAAGCCGCCGGACCGCTGGCCGAAACGCTGGCGCCCAGCCGGATCTCGGCCGAGACTGCGGTGGCCGCGCAAAGCGCCAGGGCCGTCAGCGCCGTGGTTGACATGATCTTCATCTGCAATCCTCCCTATGACCTGAACGCAGCCTGGTCTGAACCGATCACCGCCTGTCGTGTCTGGCGCGCAAACCGGCGCGCCGATCCTGCGGTCATGCGATCCTCCCAAATCGATTCTCATCATTGACCGACCGGACGGTTTATGCAACGTTTATTCTTAGTGCGATGGTTTTTGGGGGAGGGGAAAACCCATGACAGGATCGGAAACAGTTCTCGCAACACACGGGAATGGCGTTCTAAAACTCACGCTCAATCGTCCTGACAAGCTGAACTCCTTTAACGAGGAGATGCACTTGGCGTTGCGTCAGGGAATCGAGCGCGCTCATCAGGATAACACGATTCGCGCCGTTCTGATCACCGGGGCCGGTCGTGGATTTTGCGCAGGCCAGGATCTGGGCGATCGCGATCCGCGCAAGGGCGGTCCGAAACCCGATCTGGGCCATACGCTGGACACGTTCTACAACCCCACGCTGCGCCTGATCCGGGCGCTGGAAAAGCCGGTGATCTGCGCCGTAAACGGGGTGGCCGCCGGGGCAGGGGCCAATATCGCCCTGGCCTGCGATATCGTTCTGGCTGCAAGATCGGCCAAGTTCATTCAGGCCTTTGCCAAGATCGGCCTGATCCCCGATGCCGGTGGCAGCTGGTCTCTGACCCGCATTCTGGGCGAGCCGCGCGCCAAGGCCCTGGCCCTGACCGCCGAGCCCCTGACCGCCGAAACCGCCGCCGACTGGGGCTTGATCTGGAAGGCTGTCGCCGATGAGGATCTGCTGCCCGAGGCCACGGCCCTGGCCGAGAAACTGGCCGCCGGTCCCACCGTCGGGCTGGGCCTGACGAAACGCCTGATCCAGGAGGCCACGACCGACAGTTTCAGCGACCATCTGGACAAGGAACGCGATTGCCAGCGTCAGGCCGGACGGACCGATGACTATGCCGAAGGGGTCACCGCGTTTCTTGAAAAACGCCCCGCCATCTTCAAGGGGAAATGACCGTGACTGACCCCGCCAAGATGCCCCCCCAGGCCCTGGCCGAGGCCTGTGCCAAGGTGATGTGGAACGATGACAGCGCCTCGCAGCGGCTGAACATGGTGCTGGACCATATCGCCCCGGGCGAAGCCACCCTGTCGATGACCATCACTGATCAGATGACCAACGGGCATGGCAACGCCCATGGCGGATATATCTTTACCCTGGCCGACAGCGCCTTTGCCTTCGCCTGCAACACCTACAACCAGATGACCGTCGCCCAGCACTGTTCGATCACTTATGTCGCGCCGGGCACGTTGGGGGATCGGCTGACCGCCACGGCCCGGGAACTGTCCCGCACCGGCCGCTCGGGGATCTACGATATCCAGATTGCCCGCGCCGATGGTCAGGTCATCGCCGCGTTTCGCGGTCATTCGCGCACAATAAACCGGACGCTGCTGCCCACGGGCGGCGATGCCGCATAATCGTCTTCCAGGGAGGAATTCATGAACGATCTGACCCCGCCACGGTCCATCCTCGATCCCATCGAGATCGCCAGCCGTGATGAGATTTCCGCGCTTCAGCAACAGCGCATGGCCTGGTCGCTGCGCCACGCCTATGAAAACTCGCCCTTCTATCGCAAGCGGTTTGACGCGGCCGGCGCCCATCCCGATGATTTCAAGACCCTGGCCGATCTGGCCAAGTTCCCCTTCACCTACAAGCAGGACCTGCGCGATACCTATCCCTTCGGCATGTTCGCTGTCCCCCGCGATCAGCTGTGCCGGATCCATGCCTCATCGGGGACCACGGGCAAGCCCACGGTGGTCGGCTATACCAAGAACGATATCGATATCTGGGCCGATTGCATGGCGCGCTCGATCCGGGCCTCGGGGGGACGGGCCGGGGATATCTGCCATGTTGCCTATGGCTACGGGCTGTTCACCGGCGGGCTGGGCGCCCATTACGGGGCCGAACGGCTGGGCTGTACCGTGGTGCCGATCTCTGGGGGCATGACCGAACGCCAGGTCACGCTGATGTCCGATTTCAAACCCGATATCATCATGGTGACCCCGTCCTACATGCTGTCGATCCTGGATGAGTTCCGCCGCCAGGGGCTGGACCCGCGGCAAAGTTCGCTCAAGGTCGGGATCTTCGGGGCCGAACCCTGGACCAATGCCATGCGCCAGGAAATCGAGCAGGCCTTTGACATGCACGCTGTCGATATCTACGGGCTGAGCGAAATCATGGGTCCCGGTGTGGCCAATGAATGCGTCGAGACCAAGGACGGGCTGCATGTCTGGGAAGATCACTTCTATCCCGAAATCATCGACCCCGAAACCGGCGCGGTCCTGCCTGACGGTCAGATCGGCGAGCTGGTCTTCACCACGCTGACCAAGGAAGGCCTGCCCATGGTGCGCTATCGCACCCGCGATCTGACCCGGATCCTGCCGGGCACCGCCCGCTCCATGCGCCGGATCGAGAAGATCACCGGTCGGTCGGACGACATGATCATCCTGCGCGGCGTCAACGTCTTCCCGACCCAGATCGAAGAGCAGATCCTGAAATGCACCGGTCTTGCCCCGCATTTCCAGATTGAACTGAGCCGCGCCAACCGGATGGACATGCTGACGGTCCATGTCGAATGCACCGCTGATCGCGCCGCCCCCGAGGCCCGGGTTGCGTCCGCCAAGGAACTGGCCCATCACATCAAATCGGTGGTTGGCGTCTCGACCAAGGTCGAGGTCCATGATCCCGACGGGATCGAACGTTCGGAAGGCAAGGCCAAGCGGGTCGTCGACAACCGCCCGAAGTGAACCGGTTGCGTGCAGGCGCGGCCTGACGGGACAGGGGCCCAGGCCCCTGCCTCATGACGAACCAGGACAAGAGACACGCCCCCATGGCCAGGACCCGTGCCACTGATTTCAAGAAGAAACAGCATGACCTGCTGTTGACGGCGGCGCGGGTGTTTGCCCGTCAGGGCATGGAAAAGGCTTCGATGTCGCTGATCGCGACTGAGGCCGGGGTGTCCAAATCCCTGCTCTATCACTACTACCCGTCCAAGGATGCGTTGATTTTCGCAATCATCCGCACCCATCTGGAAGCCCTGGACCTGGCCCTGTCCCAGATCGACGGGACCGGGTTGGACCCGCGCGAGAAACTGGAAAAACTGGTGCTGACGGTTCTGGAAGCTTATCGTGGGGCGGATGATCAACATAAGGTCCAGCTGAATGCCGGCTCCGCCTTGTCCGAGGATCAGAAGAACCAGATCACTGAAATCGAACGCCGCGTCGTGCGCTATTTCGCGCAAGTGATCCGGGAAGTTCACCCGGCCCTCGATACCCCGGACCGGCCCCTTCTGATGCCGGTTACCATGTCTCTGTTCGGCATGTTGAACTGGGTATACATGTGGTTTCGGGATGGCGGCGCGCTCAGCCGCGAAGAGTATGCCCATGTTGCCACGACACTGATCCTCGATGGGCTGGGCGGCGTTCGCTAGATCGTGCCGTGCTCATGCGACGGACAAGACAGGACGAACGGCCACTGGCCCTGACGGCTGACCTGCACTTCTTTCACAAGTCGCTGCTCTGAACCCTGTTGCCTCTGCCGCCCTGCGCATATTCGAGGGCGGGCGGCGCCCTTTTGGGGATTGGCTGGGTCGTCCGGGGACAACAGCCGCCGCGTTTACGCAACCACCCTTCGAAAGTGACCGTCCCTGACCCAGGGTCAAATCATCGCGCAGCGCGTTGTGAAGGATGGACTTTTCCGAACAGGAAGCGTTTAGTCCATGTGTTTGGTCGGGTTGGATAAGTGGCCCGGCCGTTTCTTGGAGCGACATATTCGGGAGGACCAACATGGATAGACGTTCATTTATCACCAAAGCCGGTCTGGTCGGCGCCTCGGCCACTACGCTGGCCGCACCTGCACTGGCCCAGGGCAATATTACCTGGCGCATGGTGACCACCTGGCCGAAGAATTTTCCCGGTCTCGGTGTCGGCGCCCAACGTCTGGGCGACCGGATCACGGCTGCGTCCGGCGGGCGCCTGACCGTTCAGGTCTATGCTGCCGGTGAAATGGTGCCGCCGCTGCAATCGCTGGACGCGGTGATCGACGGCTCGGCCGAGATGAGCCACGGGGCCGCCTATTACTGGCAGAACAAATCCACCGCGCTCAGCTTTTTCACCGGTGTGCCCTTTGGCATGACCTCGCGTGAACTGGCATCCTGGGTGCGCTACATGGGCGGTCAGGAAATCTGGGATGAGATCTACGACCAGTTCGGCGTGCAGGCCTTCCTGTCCGGCGATACCGGCACCCAGGCCGGCGGCTGGTTCCGCAACGAGATCACCGGTCTGGACGACATCAAGGGCCTGCGTTTCCGCACCCCTGGTCTGGGCGGACGCGTCTGGGAAAAGCTGGGCGCGACAGTGACCAACATGGCCGCGGGCGAGATTTTCCAGGCCCTGCAATCGGGCACGCTGGATGCCGCCGAATTTGTCGGCCCCTACAATGACCTGGCCCTTGGCTTCTATCAGGTGGCGAAGAACTATTACTTCCCCAGCTTCGTGGAACCGGGTCTGGCCACCGAGATCGTCGTCGACAAGGCCAAGTATCAGGCCCTGCCGGATGACCTGCAAGCCATCGTGCGCGACTGCGCCCAGGCCGAATACGATCAGGTCGCCTGCGATTTCTACGCCAACGATCCGCGTGCCCTGCAAACGCTGATCAACGATCACGGGGTGAATGTCCGCCAGTTCCCCGATGAGATCATCGAGGCCGGTGCCGTTGCCGCCACCGAACTGCTGACGGAACTGCGCGAAAGCAATGATCCGCTGACCCAGAAGACGGCGGAAAGCTTTGTCGCCGCGCTGAACATCATGCGCACGCGGTCTGAAAACACCGATGGGGCTTTCATCAACGCGCGGGCGAAATACTTTAAGAGCTGATCTTAAGGCACTGATTAAAAAGGCCCGGGGTAGATTTATCCCGGGCCTTTTCCATGTCTGGACCGTCCCTGTGGCCGTGGCCGGTCTTCATGGCTTGTCCCGCGGTTCCGGTGGGCCGGGTTCCCGCCGATCGCGCTGGATCAGCCGTGGGCGCTGCGGCTGTCCTGGGGGGCCTCGGCGCGGTCGTCCATGCCATAGTCGCGGATCACCGATGCCACGCGCAGCCGGTATCCGGCAAACACCCCGCCACGTCCTTCGGTCTGTGCCGCGCGGTGCAGTGCCAGGTTGCGCCAGGCCTGCACCGCCGCCTCATCGCGAAAGAAGGACAGGGACAGCAGCTTGCCGGGGGCTGTCAGGCTCTGAAACCGTTCGACCGAGATGAAGCCGTCGATCTGTTCCAGCTCGGCCCGCAATCCGGCAGCGATCTCCAGGTAACGGTCCATGGCGCCCTCGGCGGGTTCAACCTCGAATATAACGGCGATCATGGGGTCCTCCTCAGGTCTGATCAGCGCCCCGGCAACCAGGTGACAATCCCGGGAAAGATGAACAACAGCGCGATGGCGATCATTTGCAGGATCACGAAGGGGATCACGCCGCGATAGATCTGGGCTGTGGGCATGTCATGGGGGGCCACGCCGCGCAGGTAGAACAGCGCAAAACCAAAGGGCGGTGTCAGGAAGGATGTCTGCAGGTTTACCCCCACCAGCACCCCCAGCCAGACCGGATCCACATCCATGGCCAGCAGGATCGGTGCCGTGATCGGGATGATGATGAAGATGATCTCGAACGTGTCCAGGATAAAGCCCAGCAGGAACATCATCAGCATGACCATCAGCACGGCCATGACCTGCGCCCCGGGCAGGCTGGTCAGGAATTCGTGCACCAGATTGTCGCCGCCCATCAGCCGGAAGACGATGGAAAAGACTGAGGCACCGAAGAGAATGATGAACACCATGCAGGTGATTGTGGCTGTGGCGATCATCGTGTCGCGCACCACCCGCAGCGACAGCCGCCAGCGCAGCGCGGCCAGGACCATCGCTCCCACGGCGCCAACGGATGCGGCCTCGGTCGGGGTGGCGATGCCGCCCAGGATCGAGCCCAGCACCGCGATGATCAGCGCCAGCGGCGGCAGCAGGGCAACGGCCACATCGCGATACAGGCCGGCCTTTTCCTCGGGGGGGACGGGGGTGGCTGGGCAGCTTGTCGGATCGGTGATTGCCTTGAACAGGATGTATCCCATATAGATCCCGACCAGCATGACCCCTGGCAGCAACGCACCCGAAAACAGATCGCCCACCGAAACCGGTACCGGCGCAAAGTTGCCCTTGGCCATCTGCACCTGGCTGTTGATCCCCGACAGCATGTCGCCCATGAAGATCAGCACCGTCGAGGGCGGAATGATCTGGCCCAGCGTCCCCGAGGCGCAGATCACCCCCGAGGCCAGCTTGGGGTCATAGCCCGCGCGCAGCATGGCGGGCAGCGAGATCAGCCCCATGGTCACCACCGTGGCCCCCACAACCCCGGTGGATGCGGCCAGCATTGCGCCAACGATCACCACCGACAGGCCCAGCCCGCCGCGCATGTTGCCGAACAGCTTGCCCATGGTCAGCAGCAATTGCTCGGCGATCTGGGATCGTTCCAGCATCACGCCCATGAAGATGAACAGCGGCACCGCCACCAGCACCTCATTGGTCATGTAGCCGATATAGCGGTTGGGTAGGGATCCGAAATTTGATGGGTCGAACACGCCGAACCACATGCCCACGGCACCGAACATCAGCGACACCCCGGCCAGTGTGAAGGCAACGGGGAAGCCGAGAAGCAGAAAGCCGATGATGCCGAAGAACATCAATCCGGCCAGCAGTTCACCGATCAGGGTGGGATCCATCAGGCGTTTACCTCGGAAGTGTTCTCGCCCAGGCGCGGATAGCGCATCGCCGGGGGCAGCAGGTCCTCGCGGCCGGCCAGCACCAGAACAGCCCGCAGCGCCATGGCCAGGCCCTGTACTGCCACCAGAACGGCGAAGACGATGATAAAGGTTTTCAACACGAACAACCCCGGCATGCCGCCGACATTGGCCGAGCCCTCATGATAGCGCCAGGCGCGCTGCACGAAGGGCATGGAATAGCGATAGATCACCCACATTGCCGGCCAAAGGAAGATCAGCACCCCGATCAGGTCGATCACCGCCTTGCGCCGCACACTGGCTGGCCGATAGAAGATATCGACCCGCACGTGATCATCGCGAAACAGGGCAAAGCCGGCCACGGCGGTGAACATCGCTCCGCTCAGCCAGACGTACAGATCCTGCATCCAGACGAAACTGACGGCGAAGACATAGCGCTGGACAACGACGGTAAAGCAGACCAGCACCACGCCCAGCGACAGCAGCGAAAAGACGCGGCCGACGAGGATATTGAAGCCACTGATCAGCAGGACGATCCATGCCAGAACGGCGAACATGTTGGGTTTCCTCCTCCCGGGCGGGTTTGTTGTGTGTCTTTGGACTGGCGCCTGTCCGTGCCACATCTGACGGGTTCGGGCAAGTCAGGGCGGTTTGCGCGGGATGAATTTCGTGACGTTTCGTTAACCGGACGCCCTGAACCGGCAGGGGTCGTTGCGGAAACGACACAAGGAACCGGCCTTCTCCGGCGCCCGATTGCAACGGGGGGGCCACAGTTTCATGTCGTTTCCATGCAATCTTCGGATCCCGCCTCCACCGGGCCCCTGCCGCCCGCCCTGACCGACAAGATCCGCCGGGCCCTGATTCAGGCCTTCGGCGATCGCGGCACCTGGCAGATTGAACTGGAGCGCAGCATCGGCCGAACGGGGCGACGGCGCATGCTGGTTCGTGCCGGCAATCCGCTGACCGGGCAGGATGTGGCGATCAAGGTCCATGCTGCCCGCCAGCGCAACCGATCCGAATTTCGCGCCCTCAGCCACCTGCACCGGCGCAGCCAGGCCAGTGTCGCCCCGTTTTTCCTGGGACGCGGTAACGGCTTTTTCGCTATGGAATGGATCGACGCGCCCTTGATGAAGCGCCGGCTGGAGGGGCCGGACCGGGCCGCAGCCCTGACCGCCCTTGGGGCCTGGCTGGCGGATCTGCATGGATCGGGGCCGGCGCCTTGGTCAACGTGGTGGCGTACGCCCCGGTTGGGCCTGCCGTTGCTCGACGGGACCGGCCCGATAGGACAAGCCACGGCGCGGTTGCGGGCCCGGGCTGCGCGGGTTCCGTTCGACGGGCCGATAGCGGTGCTGCACGGTGATTTCCATGCCGGTAATTTCTTCGATCTTGATGGGCGGCCAGTGGCTTTTGATCGCGAACATGACAGGGTCGGGTCGATTTGTTTCGATCTGGCCAAGCTGCTGACCGACATTGCCGACCGTCGGGAGCGGGCCGCGCTGGAGGGCCGCCCCTGGAGCGGCGATGCCGATGCCGACCGGCATGCCTTTTTCGCCGGGTATGGTGCGGTACCCGGGGTGGTGGTGGCCCTGTTGGATCTGATCGAGGATATCGGCGTCTATCGGCTGTGGGCCAGGGCCCTGAGCCGGAACAAGCCCCCGGTTCTCGAGGCCGAGATGCGCCAGCGCGGGCTGATCGGTACGGCGGGGGCGGCGACACGTCCGGGCCGGCTGGTGGCCAGTGCCACCAACCCGGCCGGAACCTGGTGCACCGATCCCGTCCCGATCCCGGCACGGGCGGGGCTGCGGGGCTGGCTGCGGGCCCGGTTCGGGTGATCCCTGTCCCAAGGACGGCCATCCGTACCGGCCGGCCCCGACACAGGCCTTACCCCACCGATTTCAGGCCCGTGCCCTCGGGATCATGGACCACCCGTTCGGCGATCTCGCGGGTCCAGGCAGACACCGCCGGCACCCGGCTGCGATCAATGCGATGGGCGTATTTGCGGGCAACCTCGACCACCTCATCCAGCAGGCCATCGGCCAGGGTGATCGGATCCAGCCCCAGGGCAAGGAACTGATCGTTCTTGACCACCAGGTCATTCTCGGCGGCTTCCTTGCGCGGGTTGGGCAGGTTGGCGATCTTCGCCCCCGTCAGTTTGGCAATCATCGCCGCCAGATCCCGCACCCGGTGGGTTTCCGTCATCTGGTTGAAGATCCGCACCCGATCTCCGGCACGGGGGGCATCGGACAGGGCCAGCTCGATACAGCGCACGGAATCCTGGATATGGATGAAGGCCCGGGTCTGCCCGCCCGTGCCATGAACCGTCAGCGGATAGCCGATCGCCGCCTGGATCAGGAACCGGTTCAGCACCGTGCCATAATCGCCGTCATAGTCGAACCGGTTGATCAGTTGCTCATGGCGGCGGGTCTGGTCGGTATGGGTGCCCCAGACGATGCCCTGATGCAAGTCGGTGATCCGCAGCCCGTCATTTTGCGCGTAGAACTGGAACAGGATCTGATCCAGCGACTTGGTCATGTGATAGACCGATCCGGGCCGCGTGGGATAGAGGATCTCCAGCTGCTTCTTGTCGCCGCTCAGGGTCTCGACCTCGACATCCAGATAGCCCTCGGGGATGGCGGCCCCAATGGTCGAATAGCCATAGACGCCCATGGTTCCCAGATGCACCAGATGCGCGTCAATTCCGGTTTCCACCAATGCGGTCAAAAGGTTATGGGTCGCGCTGACATTGTTGTCGACGGTATAGACCTTGTGGCGGTCGCTTTTCATCGAATAGGGGGCGGCACGTTGTTCGGCAAAATGGATCACCGCATCGGGGCGGTGTTCTGCCAGCCAACCCTTCAGGCGTTCATATTCTTTGGCCAGGTCCAGCAGGTGGAAATGGATGCGCCGTCCGGTCAGCTGATGCCAGATGCGACAACGTTCCTGGATCGAGTCCATCGGGGTCAGCGATTGCACGCCCAGCTCGGTATCGATCCAGCGGCGCGACAGGTTGTCGATGATATGGATGTCGTGGCCCAGCTCCGACAGGTGAAGACAAGTGGGCCAACCGACAAAGCCGTCACCGCCGAGAATTGCAATGCGCATCATGGGATCCTTCTGATCTGCTAGCGGTCCCCGCCTAGGTTGTGTCAGCTTAGCTGTCGAATGAAGGTTTTGCGACAGGGAAAGCGGGGAGGGGTGTCTTCGCCCGGCCTGCAAGGCCTTGGGCTGCGGAATTTGGCAATGTCTTATGCCCATGCCCCCCGAAGACCGACCTGTGCTCTTTTCGCGGAGGGCTGGTTCGGGGCCATTCTGACCATTGCCCCAGCAGAGCCAGCCGCGCCAGCGCCGGACCGGGGCTGGCGCATCTCCCTATGAAGGACGCGATTTATGGTGGCCATGGCAGCAAAACCCCAGAGCGTCGCTCTAACGGTGGCCGAGCGCCAGACCGGTGGGCCGCCCCAGTGATGGCGCGGCGCCCTTCGGGCTTGTTCCGCGCCAAGGAGATGAACGCCCGCTTCGTCCGCAAAACGGACTGTCGCAAACAGCCAATCCTTATGGCCGCTGATGTCAATCTGGTCTGCGGCAGGGGGGCAGGATCGGCCCACAGGCGCTTGATCCGGCCTGAACTTCACGGCAAGGGTAGGGGCGGACAGATATCGCGCCTCTTCATGGCGCAGCCCGGGGAGGATGTGAACGCATGGCGGATAAACCGAAAGTTCTGGTGACACGGCGCTGGCCCGGGGCAGTGGAGACCAGGCTGGCCGACCGTTTCGAAACCACATTCAACGAAAGCGACCAGCCGATGACAGCGGCGGCCCTGCGCGCCGCTCTGTCCGAATATGATGCGATCCTGCCCACGGTGACGGATGTGATCTCGGCCGATGTGCTGAACGTGGCCAATCCGCGCACCCGGATCCTGGGCAATTACGGCGTCGGGTTCAGCCATATCGACGGGGCGGCCGCCCGTGCCCTTGGCCTCGTGGTGACCAACACCCCCGATGTGCTGAGCGAATGCACGGCCGATATCGCCCTGACCCTGATGCTGATGATCGCGCGGCGCGCTGGCGAAGGAGAACGGGAACTGCGTGCCGGCAAATGGACCGGCTGGCGCCCGACCCATCTGGTGGGCACCCGGATGTCGGGCAAGGTTCTGGGTCTGGTCGGCTTTGGCCGCATCGCGCAAGAGGTGGCCCGGCGCGCCCATCACGGTTTTGGCATGCAGATCCTGGTTCATAACCGCAGCCCTGTCGCGCCCGAGGTTCTGGCCCGGTATGGGGCGCGGCAGATGGACAGCCTGGAGGCCCTGTTGCCCGAGGTCGATTTCCTGTCTCTCCATTGTCCTGGCGGCGATGAGACGCGGGGCCTGATCGGCGCGGATCAGATGGCCGCGATGCGCAAGGGGGCCTTTCTGATCAACACTGCCCGCGGCGAGGTGATCGACGATCAGGCACTGGTCGCAGCCCTGAATGCAGAGCATCTGGGCGGGGCCGGGCTGGATGTGTTCGAGGGCGAGCCGCAGATCAACCCCGCCCTGCTGACCTGCGGGCGGCTGGTCATGTTGCCGCATCTGGGCAGCGCGACGCGCGAAAGCCGTGAGGCGATGGGCCTGCGGGTGTTGGAAAATCTGGAGGCGTTTTTCGCCGGTCAGGACCCGCGGGACCGGGTCATCTGAGGCAGCACAAGGGGCAGGACCATGAACCAGACGATCGTCATCACCGGCGCGGGCAGCGGCATTGGTCGCGCCACGACACGTGCCTTTCTGCAGGCCGGCTGGCGGGTTGCCCTGGTCGGACGGCGCCGTGACACCCTGACCGAGAGCGCCGGGGATCATCCCGATGCGCTGATCCTGCCCGCCGATGTGACAGACCCGGCAGCGGTAGAGGCGGCCTTTGATCAGGCCGTGGCCCATTGGGGCCGGATTGATGCGCTGTTCAACAATGCCGGTACCATGCCCAAGGGCGCGCTGATTGACGAAATCCCCGTCGAGGAATGGCTGGCTGTTTCAGCGGTGAACATCACTGGCATGTTCCTGTGCGCCCGCGCTGCCTTTGGCCGGATGCGCCGGCAGGATCCCCAGGGCGGGCGGATCATCAACAACGGCTCGATCGCCGCCCATGTGCCGCGCCCGAGGTCCGTGTGCTATACGACCTCGAAACACGCGATCACCGGGTTGACCCGGTCGCTGGCGCTGGACGGACGGGCACTGAACATCGCCTGTGGGCAGATCGACCTGGGCAATGCCCAGACCGAGATGGTCGCGCAGATGGCCATTGGCGTGCCCCAGGCCGATGGCAGCCTGCGCGCGGAACCGCTGATGGATGTGGCCCATGTTGCCGCTTCGGTTCTGCACATGGCCAGCCTGCCCTTGTCGGCAAATGTGCCCTTCATGACGGTGCTGCCCACGACGATGCCCTATATCGGGCGGGGGTAGGGGCTGGGGCACGGTTTGTGCGGATGGATGCGGGTGCCGTGCGCGATGACAATCATCGCGCGGCGTGGCTTCGAAGGGCCATGGGCTGGTCCTGTTTCCGGGCCGACAGAGGCGTCACAGACGAACCTTGACCTCGGGTGCTACATCGGGACTGCCTGCCTTGCCCCCCAAAGGGTCAGGACATGGCCCAGCCCCCGTCGATCACATGGGCCTGTCCCGTGGTAAAACCAGCCTCGTCCGAGGCCAGATAGAGGGCCAATGCGGCGATTTCCTGGGGATTGCCCGGCTGGTGGCTGCGGGCCGCCCCATAGCGCCCCAGGGCCGGGCCGCCCTCGGGGAGGGCGGGATTGCCCAGGGTGCCCGGACAGATTGCGTTCACCCGGATCCGGCGGCTGGTGTAATCAGCAGCCACCGATTTGGTCATGCCGATGACGGCGGCCTTGCTCATCCCATAGAGAAACCGTCCCCGTGCCCCGACAATCGACGAGATCACCGACCCGATATTGAGGATGGCCCCTCCCCCGCGCGCCACCATTCCCGGCAACACCGCCTGCATTGCATGAAACTGGGCGCGCACATTGATATCCATGGCCCGGTCGAAATCCGCATCTGTGGCCTCGGCGATGCTGCCCGAAGGGGCGGTTTCCGCGCAGTTGACCAGGATATCGGGGGCGGCCTCGGTGATTGCATGGCGCAGGGCGTCGGCGTCCGTCACATCCAGCCCGGCAACCATCGCGCCGCCCAGCCCGGCCAGCCGGGTGGCATCGCGATCCGTCGCGGTGACCACGGCCCCCTCGATGACAAAGGCCTCGGCGATGGCACGGCCCACACCTTGACCGGCCGCCGTGATGAAGGCCCGCTTGCCCGAAAGTCTGTTCATCCCCGCCGTGTCCGCCTGTGTTCTGCCTTGTGCTGCCCGCCACGCTTACCTTGCCGGGGCTGGGGGCGCCAGCCGGACGGGCAAGTTTCCGCCGGGACCACCGGGGGGCCAGGCCACGCCGGGAAATGGCCAGCCGGTGTGGCGGCTGTCACAGGCAACGGGCGATCCGATCCAGCGCGGTTTCGATCGCTTCCAGACTGTTGGCATAGGAAAACCTCAGATAGCCCTCGCCGAACGCCCCGAAACTGGCGCCCGATATAGTCGCCACCCCGGCCTCTTCCAGAAAGCGTTCCTGGGCGGCCCGCGACGTCAGCCCCGTTCCCTCGATATTGGGAAAGGCATAAAAGGCCCCGGCCGCATCGGCGCAGCGAAACCCGGGCAGGGCGTTCAGCCGTGCCACGATCAGGCGACGGCGGGTGTCAAAGGCGGCCATCATCGTGTCCACCGCGTCCTGTGGACCGGTCAGCGCGGCAATCCCGGCGTGTTGCGTGGCGGCGTTGACGCAGGAATGATCATTGATGCACAGGCGGGTGACCGGCTCAATCAGGGCCTTGGGCCAAACGGCATAGCCCAGCCGCCAGCCGGTCATGGCATAGGTCTTGGACCAGCCATCCAGCAGGATCAGTCGATCGCGGATATCGGGATAGTCCAGCAGGCTGGTATGAACCCGCCCATCATAGAGCATGCGGCTGTAGATTTCATCCGACAGGATCGCGACATCGGGGTAATCGGCCAGACCAGCCACCAGTCGATCAATCTGGGCGCGCGGCACGACGCCGCCGGTGGGGTTGGCCGGGCTGTTGAGGATGATCAGCCGCGTCGCCGGAGTGATTTGATCCAGCACCGCCTCGGCATCAAAGGCAAAGCCCGTCGCCTCATCCAGATAGATCGGCACCGGCGTTGCCCCGGAGAAGCGGATCGCACTTTCGTAAATCGGGAAGCCGGGGTTGGGATACAGGATTTCCGCCCCGGCCTCACCGAACATCAGACAGGCGAAAAACAGGCTGGGCTTGCCGCCGGGCTGGATGACGACACAGTCTGGATCGACCTCGGCACCATGGCGCTGGTGCAGGTCGGCGGCCACCGCTGTACGCAGTTCGGGGATGCCGTTGGCCGGGGTATAACCATGGGCGCCGTCGCGCAGCGCCCGGACAGCCGCCTCGACCACATGATCCGGCGTGCGGAAATCGGGCTGACCGATGCCGAGATTGATGATCGACCGTCCCCGGGCCGCTAGGGCCTCGGCGCGGGCCAGAACCTCAAAGGCAGATTCGGTGCCCAGACGGGTCATGGCAGCGGCGAGTTTCGGCATGGTGGATGTTTCCCTGGTGAGCCGATGCCAGAACGCCGGGTTTTGGTGCTGGGGTCAAGCGAATACGACCGGGGCACGACCGGAACGCTCAGTCTGCCCTGTCTGGGGGATGACAGGCCCCGGGGTCGGAAGATCCAGAGACCCCCGCCGGGTTGCCCAAGCTTTCCCCTTTTCCCGACGGAACGGCCCGCAGCCAGGCATGTTCCGGCTGCAACCCATTGCACATGCCCCCCATTTCGCGGCAGGCTTGATCCGATCAGCAAGGAACGCACCCGCATGTCGATTACCGCCGGTATCTATCACCTGACCCATTACCGCTATGACCGGCCGGTCATGCTGGGCCCCCAGGTCATCCGTCTGCGCCCCGCGCCGCACAGCCGGACCCGGGTGATTTCCCATTCGCTGCGGGTCTCGCCGGGGGGACATTTCGTCAACCATCAGCAGGATCCCTATGGCAACTGGCTGGCCCGCTTCGTGTTTCCGGAACCCGTCCGCGAATTGAAGATCGAGGTCGATCTGGTGGCCGACATGTCGGTCTACAACCCGTTCGATTTCTTCGTCGAGGAAAGCGCGGAACACTGGCCGTTCGAGTATCCCGCCGACATCGCCCGCGATCTGGTCATCTACCGCGAATGTGCCCCGGTCGGTCCGCGCCTGCAGGCCCTGCTGGATGCGATCCCACGGGACAGACGCAGGACCGTCGATTTCCTGGTCGAGCTTAACGCCCGCCTGTCCAACGAGATCGGCTATATCATCCGTATGGAACCCGGCGTCCAGACCCCTGAGGAAACGCTGGAGCGCGCCCAGGGATCCTGCCGGGACAGCTCCTGGCTGCTGGTTCAGATCCTGCGCAACCTTGGCTTTGCCGCGCGGTTCTGCTCGGGCTATCTGATCCAGTTGAAGCCCGATCTGGTGGCGCTGGATGGGCCGGCGGGCACCGATCATGACTTTACCGACCTGCATGCCTGGTGCGAGGTCTACCTGCCCGGCGCCGGCTGGATCGGTCTGGATCCGACCAGTGGCCTGTTGACCGGGGAAAGCCATATCCCCCTGTCGGCAACACCGCATTATGCCAATGCCGCGCCGATCTCGGGGGGGTTCACGGCGGCCGGCACGCCTGAGGTCAGCTTTGATTTCGACATGCAGGTGACGCGCACCTCGGAACATCCGCGCATCACCAAGCCGTTCTCCGATACCGCCTGGGATGCCCTGATGGCCGAGGGCGAAAAGGTTGACCAGCGCCTGGCCGCAGGCGATGTGCGCCTGACCATGGGCGGCGAGCCGACCTTCGTTTCCATCGACGATTTCGAAAGCGCCGAATGGAACACCGCCGCAGTCGGGCCGATGAAGCGCGGGTTGGCCGATCGGCTGATCCGGCGGCTGCGCGATCGCTTTGCCCCGGGCGGGTTCCTGCATTACGGGCAGGGCAAGTGGTATCCGGGGGAAACCCTGCCACGCTGGACTTTTTCGCTCTATTGGCGCCGGGATGGCCAGCCAATCTGGCGCGATCCGGATCTGATCGCCGAGGAAGACAGCACAGGCCCGACCCCCACCATTGACGCCGCCCAGACCCTGATGGCCGGCATTGCCGAGCGGCTGGGGCTGCCCGCCGAAAACGCCATGCCCGCCTATGAGGACCCGGGCGAATGGCTGCTCAAGGAGGCCCAGCTTCCCGATAATGTTACCCCTGAAAACAGCCGGCTGAAGGATCCCGAGGAACGCCACCGCATGGCCCGCGTGTTTGAGCGCGGCCTGACCGAACCGGCGGGCTTTGCCCTGCCGGTGCAGAAATGGCAGGCCCGGGCCAGCAGCGGATGGCGTTCGGAAAAATGGCGTCTGCGGCGCGGCAAGCTGTTTCTGGTGCCTGGGGACAGTCCGGTAGGGTATCGCATGCCCTTGGGATCGCTGCCTTATATCCGGCCTGTCGACTATCCCTACACATACAGCGCCGATCCGAATGATCCGGTGGATCCGCTGCCCGATCCGGTCGCGGGGCGCCCCGTCCAGCATGCCGAACCGGTGGCCCAGTTCACCGCCACGGAACCGGGCCAGACCCGCATTGAACAGGTGATCGGCGAGGTCGGCGGCGCCGTGCGCACCGCCATTGCCGTGGAACCGCGCGATGGCCGGCTGTGTGTCTTCATGCCGCCGGTGGAACGGCTGGAAGATTATCTTGAACTGGTCGGGGCGGCCGAAGATGCCGCCCGGGATGCTGGCCTGCCCGTCCATATCGAGGGCTATGCGCCCCCCCATGACAGCCGGCTGAACGTGATCCGCGTCGCCCCTGACCCCGGGGTGATCGAGGTCAACATCCATCCCGCCGACAGTTGGGCCGAGTGTGTGGCCACCACCGAGGCCATCTATGACGAGGCCCGCCAGACCCGGCTGGGCGCGGACAAGTTCATGATCGACGGTCGGCACACAGGCACGGGGGGCGGCAACCATGTTGTGGTGGGCGGTGCAACGCCGCTGGACAGCCCTTTCCTGCGCCGACCCGATCTGCTGAAATCGCTGATCCTCTATTGGCAGCGGCATCCCTCGCTCAGCTACCTGTTCTCAGGGTTGTTCGTTGGTCCCACCAGCCAGGCGCCGCGGATCGACGAGGCCCGCCATGATGGCCTCTATGAACTGGAAATCGCCCTGGATCAGATCCCCGTGCCGGGCCAGGGCACCGCGCCCTTGCCCTGGCTGGTGGACCGGCTGCTGCGCAACGCGCTGATCGACGTGACCGGCAACACCCACCGTTCCGAGATCTGCATCGACAAGCTCTATTCCCCCGATGGGCCAACCGGCCGGCTGGGGCTGGTCGAGTTCCGCGGCTTCGAGATGCCCCCCGATCCGCGCATGAGCCTGGCCCAGCAACTGCTGATCCGGGCCCTGATCGCGCGGCTGTGGGAAAACCCGATCAGCGGGGATCTGACCCGCTGGGGCACCAGCTTGCATGACCGCTTCATGCTGCCCCATTTCGTCTGGCAGGATTTTGAGACAGTGCTGGCCGATCTGCGGGCGCACGGGTTCGAGATGCGGGCCGAGTGGTTCAAGGCCCAGGCCGAGTTCCGCTTCCCCTTCTGTGGTGAAATCGACCTGGAGGGGGTGAATCTGGAACTGCGCCAGGCCATGGAACCCTGGCATGTGCTGGGCGAAACCGGGGCCATCGGGGGTACGGTGCGTTATACCGATAGTTCCGTGGAACGTCTGCAAGTCAAGCTGAGCGCACCAGACCCCGCCCGTTACATTGTTACTGCAAATCGCCGGGCGGTCCCCTTGCAGCCCACCGGGCAGAATGGTGATGCCGTGGCCGGGGTGCGCTACAAGGCCTGGCAGCCGGCCAGTGCCCTGCATCCGGTGCTGCCCATCGACGCCCCACTGCATTTTGATGTCTATGACACCTGGACGGAGCGGGCGCTGGGGGGGTGCACCTATCACGTCGCCCATCCCGGCGGGCGCAACTATGATACCTTCCCCGTCAACGCCAACGAGGCCGAGGCCCGCCGTCTGGCCCGTTTTCAACCCCATGGCCACAGCCCCGGCCCCTATCGTCCGGCCCCGGAACGCCCCCATCCCGAATTTCCCCTGACGCTGGATCTGCGTCGCCGTCCGGGCCTGTGATCCATGGGACCGGATGACGATCAGATCGCGGCGCAGACGGCGCTTTTGGCGCGCTATGCCGTGCCGCCGGGAGCGGCGGATGAACTGTTCGGACCCGATGGCGCAATTCGCCCGGTCTGGCAGCCCTTCATCACCCATCTGGCCCGGCTGAACCCCGAGGAACTGGCGCTGCGTTTCGCCCGGGGCGACCGCTATCTGAACGATGCCGGAATCTTCTATCGCAAGTATGAACGCGAGGGATCCTCGGTTCGCGCCTGGCCGCTGTCACATCTGCCGGTGATCATCCATGATGGCGAATGGGCGCATATCGCCGAAGGGCTGATCCAGCGGGCCGAATTGCTGGAACAGCTGGCCGCCGATCTGTACGGCCCGAACCGGATGGTCAGCGAAGGCCATCTGCCGGCCGCGCTGGTGGCACAGAACCCGGCCTGGCTGCGCCCGCTGGTCGGGCTGAAACCGGCGAATGGAACCTATCTGAACTTTGTCGCCTTTGAAATCGGCCGTGGTCCGGATGGGCAATGGTGGGTGCTGGGTGACCGGACCGAGGCCCCCTCGGGGGCCGGTTTCGCGCTGGAAAACCGGGTGGCGGTGCAGCGCATCTTTCCCAATTTCTTTGCCCGTTCCAACGTGCATCGGCTGGCAGGGTTTTTCCGGGCCTTCCGCGCCACCCTGGGCACGCTGCGCACCGTGCAGAACGGCGAGATTGCGATGCTGACCCCGGGGCCGATGAATGACGGCTATTTCGAACACACCTATATCGCGCGCTACCTGGGTCTGCTGCTGGCCGAAGGGGGGGATCTGACCGAACGGGGCGGGCAGATCATGATCCGCACGGTCGAAGGGTTGCGGCCCGTCAGCGTGCTGTGGCGCCGCCAGGATTCGGAAACCTGTGATCCACTGGAACTGAACGAACAGTCCCGCATCGGTACCCCCGGCCTGGTGGAAGCCGTGCGCCAGCAGCAGGTCTCGATCGTCAATGCGCTTGGCACCGGTATTCTGGAAACCCGCGCCCTGATGGCTTTTTTGCCGCAGATCAGCGAAGCCCTGACCGGATCGCCCCTGCGCCTGCCCAATATCGCCACCTGGTGGTGCGGACAGCCCACCGAGCGCGACCATGTGCTGGCCAATCACCGCGACATGATGATCGGGTCGGCCTATGCCACCCGGCTGCCCTTTGACGCACCGGATTCGGCCTGGATGGGGGCGGATATGGGCGGCGACGGCGGCGGACTGATCCGGCTGCTGGTGGAACAGGGCGCCGATCTGGTTGGGCAAGAGGCCGTGACCCTGTCGACCACGCCGGTCTGGGATGGCGCGGGCCTGGTGCCCCGGCCGGTCACGCTGCGGGTGTTTGTCGCCCGCACCGCCCAAGGCTGGCGCGTCATGCCCGGTGGGTATGCGCGGATCGGGGCCGGGGAACAGACCGCCGCGCTGGCCATGCAGCAAGGCGGCACGGTGGCCGATGTCTGGGTGCTCAGCGACACGCCGGTCCCCCATCCGACGCTGCTCAGCGGTACGGGCGAAACCGCTGCCGAGCATTCTCTGCCCAGCCGCACGGCCGACAATCTTTATTGGCTGGGCCGCTATATTGAACGCGCCGAAGGGCAAATGCGCCTGTTTCGCGCCTTTTATGGCCGGGTTGCCGAGGGCGCCGCGGCCAACGGGCCACTGCTGGGGGCCGTGGCCGAAGGGCTGGGACTGGATCCCGAACAGGGCCCGGGGGCCATGGCCGAGCGCTTTGAAGCCCCGCTTTTCGCCGCCCGCGACAGTGCCGCCAATGCCCGCGATCGCTTTTCCGTGGATGGGTTCATGGCCCTTCAGACCCTGGCCGCCCGGGCCGAAAAGATGCGCACACGTCAAGTCCCGGTCGATGAAATTCCCGGCAAGGTCAGCATCCTGCTGCGCATGGTCACCGGGTTTTCCGGGCTGGTGCATGAAAACATGTACCGTTCCAGCAGCTGGCGGTTTCTCAGCCTGGGCATGTCGCTGGAACGGGCCGCCGAAATGGCGACCCTGCTGGGCACATTCGTCAGTGACGATGCCCCGGACGGCATGCTGGACCTGGTTCTGGAACTGGGCGACAGTACGCTGACCCATCGGGCGCGGTATGCGCTGGGGGCCAGTGCGACCAGCGTCATGGACCTGATGGCCCTGGATGAGGCGAACCCCCGCGCGATCCTCTACCATCTGACCCGGGCCAAGGAACATATAGCCCATCTGCCGGTCAGTGCAGCGGATGGGCGGATGTCATCTGTCGCCCGCAGGGCGCTGGAACTGCATACCGACCTGACGGTCGCAACCCCTGACAGTCTGAACGGTCCCCGGCTGATCGCTTTGCGCGACGCGTTGTGGGCGTTGTCGGACCTGATCACCGGGGCCTATCTGAGATAGCCATGAAATACGATCTTTCGCTGACCATCCGTCATGAATACGCTGCTGCTGTCGGCAATGGCCGTCATGTGCTGCGCATCGTTCCTGCCGATCTGCCGGGCCGTCAGCAGGGTCAGGTCCAGCGGATCGAGATTACACCCCCACCTGCCGAACAGGCCGATCATGTGGATTTCTTCGGCAACCGCTGCCTGACGGTCGCCCATGACACCCCGCATGATCAGATGGTCATCCAGCTGCATGCCGCGGTCGAGGTAATCCCCCGGATCCGGGCCCTGGACATCGCCCCGCCGCTGGCGCAGCTGGCGCGCGATATCGAGCAGACCCAATCGGTCGCCCCCTGTGCCCCGCATCATTTTCTGGGCGCGTCCCCGCGGATCGTGCCAGATGCGGGGATGGCCGCCTATGCCCGAAACCTGATTACCGACGGGATGACCGCGCGCGATGTCGTGATAGCGGTCGGCCAGGCCCTGCATGCGCAGATGAGCTTTGATGCGGATTCAACCACCGTCGATACCACCCCGCAAGAGGCCTTTGCCCGCCGCCGCGGCGTGTGTCAGGATTTCAGCCATATCATGATTTCCTGCCTGCGCGGCATCGGCGTACCGGCCGGCTATGTCAGCGGCTTTTTGCGGACCGCCCCCCCACCGGGTCGGCCCCGCCTGGAAGGCGCCGATGCGATGCATGCCTGGGTCCGAGCCTGGTGCGGGATGGATCTGGGATGGGTGGAATACGATCCGACCAACGCCGTTTTTGCCGGTCTCGATCACCTGCTGGTGGCCGTGGGGCGTGACTATGCCGATGTTGCGCCGGTCAAGGGGGTGCTGATGGCCAGCGGGGCACAGGTTTCATCGCACAGTGTCGATGTGGTGCCGCTGGAAGGGGAATGAGAAATGTTCCCATAGATATGAAACTATATCAGTATCTTGTGTTTTATTCTTGATGTGCTCAGTCGCGTCCGGCCTTGACGATCGACATGAACCTTTTCGCCCGCACCGGATCGACCGGGTTCCAGGTATGGCCATCGACCTTCAGGGATGAGCCAACGATACAGCCATCGGCGGCCTTCAGGATGGCGGTAACCGTCGTGTGCTTGACCCCGGTATTGGCCAGAACCGGCGTGTCGGGCAGGGCATTCTTCACCGCCTCCAGATCGACCATGCGCGCCGATTCCCCTGTGATCGTTCCTGAAACCAGCACCGCATCCGGGATCGAGGAAAACACCGCCGAGCGTGCCCGGTCGGCCAGCGAGCGTCCATCCAGGGAGTGGGCGAATTCAGCCGAGATGTTGTTCAGGATCACAAGATCCTGTCGGTCCAGCTGGCGGGCACGGCGTATGGCATGGCCGGCATTCGGTGTCCACGGCCCCATGTCCGAGGCATAGGTGCCGGTAAAGATTTCCCGTACGAAAGAGGCCCCGGTCGCTGCGGCCAGGGCGACGGTACTGTCCGGATCCCACAGAACATTGACCCCAAAGGGTTTTCGGATCCGGTCAGCCAGCCGGCCGATGGTATGAGCCATAGCCGAGGTCGTGGCGATATCGACCTTCAATTCATAGGGCCGATCGTTTTCATTGCCGAACATGACTGCATCGACATCGGCGTCCTGCAAGGCTTTGAGATCGCGTATGGCGGCCTGATAGATCCCTTCGATCCCGGCATCGGCGTTGTAAAGCGGCGTGCCAGGCATCGGGTTCAGGTGAACCATGGTAATGACCGGTTTGGTCCCGGAGAAAAGCTTGGCGAATTTGTTCATGTCGATCTCCTTGCGCGCCCGGCCCAGACGGACCGGCAGCTTGGGGTAGGGGCGGGAAACATCCCGGGGGGAAGACATGGTTCAGCGTCGTCGCTGTTCGAGCAGGTAAAAGAAGATCAACGTGATCAACAGGATGACCACCAGCAAAACAAAGGCGGCAGCGGTGCCTTCGTTGACCTGCAACCCTTGAAAGGCCCGTTTGTAGGCGAAAAAGGACAACAGTTCCGTCGACACACCCGGGCCCCCCTTGGTCAACACATAGATCATGTCATAGGTACGGAATTCGTTGATCAGCTGGATGATGATGGCAACGACGGAAACCGGGCGCAGCAGCGGCAGGGTGATGTACCAGAACTGCTGGAAGGGCCCGGCGCCATCGACCTCGGCGGCCTCATAGGGGGCGCGCGGCAAGGCGGCCAGCCCGGCTGACAACAGCAGCACGACAAATGCCGTTTGCTGCCAGATGTCGATGAAGATCAGGGTGTTCAGCGCGATATCGCTGTCGCCCAACCAGTCGACCATCGGCAGGCCCATGGCCACAAGGCTTTGGTTGACGATCCCCAGATTGGGTTGCAGCAACATCCGCCAGATCAGCGCCACGGCGACGGGCGACATGGCCATGGGCAGACTGAGGATCGCGAAATAGAGGCTGCGCATGGTAAAGACCTGACGCAGCATCAGGGCCAGGGCCAACCCGACCGCAAATTCGCCGATCACCGCGATGATGGAATAGCGCAGGGTCAGCCACAGCGAGGCCCAGAACAGTGGCTCGGACATGATGCTGATGAAATTGTCCAACCCGGTGATATGCAGATGTGGGCGGATCATGGTCATCGAAGACAGGGCGATCAGCAGCGCGTAGATCAGTGGCAATCCGATGACCAGGCCAAGCATGGCCAGCCCCGGGGCGGCGAAGCCCCATCCGGCCCGGAAACGGTTCGTGGCCAGCCTGTTCATCGGGTGATCCCCATGTTCCATGGCGTTTCGTAACGCGCCGAAACGCCGCGCGGTTTTGATGTGATGCCGGTTCGAACCGAACACGCGTATCGACGTTTCCGAACCGGCCTGAACGTCCTATTGGGCCAACAGGTCCTCCAACCCGGCAGCAGCGGCCTCCAGCGCCTCGGCGACCGGCGTGTCACCGCTGGCGGCCAGTGAAATCTGGGTGCCCAGAACATCTTCGTAATGGGGCGAATAGAGGAAGATGGGAAAGCTTTTGCTTGTCGCCACGATATCGGCGGCCATCTCGTAGAACGGATAGCGGGCCAGAACCCTGTCGTTGCGAAAGGCATCCACCCGCACCGGGGCGTGCCCTTCCAGCGCCCGCCGGACCGAGATGTCTTCGGACTGCACCCAGCGGATAAAGGTCCAGGCGGCCTCTTTCTCGGCCTGGGTCACATGTTCGGGGATGCCCCAGCCCCAGCCCCCGCTTTCCCCGTGACCGCCGGGCATGACCGACATGGCCAGCTTGCCGGCCACCCCTGGACAGGTTTCGGGATCGTCGAGATGGGGCAGCATCCACCAGAAGGTGACCATGGAAAAGGCCTCGCCCGCGCACATCAGGCGCAGGGTATCATCCAGTGTGGCGGACAGGGCCCCCGTCTGGGCGGCCTGGGTGATCATGTCGGTATAGGCGGTCAGGGCCCGGATCCCTGCCTCGGAGTTCAGAACCACCTTGCCGGCGGCATCCAGGTACTGCCCCCCCGCCGCGAACAGATAGTTCGAGAACTCCATCGCGTTCGGATCCCCGCGCTGGCCCTGCATCGCCGCCCCGTTGATCCCGGCCTGTCGTTTCATGAAGATCGCAGTCTCGACATAATCTGCCAGCGTGGTCGGCGCGGCCAAGGCCTTGCCCGTCGTCTTGTGGAATGTGGCGGTCAGGTCCGGATCCTGCAGAAGATCGGTCCGATAGATCAGGGCCATGGAATAGTTGTACATCGGCAGCAGAGGCAGCTTGTCCTCGGTGCGTCCCAGTAGATCCAGCATTGAGGGCATGAACGGCGCCAAATCATAGCCGCTTTGCGCAACGAAAGGGCCCAGATCCTCCAGCCAACCGGCGGCGGGAAATTCCCCCGCCCAGAGGAAATCCACCGACAGCAGGTTGTAATGGGGTTCCCCCCCGACCATCTGGGCGACCAGCTTGTCATGCATGTCGCCATAGCCGACCTTTTCGAATTCGACGGTGATCCCTGTCGCGGCCTCAAACTCGGGCAAAAGATCCTCGATGATCCGGGTTTCGGGCACGTCTTCCATCAATGCCCGCAACACCATCTCCTGGGCTGGTGCGGTCTCTGGGCACAGGGCCATCATTACCCCGCAGGATGCAAGAGTTCTTATTCTTTTCATTTGTTTACCCCCCGTTGTTCTTGTGGCTCTTAACGTATTTCCTTATTTGACCGAGCCAAAGGACAGGCCCTGGACCAGGTATTTCTGGATAAAGCGCATCGCGACCAGCAAGGGCAGGATGGCCAGCGACACTCCAGCCGAAACCATCGAAATCTCGACCCCGTTCGAGGTTTGCAGCGATGCCAGTGCGACCGGGACCGTCGCGGTGGAAGATCCCCCCAGGATCAGGGCGAAGAGGAATTCATTCCACGACAGGATAAAGCCCAGCACCCCTGCGGCCATGATCCCGGGAAGCGCGACCGGCAGGACGATGCGCCAGAATGCCCCCCAACGGGTCGCGCCATCGGTCATTGCCGCGCCGTCCAGATCGGGGGGGATGGCCTCGAAAAACCCCATGAGGATCCAGGTCAGAAAAGGCAGGTTGATTGCGGCGTAGACGATGACCAGACCGGTCAGCGAATTGGTCAGCCCGATGCTACGGTACAGCATGAAGACCGGCAGGGCCAGGGCCACAGGCGGCAGCATCTGGCTGGCCAGGGTCGCAAAGCGGGCAAACCGTCCGCCGGTGCGGAAGCGGGCAAAGGCATAACCCGTCAGCGCCGCCAGGGGCATCGACAAGACCACCGACAAGATCGCGACAATCAGCGAATTGATATAGTTGCCGGCAAAGTCCTTTTCCGCCAGCAGGGTACGATAGTTGTCCAGTGTCATCCCAGGCAGCAGATCGGTGCTGTAGGACAGATGCTCGGGGACCAGCGATGTGCGGAACACCCAGATGATCGGCCCCAGCACGATCGCACAGGCCAGGATCAGCCCGATATGGGACAGGATGGGCCGGATCATGGGGGTTTCCCCCGGGCATAGGCCTTGCCTGTTTCCGCATCGAACAGGTGCATCTGGCCCATATCCGCATGCAGTGTGATCTGCGCCCCCAGTGCAGGCAAGACCCGGCGGTTGGTCCTGGCCGACAAGAGGCCGGTTGCCGTCTCGATCCCGATCAGGTTTTCCGCCCCCAGCGCCTCGCACAGGCCCACAATGCCGGTGAAGGGCAGGGTGCCCGGGCCCGGCGCGGTCAAGATATCCTCGGGGCGCAAACCCAGCGTGGCGGCCCCCGTCACCGCCCTATAAAGGCGGGCCTGCGTGGGGGGCAGCGCCCCGACGACCGGCCCGGCGGCGATCGTCATCCCCCCCTCGGCCGGTGTCAGGCGGGCGGGGATCAGGTTCATCGCCGGCGCGGCCAGGAACTGCGCGACGAAGGTGTTGACGGGATTGGCATAGACCTCAAGCGGCGGGCCGGTCTGGACGATGCGGCCGTCCTTCATGATGCAGATCCGGTTGCCCATGGTCATCGCCTCGACATGATCATGGGTGACGAAGACCATGGTCTTGCCCAGACGGCGATGCAGCTTGACCAGTTCCTGCCGCATCTCGCCGCGCAACTTGGTGTCGAGGTTGGACAGGGGTTCATCCATCAGGAAGACATCCGGTTCGCGCACCATCGCCCGGCCCAGGGCAACCCGCTGGCGCTGTCCCCCGGACAGGGCGCCGGGCCTGCGCCCGAGATAAGGGGTCAGCCCAAGGATATCAGAGGCCTCGGCAATCCGCCGGTCCTGTTCGTCAATCGGTGTGCCCCGCATCTTCATGCCAAAGCGCATATTGTCGCGCACAGACATGTGCGGATAAAGCGCGTAATGCTGAAACACCACCGCGACATTGCGATCCCGCGGGGCCATATGGGTCACATCCCGGGCACCGATATGGATCGTGCCGCTGGTGACTTGCTCCAGCCCGGCGATCATCCGCAGGGCCGTGGATTTGCCGCAGCCCGACGGGCCCAGCAACACCATGAATTCCCCATCCTCGATCCGCAGTGATACATCCCGGACCCCAAAGATCCCCTGGCCATAATCCCGGCTGATGGTGTCAAGTGTGATGCCGGTCACGGGGTCCTCTTTCTCAGGGTGGGGGCAGGCCAGTTTCAGGTTGTGTATATTCCACCAGTGACATTGATCGCCTGTCCAGTCATGAATCGCGCGGCATCCGAGCACAGGAAGACCACGACGCCGGCGACATCTTCGGGGGTTTCCAGTCGGCCCAGCGGGGTCTTCTGCACATAGTCCTGACGGACCTCATCGGGGGTCAGCCCGCGCAACTTGGCCTCCCACAGCACTTCGCGTTCTTGCATCGCCGTGCGCACGAAACCGGGGCACACCGCATTGACCCGGATCCCCTGCGGCGCCAATTCCCGGGCCAGGCCCTGTGTCCAGCCGACAACCGCGAATTTCGAGGCCGAGTAATGCGCCAAGAGCGGCGCACCGACCTTGCCGGCCAGTGAGGCGGTGTTCACGATCACCCCCTGCCCCTGCTGCAGGAAATGCCGCGCCGCAATCTGGTTGGTCAGAAAAACACCGCGTGCGTTGACATCCATGTTGAACGACCAGTCGTCATCGGTCACGTCCACAGCGCGGCTCATGGTGCAGACACCGGCATTGGCAATGCAGATGTCGATGGTGCCGGCCATGGCCAGCACCTCGTAAAAGGCATCCAGCACCGAGCAACGGGCCCGCACGTCGATGGCCACGGCCCGATGGTTGGAACCAAGTTGTTCTGCAGCCGCCTGGGCTGCATCAAGGTTCAGATCGGCGATGATGATCCGCACGTCCTGGGCCGCAAGCGCCTCGGCGATGGCTAGCCCGATCCCGCTTGCCCCGCCGGTGACGACGGCGGTTTTGCCGGCAAGGCCGGAATGCGCCTGCTTTGCCAATAACGATGCCGTCATGCGCCCCCTCCTTCGAGATGGACATAATCAACCAAATCCAAACAAGATTCGCAACAAAAATGTTCTATTGCGTTTGTTTTGTTCGTTTGATATGTTTGTTTTCGATTGGTTTGGTTCGATATTGGCCAATTTCCGCTTTGAATGTGCGTTTCGTAGCGCTTCATTCAAACCTTGCCCGCATCAGGGATGCTGATAAGCACACCTGATTTTGTTGGGAAAATGGTGGGACAGGATGAAACGATCAGACGATGAGACACCGGAAGACGCCAGTGCGGGGCCCCAGATGGAACGGGGCCGCGCCCCGGCGCAGGCCCGGCTGGCGCGCATCCTGGGGCGTTTGAACGAAGGCGGTTCGGTCACGGTGGCGGAATTGGCCCGCGAATTCGGCGTATCGGACATGACCGTCCGCCGCGACCTGGCCGAACTGGAAGGCGAGGGACGTCTGGAGCGGGTCCATGGCGGTGCCGTTGGCCTGTCACGCGGACCGCTGACCCTGATCGACGATGTCGAGCCGGCTTTCGCCGCGCGCAGCCGGCAGAATGCAGAAGCCAAGGCCCGGATCGCGGCAGCCGCCGCGCGAATGGTTGCGGGCCGGCGCGTGGTGGCCTTTGATCTGGGCACCACCGTTCTGGCGGCCCTGCGGGCGATCATCCAGGATGGACCGGATCCTGAATTTCGAGCCTTTACCAATAGCTTGCGGGTGGCTCAGCTCAGCGCCAGCGCTGGCATATCCACCCATGTCTGCGGCGGTCAGATCCGTCCGGCCGAGATGTCGCTGACCGGGCAGGACGCGGTGGCCAGCTTTTCGCGTTTTTATTTCGATGTGGCCCTGATCAGCGCCTCGGGGCTGACCCCGGAGGGGATGTTTGACTATTTGCCCGAGGAAGTTGCCGTCAAATCCGTCTTGTTGCAACGGTCCTCGGAACGGATCCTGCTGCTTGACAGCAGCAAATTCCGCCGTGTTTCAACCGTGCGCCTGGCCGCTCTGTCGGAAATTACCGTTCTGATCACGGACGCGCCCCCGCCCCAGGAACTGGGATCTGCCCTGGACGAAGCCGGGGTGCGGGTGGTGATCGGATAACACCACGCACAAAACCGGACATTGCCCTGACTCCGGGCAAACCGGCCCGCCCCTTGCAGGAGACCGCATGACCGTTTTTCTCGGCCTCGATATCGGGACCACGTCCACCCAGGGCATCCTGATCGACGCCCTGGGTACGGTGTTGGCCCGCAGCGCGCGGCCTGTTACGCTGTATGCTGATCAGCCCGGATGGGCAGAGGAAGATCCCAATGAATGGTGGGCAAATTGCTGTGCTATCATTCCGGATATGCTGGAACAGTCCGGCCAGCAGGCTGCTGACATTGCCGCGGTCGGGGTAGCGGGCATGTTGCCCGCGACGGTCCTGCTGGATGCCACCGGACAGGTCCTGCGCCGATCCATCCAGCAAAGCGACGCCCGGGTCGGGGCCGAGTTGTGCGCATTGCGCCACCGGATCGATGGGGCCGCCTTTTTGCAGGCCTCGGGCTGCGGGCTGAGCCAGCAACTGGTCGGCCCCAAGATCCGCTGGCTGCTGCACCATGAGCCCAAGGTGATGGCCCAGGCCCGGATTCTGTTCGGTGCCTATGACTATATCAACTATCGCCTGACCCGTACGGCGGCAGTGGAACGGAACTGGGCACTGGAGGCCGGCATCGTCAACCTGAAAACCGGCCGGATTGATCCTACCCAGGCGGCCCTGACCGGCATTCCGCCGGATCTTGTGCCCTCGATGGTCGGGTCCTCTGAGGTGCTGGGCCATGTAACCCAGGCCGCCGCCCTGGCCACGGGATTGGCGCCGGGAACGCCAGTGGTTGGCGGGGCGGCGGATATGGTCGCTTCATGCCTGGGTGCGGGGATCGTCCATCGGGGCGATGTGTTGCTTAAATTCGGCGGGGCCGTGGATATCCTGACAGCGACGGATCGGCTCTGCCCCGATTCCAGGTTGTTTCTGGATTATCATCTGATCCCGGGCCTGTGGCTGCCCAATGGCTGCATGTCCACCGGCGGATCGGTGCTGAACTGGGTTGCTGAAACCTTCGCCGCCGGCCTTGCCCCGCAGGACGGATCGCGCCATGCGGCCCTGGATGCGCTTGCTGCCCGGCGGCCGGCCGGGGCAATGGGCCTGACCTTTCTGCCCTATCTTCTGGGCGAAAAGACCCCGTTGCATGATCCAGACGCTCGAGGTGCGTTGACCGGGCTGACCTTGTCCCATGATCTCGGCCATATCTGGCGGGCCGTGCTGGAGGCCTATGCTTACGCAATCCGCCACCATATCGAGACCTTCAACAAGATCGGCCATGAAACCCGGCGCTTTCTGGTCTCTGATGGCGGGGCGCAAAGCGATGTCTGGATGGGGATCGTCGCTGATGTGCTGGGGGTCCCTCTGCACCGGCTGCGCGGGCATCCCGGGTCTTGCCTGGGGGCCGCTTGGACGGCGGCTGTGGGCATCGGCGCTGCGCATTGGGACGGGATTGCGGCCTTCACCGACCATGACCGGACTTTCGCCCCGCGCCCCGAAACCCGCGCGACCTATGACCAGGGCTATGCGCGGTTTCGCGCGCTCTACCGACAATTGGGCGGAGGACAGATATGACCGGTTTTCCCTGGAAAGGCGTGGCCTGGGATATCGACGGCACCCTGATCGACAGTGAACCGCTGCATCACCAAGCCCTGATCGCCGCCTGCCGTGTCAGCGGCTTGGATATCACACATCTGGATGACCGG
Organism: Qingshengfaniella sp.; assembly: GCA_047971485.1. Taxonomy (GTDB): domain Bacteria; phylum Pseudomonadota; class Alphaproteobacteria; order Rhodobacterales; family Rhodobacteraceae; genus JBKDZR01. Next base: position 4,104 of record JBKDZR010000075.1, on the reverse strand, counting down.
GTCTTTGCCGGCCTTCAGACCCGGGATGTCTGGTGTCGTCTGCGCAAGGATTGGCTATCGTTGCCTGCATGCGCGCCCTTTTGCCGGTGGATCAACCGCTACTACGTGGCCGGGGCGGTCGGCCTGCACCCGATGCCCGGCGCGGTGTCCACGATCCGGGCGTTGGCGGCGCAGGGGGTGGTGCAGGTCTGTGCATCGAATTCGGATCGCGTGGTTGTCGATGCCAACCTGCGGCAACTGGCCGTTGGCGGTGCAATCTGCGCTTCGGTGGCCGGCGATGAGGTGCGGGCCGGCAAACCCGACCCGGCCATCTACCGGCGTGCGGCGGATCTGGCCGGATTGGCCCCGCACGACATGCTAGCGGTCGAAGACAGCCTGACGGGCCTGCAGGCGGCCCGTGCGGCGGGGATGATGGTTGTCCTTTGCGGCCCTGACGCCCCGCATCCGGCAGCCGATTATCACATTGAGGCGCTGAGCGAGCTGCCGGACCTGCGCCGGACCTGCCGCTGACCGGAACGGCCCACCGTTGGGGTGTGTCCGAGACACCCGAAACCGAGGCCTGGTTCCGGGCGGGCATGCCCCAAGCAGGGTTTCGAAAAATTGGCCACCGATTTTCGGATGGAAATCCTGCACGATGAAATCAGTCAAACCAGACCTTCGTGGACGAAGCCACGAAGGTCTGCCTAGAGCATGTTGCACAAAAGTGGGTACCGGTTTTGTGCGCCTCGAACATGCGTTGTCAAAGACTTGGAGTGTGTCGTGTGAATGCGAATGAACGCGACACGCTCTAGCTGGCGGCGGCGAAGTTGTACTCGTCTCGCTCAATGATCACATTGGCGCGGCCAACGATCAAGTCATCGGCATTGCCAATGCGATCCACATCCTTGCCGGTATAAGGCATCGAATGCAGCACATAGCGCATGGCGTTCAGGCGCGCGCGCTTCTTGTCGTTCGATTTCACCACCGTCCACGGGCTGTCGGCCGTATCGGTATGGTAGAACATCTTCTCCTTGCCCTCGGTATAAGCACCCCATTTGTCCAGGCTGGCCAGATCGACCGGGGACAGTTTCCACTGTTTGAGGGGATGGACCTTGCGTTCCCGGAACCGGCGGCGCTGTTCCTCCTGGCTGACGGAGAACCAGAACTTGATCAGATGGATGCCGCTGCGTACCAGGTTGCGTTCGAATTCGGGGGCTTGGCGCAGGAATTCCTGGTATTCCTCATCGGTGCAGAAGCCCATCACCCGTTCCACCCCGGCACGGTTGTACCAGGACCGGTCGAACATGACGATTTCGCCCGTGGTCGGCAGGTGTTCGACATAGCGCTGAAAGTACCATTGCCCGCGCTCGACATCGCTGGGTTTTTCCAGGGCCACGACGCGCGCACCCCGTGGATTGAGATGCTCCATGAAGCGCTTGATCGTGCCACCCTTGCCGGCGGCATCGCGGCCCTCGAACAGGATCACGACCCGTTGCTGGGTTTCCCGCACCCAGGATTGCATCTTCAGCAATTCGGTTTGGAGGATGAATTTCTCGCGCTCATAGTCCTTGCGCAGCATCTTGTACTTGTAGGGATAGCCCCCCCCGCGCCAGTTGTCGGCCAGTTCATCCGAGGTCACCCGAGGCTTGCCCGGCGGTTTGGGCAGGCCGAGCCATTCGCTCATGCGTTCGGCATCGTCGGGCGAGGCTCCCTCGATGATCGCGTCGATACCGTCCCCATCCGTCGACTGGGCCGCCTCGGCGATTTCAAGGATCGCTTCATGTTCGGCTTCCTGGCGGGCGATCGTCTGTTCATCGGCCAGGCCATCTTCGAAGGTATGGGCCTCGTCCGTATCCTGATTGCCATGTTTCGCTTCGGTGTCGACGTAAGTACTGGCCACGATGCTATACCTCCTGATCTGTTCATCGAATGTGGACAGGTCCCCGGAATGGGCAACCTGCCTGCGCGGGCGGTACAACAGGGCACCGGCCCCATCCGGATTGCCCGGTGGGCAACCCCATGGAGGGGCCTGTCTACGGCCGTCAGGTGCTACACGCGTCGCGCCCGCGCATCTTAGATCCGGAGAACGGGTTCGAGATCATGACAGATTGTCGCTGCGACCTCTTGTCGTTTCGGCCGCATCTGTCCCGCCCCTGTTCACGACGCGAGGGGCGGCTAAGCCGGATTTCACAAAAGTGGCCACCGGTTTTGGGCTGAAAATCCTGCAGAACAAGGAACCCTGAGCAGGCATTCGTGGGCGAAACCGCGAATATCTGCTCAGGACACGGCGACCCGGCCGGGCCACATCGCACAAGCCGGCGGGAGATTGGGCAGGGGCCTGCCAGGGCCATGCGTCTGGGCGCTGCGGCGCTCAGACGGTCTTGGGGCGCCTGGCGAAAAAGGCGGCAAGGCCATCGCGCGCGGCATCGCTGTCCCATGTCTCGTCCTGTCGGCGTATGGCCTCGTCGATCTGTGCCCGCATGTCGACCTGGGGACCCAGGGCCCGGACCAGCGCCTTGGTCGCGGCTACGGCCCCCGGCGCGGCATCGAGGTAGGGATCCACCTCGGCTGCGATCCGGGCCTCCAGATCCGCTGTGGATGCATGTCCGGCCAACAATCCCAGGGTGACCGCCTCGGGGGCGGCGAAGGGCCGGGCCGACATCATCAGGTGCCGCGATCCGCCCGCGCCCATGCGCGCCACGATATGCGGGGCGATAGCGGCCGGGATCAGTCCCAGCCGGGTTTCAGTAAAGGCAAAGCGGGCCCGGGTATCAGCCAGCGCCAGATCGCATACGGCGATCAACCCCAGCCCGCCGCCATAGGCCTGCCCGTTGATCCAGCCGATCAGCGGTTTGGGCAGGGTGTTCAACGCTTCCAGCATCTCGGCCAGGCGGCGGGCCTCATCCAGGGGGGTCTGCGGATCGCCCTCCAACTGGCCCTGGATCCAGTCCAGATCGGCCCCGGCGCAAAAGCTGTCCCCAGCGCCGGTCAGCACCACCACCCGCACGGCCGGATCGGCACCCAGACAGGCGGCCGCCTCGGTCAGGTCGCGGATCATCTGGCCGTTCATCGCATTGTGGCGTTCGGGCCGGTTCAGCGTCAGCCGTGCGACCCCCCGGCTGTCGGTGTTCAGGATCAGGGTCGTCCATTGGGTCATCGCGTCATGCCGCCTTTCGCTGCCAGTCCGATTGGGGTCCGTCGTCCGGGTGTCCACCATCGCGACACCACCCCCGGTGTCAACAGCGCCCTGCACGGAAGCTTATCTGATTTTTCATCGAGGATTGTGCGCCGGGATACAGAAGCCATGGGGTGGCAGGGATAATGCTTTCTCAGCAGGCGTGCCGCCTTTTTTCGCCCCTATCCCCTGTAGCGGGCGCCTGCGACCATCCTTTCCGCGAATGACAAGGGCGCCGCGCCGCAGCGTAAACTTGCACCAAGAGCATGGCAGCCTTGTCAAACCGTCCATTGTGCAGGCGCAGCATTCCCTTATGTGTGCCCCACAAGAGACGCCGCCCCGGCGGCCTGCACGATGTCACGGAGTTTGACGATGGCCAGCATTACCGAAACCACCCGCTATGCCGATACCGGTCCCGGCGCACTGACCCGCCTGCGCGTGCGCTTTGCCGCGTGGCGCCACCGCCGCGCCGCCTTTGTCAGCGTTCGCAACGAACTGGGCTGCCTGACGGATCGCGAACTGAACGACATCGGGATCGCCCGGTCACAGATTGATGCCATCGCCCGCGAGGCAGCCCAAAACGCCTGAATTTCGGCAGGTCTGTCCGGTGGTTTCCTCCTCCCGACTGACCGGATGACAAGGATCTGCCGTCAAGGCGCCTGTCGGTTCCTCCCCCGACAGGCGTTTTCTTTAACAGCCTGTCGGATTTCTCTTTCTGAGGGGGGATTAGCAGGCTGCTGAAAAGCCCTGCCCCGATCCATTTTCAACGGCGCAACCGGAAAACTGTTCCTCATCCCCCGCCTCCTGCCTTGGCACGGGCGGCTAGCCCGGGCCGCGCCCGACCCTCCCACAGGGAGGGCGCATTGCGACGTTTCAAAAAGCACAGCGGATGGAGGGGCGTGGCAGGCATAAAGCACACCCGCCCCAGCGTAACGGGGCGCCCACCCAGG
>JBKDZR010000074.1:0-8926 GCA_047971485.1 Qingshengfaniella sp. | reverse complement strand
TTCAGCTCCTCGACGATGGTTGCCCGGTCGGGTGCGGGGGTGTCGCGCAAAAGCGCCGCAGCCTCCATGATCATCCCGGGTTGGCAATAGCCGCATTGGGATACTTGCTCGGCAAGCTAGGCCTGCTGAACCGGGTGCAGGCCTTCTGCGGACAGGCCCTCGATTGTGGTGATCTCGGTGCCCTCGGCTGTGTCGATCGGGATGACACAGGACCGGATCGGCGCACCATCCATCCACACAACGCAGGCCCCGCAGGGTCCGCCTTCGCAACTGAACTTGGTGCCGGTCAGGCCAAGCGTTTCGCGCAGGACATGGACCAGCGGGGTTTCCGGATCGACATGAACATGCTGCGCGGTGCCATTGACCGACAGGGTGACATCACGTGCGGCCATGGTCTTTCTCCTGTTCTGGCTGTGAGGTGAGAAGCGCCATGACCGTATCCACGGCGTCATGGCCGCGCTGCCACCTGTCCGGGGCGGGGCCGGGCAGTTGGGAATCCAGCGCCATCATGATGGCGCCGTGCACAGTAAACCACATCATGCGGGCGATCTGATCGGCATCCGCTCCGGCCGCATGCCCCTGTGTTTGCGCGGCGCGCACACCGGCGGCCAAGGGGGCGATGACGGCGCTATCCAGGCATATCCCGTCCCCGGTGGCGTGCGGCGGTGCAAAGATCAGCCGATAGAGCGCCGGGTTGGTCTGGGCAAAAGCGACATAGTCCTGCCCGCAAAGGCGCAACCGGGCCAGCGGTGCCACCGTCATCCCGGCAAAGCGCTGGCGCTTTTCCTCTGCCATCGTGGCGTGAACCGCGCTGCGGATATGGTCGAGAAGGTCATCCCTGTTGGTGAAATGCGCATAAAGCGCGGGCCCGCTGCATCCGATCCGGCGTGCGATTTCCAGCAGGGAAAACCTGTCGGGCTGCGTGCGCAGGATATTGAGCCCCTCTTCGACAGCGCGTTCTGGGATCTTCAGGGAATCTTGTTTGCGAGGACGCGCCATGGAGCAACCGCAGGACTATTAACTTACGCACCATAAATTAATTCGATTCGATCCGCTGGGCGTTGCACCAGATCAACAGTGTACCGGAAACAGCCAGATCCTTGTTTCGGGCAGGGCGCCCTGGATTTGGGGAACAGAACGTGTGTTGGACCCGTCAGTATCAGGGTATCATCAGATGTTTCTGCTAAGTTCCGAGGACGTGATCTTGCGCGCAAGCGGCGGCGCGGACGAAACGGCCGTTCGACCCAGCAGACCCAACACGCCAGCGCCAGCCCGCGGGCCGGTTCGGCACTGGCGCGGCCCCTCCCCGCTTGTCCCGCGCTGGGGTCAAGATCCGGGGTGAAAACGCGGTACAGTCGTCCTTTGCGATGGAAAGCAGGGCATGGACTAGAGGGTTGGCTTCGGGATCTGGCGCGGGGATGGATCTTCGGGCCAATAACCCGTCTCCTGTTTGCGCAGCAGGGGCGAGCGAAAGACCCCGCGCACCGGAACTGCGGCCAGCGGGTCGCGCCAGCGATCTGTTTGCAGCATCGCGGCGCCGATCACCACGGGGGTCAGGCCGACCTGTTTCAGCAGATCCAGCGCGGCGACCATGGAGGTGCCGGTCGAGATGGCATCGTCGATCAGGGCGATCCGCCGGCCCTCCAGCAGGGGCAGCATCCGTGGGTCGATGTACAGCCGTTTGCCGCCGCCCGGGCTGGTGACCGATGACAACGGTACCGAGAGGGCCTCGTCATACCAGAATTTCCGGGATGTCCCCAGCGGCACATAGCGCGAATGCCCCAGGGCCTGGGCCACGCCGGCGGCCAGTCCGAGGCCCAGCGTCGGCAGGCCGATCACCCGGTCGACAGTGAAATCGCGCAGATCCCTGGCGAGCAGCCCGGCCAGCCTGTCAGCCACGGCAAAGCTGGCCTGGTTCAGGATCAGCGAGGCCAGCGCTGCGTCGCTGTCGGCCAGCGGCCGCAGCGGCAGCCACAGGACGCCGTGATCGGGCAGGACCGCCGGAAAGCGCCCGCTATAGGGCGGGGGTGGGGGCGGACCATCCTCGATGACCTGCCAGAAAGTTTCCGGAGTCATCCCGATCACAGGGCCAGCGCGGCGCCATCGGCGCGCGGATCGCTGGCCGCTTCGTGCAGACCGTCAGGATGCACGACGACAGCCCCGGCATGGCCGGCCAGGTCGGAAAAGGCCGGCAGCATTTCCACCTGGTGACCGGCCGCTGTCAGCCGGGCGATCAGGGCGGGATCGAACCGGTCCTCCAGCTTGAGAGTCGTGCTGTCGTCGCCCCAGGTCTTGCCCAACAGCCACCGCGGCGCAGTCACCGCCTGTTGCAGGCCGGTGCCGAAATGGGCGTAGCGGGTGAAGACGGCGGCCTGGGTTTGCGGCTGACCCTCGCCCCCCATGGTCCCATAAGCCATGACCCGTCCGTCCTGCAGCTCGGCCAGTGCCGGGTTGAGGGTGTGGAACGGCCGTTTGCCCGGGGCCAGCATGTTCGGTCCGGGGACCAGGGAAAAGGCCGCGCCACGGTTTTGAAAGACGACGCCGGTTTCAGGGCAGGTCAGCCCAGAGCCGAATTCCCAGAACACGCTTTGGATAAAGCTGACGACGGTCCCGTCCCGATCCGTGGCCCCCATCCAGATCGTATCGCCCTCCTGCGGATCGTGGGGCCAGGGCAGTGCCCGGGCGGGATCAATCCGGGCTGCCATCGCGTCAAGGCGCGCATCGGCCAACCAATCCTGCGCCGGGGCCCCGTCACCCAACTGTGCATTGCGGATCAGAAAGGCCTGCTTGGTTGCTTCGATCACCCCGTGCAGATGGGCAAAGCCTTCTCCCTCGGTGACGCCCAGCCGGTCAAACAGGGCCAGGATCATCAACGAGGCCACCCCCTGAGTTGGCGGGGTCATGTTCCACAACTGCCCGCGCGAGGTGCGCACCGTCAGCGGTTTCAGCCGGGCGGGGGCATAGGCCGCCAGATCGCTGGCGCGCAAGGGGCTGCCGCTGGCCTCCAGAAAGGTGCCGTGCTGTCGGGCAATGTCACCGCGGTAGAAATCGGCGATGCCGGCCCGGGCGATCTGCTCAAGGGTGGCCCCAAGCGCCGATTGCACCAAGCGGCTTCCCCGGGCAGGGGCTTGACCGCTCGGCAGGTAGAGATCGGCGAAACCGGGCACATCGCGCAGCCCATCGGCTTTTTCGGTGGTGCAGATGGCCTGGTTGCCGGTGACGGCGACACCATCGCGGGCCAGGGCGATGGCCGGGGCCAGCAAGCGTGACAAGGGCAGTGGTGCCTCACACAGATCCAGCGCTGCAGCCCACCCCCCCAGCGTGCCTGGCACGGTCAGGGCCCCCAGAGGCCCGCGCGCGGGGATCGCCGTATCCTGCCCTTGGGCGCGATACCAATCCGGTGTGGCCAGTGCGGCGGCCTGACCCCCGGCGAAGATCGCCACCGGATCCTGCCCCGGGCGCTTGATCAGCCAGAACCCATCCCCGCCGATCCCGTTCATGTGCGGATAGGCAACGGCAACGGCGGCGGCAGCGGCAACCATCGCCTCGATGGCGCTGCCGCCTTCGGCCAGCACCCCCAGCCCGGCCTGCGTTGCGGCATGATGCGGGGCGGTGATGGCGCCGTTCAGTCCTAGCGCGGGGTTCAGCATGATGTCTCCTGGATCTTACTTTGGCTCTGTGCGGCGCTGGCGCTGGGCCTTGCCGTCTTGCAACTGTTTGCCGGCCATGCGGCCGGGTCAATCGGTCTTGTGCGTGTCAGGCCCATTCCCATGCGCGCAACATGCCCCAGTCTGTTGATACCGCATGTTCAGGGCGTCCAAAACCGGCATTCGTCTTGGGATGGGCCTGCTCTTGGCATGCGGTGCGCGGGGGCAATCTGGGCGGTGGTCCGGATGTGTCGTAAAATCGGGAACAATCGCGTGCGGACACAGAACCTTGGTGGCATTGCAAAGGTAATCTGCCTACTGATTACCCTCGGCGGCACCGTGTTGGGCCTGGACAGGGGGCAGCCCTGTGCTGTGATGTGTCCCCGGGATGGGCTGAACACGGCGCCATGACAATTCGATTTCTGCCTTGATTTTGCGCATTTCTGCCAAGTTGCGCCCGAATGCGCGCCAGTTTGCTGCGGGCAGGGGGGAAGCGGACGATCAGAATAGTTTGAACAGTATGCTGACAATAGGCTTGAGACGAGTCACCAGCCGGCTGGATCACAGGCCGGGTCCCATAAGCCAACAGGACATAAGCCAACAGGAGACGTGAGAATGACCACTTCACGACACAAGCGGACGATCGCGGCCGTCATCGGGGCGCTTGCTGCGGCCTCGGCTTCGACTGCCACCGGGCAGGAGGTGTTGAAGATCGGGGCGCCCCTGGCACTGACCGGCGGGTTGGCCGATGAGGGACACAAGCAGGAACTTGTCTGGAAGATGTGGAGTGACAAGGTCAATGCCGCGGGCGGGATCGCTGTGGGCGACACCAAGATGCTGGTCGAGATCATCGAGTATGATTATCAGACCGACGGCAAGCGCGCGGGCCAACTGGCTGAGAAACTGATCAACGACGATGAGGTCGACGTGCTGATGGCGCCCTTCGGGTCGGGCCATACCAAGATCGTCGCCGCCGTGGCGGAACGCTATCAGGTGCCGCTGGTGGCCTGTGTGTCCTCGTCCAGTGAGGTCTTCAACCAGGGCTTCAAGTATCTATTCGGCACGCTGGCCCCCAATAGCGGGATGACCGATGCCATGGTGGCCGAATTCAAGGCCAAGGTGCCTGAACTGGGCCGCGTGGCGATCTATGGCCGGGATGACGTGTTTCCCAAGTCGATGGCAACCGCGACGTCTACTGCGGCCAAGGCTGCCGGGATTGAAGTGGTCTATGACGAATTGTACCCCGTTGGGGCCATCGACCATTCGGCGGCCCTGTCGACGATCAAGTCGCTGGCGCCGGATTGGGTCTATATGACCGGCTACACCCAGGATCTGATCCTCGGGCGCAAGCAGATGCAGGATCTGGGCATCGAGGCGCCGATCATTACCATGGTTACCGGCCCCGCCTATCGCGAGTTCAGCGAAGGTCTGGGCGATCTGGCCGATGGTGTGACCAGTTCGACCTGGTGGCACCATGCGACTGGCTATACCGATGTGCCAGGGGCGTGGTCCTCGACGGATGGGTTTTATCAGGACTTCCTGACCGCCTCGGGGGGGGAGGATCCCGATTATGTGCATGGGTCCTGCGCGGCCGCGCTGGACGTGGTGGCCGATGCGGTGAACCGTGCCGGATCCGCCGATCCGGTGGCCATGCGTGATGCTCTGGCCGAGACGGATCTGGAAACTTTCTACGGTCCGATCAAGTTCGGCGAGAACGGGATGAACCAGGGCCGCGACATGCCGATCATCCAGGTGCAGTCGGGCGAGATCAAGATCCTCTACCCGGCGAGCATCGCGAATGCGGACCTGCAACTGATCGAGTAACGCTTTCCGGCTGGACCGAAAAGAGCGGTCCGGCCGAACACCTCCAAGGAAACGACTTTATGGGTTTCGCACAGATTTTGGCGAACGGGATCGTGCTTGGCACGCTGTATGCCTGTATCGCCATTGGCTTTTCGCTTGTCTGGGGCGTCTTGAACGTCATCAACATGCTGCACGGGTCGTTCATCGTGCTGGGCGGCTATCTGACCTATTTCGCCTGGGCGGCGACGGGCGTCAGCCCGGTGCTGATCCTGCCTTTCGTGGCCATCGCACTGTTCGGGCTGGGGTATGTCCTGCAATATGTCTTTATAAACAAGGTCGTGTCGGCGCCGGTTCTGACCACGCTGACCCTGACCTTCGGGCTGGACATGATCCTGTATAACCTGATGACCGTGTTCTTCACCGCGACACCACGGCGCGTGTCGCTGGATCTGGGCCGGATCGACGCGCTGGGGGTGTCGATGCCCGTGGACCGGCTGATCGGCATGGGGCTGGCGCTGGTGTTGACCGGTCTGCTGTTCGTCGTGCTCAAGACCTCGCGCATTGGCCGGGCGATCGTCGCCGTGCGCATGGACCGCGAGGCAGCGGCGCTGATGGGAATCCGGGTAAACCACATCTATGCGACCACCTTTGCCATTGCCGCGCTGATGGCCGGGGCGGCGGGATCGGTCTTTGCCATGGTCTTTCCTGTCACCACCAACCTGTCCGGCGTTTTTCTGGGCAAGGCCTTTGTCATTTGCGTGATCGGCGGTCTGGGCGGCGTATCCGGGGCCCTGGTCGGCGGGCTGGCCCTGGGCATCATCGAAAGTTTCGCCGGGGTCATCGTTGGACCGCAGAACGCCATTACCATCGGTTTCCTGATCATGCTGCTTCTGCTGGTTGTCCGGCCCACCGGTCTTGTCGGCGTCAAGGGGTATGAATGATGTCGCGGAAATCCAATCTTCCCCTGATCGTCATGGGCCTGTGGATGCTTGCGCTGGCGCTGACGCCGACAATGCTGGGCAACTATGAGGTGCGGATTGCCATCTCGATTGCCATGTTCACCGCTCTGGCCCTGAGTTGGAACATCATCGGAGGGTTCACCGGATACCCGTCCTTTTCGACGGCGGCCTTTTACGGCATCGGCTGTTATGTCGGGGCGCTGGCGCAACGCAGCGGCGTGCCGGCTGCGTTGGCCTGGCTGGCGGCGGCGGCCTTTGTGGGGGCGGTGTCGTTTGTCCTGGGGGCCATCGTGCTGCGCCTCAAGGGGCACTATTTTGCCATCGGGTCAATCGCGCTGGTCGATATCTCGCGGTTGATCATCTCGTCCTGGGGCGAGGTGACCGGCGGCGGCAACGGGTTGAACGTGCCGCTGTTGCAAGGCCGCCCGCCCGAGGTGTCGGCGCTGGTTCTCTATGTAATGCTGGTGATCGTGGCCCTGGCCTTTGTGACAAATGTGATCGTCGATCGGAGCCGCCTGGGCTTTGGCCTGCGCTGCATCGACCAGAACGAGGACGCCGCCGACATGGTGGGCATCGACACCACCCGCTACAAGATCGCGGCCTTTGTGCTGTCGGCGATCTTTCCCGGTGCGGTTGGCGCGGTCTATGCGTCCTGGGTGGGCTATATCGACCCGACCGACAGTTTCGACATCCTGACCACCGTCAAGGTGCCGGTGATGGCGATGCTGGGCGGGGCCGGCACGCTGTTGGGGCCGGTGGTGGGCGCGGTCAGCTTCGTCCTGTTGGAAGAGGTGTTCTGGGCGAATTTCCTGGCCTGGAACCGGGCGATCATGGGGGCCATCGTCGTTGCGCTGATCTTCTTTCTGCCCGGCGGGATCCTGCGGCTGGACTGGCGTGCGATCCTGCGCCGCCAGGTTCGGGCGCGGACTACGGCAGGAGGAGACACCAAATGACCGCCATCCTCGAACTGAAGAATGTCTCGCGCCAGTTCGGTGGCATCCGGGCGTTGAACGATGTGTCCTTTTCCCTGCATGAGGGTGAGATCGTTGCCCTGATCGGCCCCAACGGGGCGGGCAAGACCACGCTGGTCAATGCGATCACCGGGGTGCACCGCCCCAGTTCCGGCCAGGTCTTTTTCGAAGGTCAGGACGTGTCCCGGCAAAAGCCGTTTCAGGCTGCCCGGCGCGGGTTGGCGCGGACCTTCCAGATCGTGCAGCCCTTTCCCAAGATGACCGTTCTGGAAAACGTCGCCGCTTCGGCGCTGTTCGGGGGTGTGCCGGAAAGCATCGCCCAGGCCCATGACCATGCGCTGGCGGAACTGGAATTCGTCGGCTTGGCCCATATCGCGGATACGCCGGCCGCCTCGCTGACCCTGCCCAACCGCAAGCGGCTGGAACTGGCGAAAAGCCTGGCGATGGGGCCCAAGGTTCTGCTGCTGGATGAGGTGAATGCCGGCCTCAACGCCACCGAGATCGACGGGGCGCTGGATCTGATCCGGCGTATCGCCGCGCGCGGCGTGTCGATCCTGATCATCGAGCATCTGATGAAGGTCGTGCTCAGCCTGTCCAGCCGGGTTCTTGTGCTTCATCATGGCGAGTTGATCGCCGAAGGGCCGCCCCAGGAGATGGTCCATGACCGCAAGGTGATCGAGGCCTATCTCGGCCCGAAATTCGCCGAGCGTTTTCAAAAGGAGATGGCCGTTGGCTGACACGTTGCTTGAAATCTCCGGGCTGGAGGCGGGCTATGGCGATGTGCAGGTCCTGTGGGACGTGTCGTTGCAGGTTCAGGCCGGCGCGATCACCTGCATCGTCGGGTCGAACGGGGCGGGCAAGACCACTTTGTTGCGCACGATTTCCGGGTTGATCCGGCCCCGCGCGGGATCAATCCGACTGGCCGGCACCGAGATCGGCGGCGCGGCCCCCGATGAGGTGCTGGCCGCCGGTGTGGTACATGTTCCCGAAGGGCGGCGTCTGTTCAAGGGCCTGTCGGTACGCGACAATCTGATGCTGGGGGCCTATCTGCGCAAGGACAAGGCGCAGGTCGCCCGGGATCTGGATTTCGTGATGGAAACCTTCCCGATCCTGCGCGAACGCTCGGGTCAGGATGCCACCACCCTGTCGGGGGGTGAACAACAGATGTGCGCCATTGGCCGGGGGATCATGTCGGCGCCGCGCCTGTTGATGATCGACGAATTGTCGCTGGGTCTGGCGCCGCGCCTGGTCGAGGTTCTCAGCGAGGCGCTGACCGAGGTGAACCGTACGGGGCTGAGCATCTTGTTAGTGGAACAGGACGTGCTGACCGCGTTGGATCTGGCCAGCGAGGGCTTCGTCATTGAAACCGGCCGGGTAACGATTACCGGCCCCAGTGCCGACCTGGCCCGGGATGCCCGCATCCGCGAGGCCTATATGGGGCTGTAGCCCCGCCGATGGCGGGGGATGGTAGAGGCGCAGACGGCTGTCGGGGGCAACGGCGGTTGGGGCACCGATCCCGCCCCCCTGGCTCTGGAAAATGACCGTT
>JBKDZR010000073.1:0-4311 GCA_047971485.1 Qingshengfaniella sp. | reverse complement strand
GTGTTTGATCCCACGGTTTGATGGTGCGATCCTTTCGTTGGAATGGAAGGAAGCACTATGGGACAAATTCGTCATGGGAGCGCCACGACCACGCACGCGGTCAGAGCAGCAATACAGCGATCGCAAGCTTCGACCGCAGCGCTGAGCCGAGAACTCGGGATCAATCCGAGGACCGTCGCGAAATGGCGTAAGCGCGAGACGGTTTCTTTTTTCAGCAGCCTGCTAAGGCAAACGACGGGACAGACCGCAGAGACGTGTGTGTCAACGGACCGTCTGTGTGATCTGTGTCGTTAACCAAAGCGTAACCATTTCTGTGTGCCAATGGCCCGATGGGTCTGGTGCGTTTTCTGTTCGGGGTCCTGGCCGTCCTGGGCCAGGGTGTGATGCCTGTCGCTGCCGAAACCGTGCGGCTGGCCATGTTCAACGTGGCGCTGGATCGCGATGGGCCGGGGCTGTTGTTGCGGGACTTGAAACGCGGCGATGATCAAGCCCGTGCCGCAGCGCTGACCATAGCCGCCGCCGCCCCGGATATCTTGGTGCTGGCACGGTTTGACTATGATCTGCACGGTGTGGCCCTGGCCGAATTCGCCCGCCTTGTCGTCGCCCAGGGCGGTCCGGATTATCCTCATCACTTTGCCTTGCGGCCCAATGCCGGGTGGGCAACGGGCCTGGATCTGGATGGCGATGGCCGGCTGGGGGGTCCCGGCGATGCGCAGGGCTATGGCACCTTTGCCGGGCAGGGTGGCCTGGCGCTGCTGTCGCGCTATCCGATCGACCAGGGCAGCCTGCGGGATTTCTCGGACCTGCTGTGGTGCGATCTGCCCGGCGCAACCCTGCCGATGCTGGAGGACCAGCCTTTCTATGACGCGACGGCACGTGCCGTGTTGCGCCTGTCCAGCGTCGGCCATTGGGTCCTGCGGATCAAAGGCCCGGACGCGCCGCTGTGGGTCGGGGCCTTCCATGCGACAACCCCGGTCTTTGATGGCCCTGAGGACCGCAATGGCCTGCGCAACCGCGATGAGATTCGCTTCTGGTCGCTGTTTCTTGATGGCGCTTTCGGGCCGCCGCCCAATCGCTTCGTCCTGCTCGGGGATGCCAATCTCGATCCCCAGGGTGGCGAGGGCCATCACCAGACAATTCGCGATCTCCTGATCCACCCGGGCCTGCAGGACCCCGGACAACGGACCATCAACGGCGATCGCGCTACAGGTTTGTGGGAAGACCGGCCAGGCCCCTTGCGGGTTGACTATGCCCTGCCATCCGCAGACCTGCAGGTCACCGGATCAGGGCTGACCGGCACGGGGGACGGTACCGGGCTGGGTGCGACACTGGCCGAGGCCGGCCTGGATCCCCCCCTGCATCGCCTGGTCTGGGTGGATGTCGACACCGGGCCTTGATGCCAAAAAACCGCGCCCCGGTCTCCCGGGGCGCGGCACATCAGGCAAACTGCCGCTCGCTTACCGGGCGAACATCATGAACAGCACATAGGCGCTGATCAGGGCCAACCCGATGATGCCCACCCAGGACAGACCCATCAGGAACGGACCGGGCAGATGCTGTTTCTCTTCCTCGGTCTGGAAGCCGTCTTTCACCGCCTTCACCGTCAGCCAGTAGATGATCGGCGAGAAAACCAGCGCCATCACCGAGGCGATCTGCACCACCAGGATCGGCCGCGGCATGCCGAACATCACCGCCGCACCGCCGATGACCCACAGAACCTGGAAGCCACGGTAGATGAACTGGCGGGTTTTGGGCTCATCCCAGCTGGTCTTCAGTCGAACGCAGCATTCCTCGAACACCCGGGCCTGACCGTCGAAATAGGTGAAGACGGTCGAGAACAGCGCCGCAACGCCCCCGGCGATGATCACCGGGAAGATCCAGGCCCCGAAGGTTTCCGTGTAGATCCGGGCGATGGTCACCCCCATCTCGCGGCCCGACGGCACCAGCCCCATCGGCTTCAGCACCACGGCGCCGACGATCAAAAAGACCATCCCGGTCAGCATCGCGATGATGTACGATGTGTTCATGTCCCGACGATAGAGGATCATCGAGTTCTTCATGTAATCGGGATGAACCTCGACCTTGTGGCCCTTTTCGCGCATCTCGCGGACGTAAACCATGCCGCTTTTCTTATCGACGGCCCAGTTGGACTGCATCGGTGCCACCTCGACCGTGGTCGGGAAATAGCCCCACATGGCGCCGAACAGCAGCAGCGCACCCGCCGGTGGCAGGGTCGGCAGCAGCCGCGACAGGTATTCAGCCGGGGGCGGGGCCTGCAACGCGAAGGCGATGAACGACGATAGGGCAAAGACGATGATGGCGATCTTCACCGCGCCTTCCAGTGCCTCGTATTTCCCGGCCCACAGAATGGCGACACTGACCAGAAGAACGGCCATGGACCAGGCTTCCAGCGGCATGAACGGGAAGGCGGCCCAAAGCAGCGCCCCGCAGCCAAGCGCCCGCCCGGCAATGCCGAAGGTGTTGGCCAGGGACTGAAAGCCCAGATACCAGAACGGCCATTTGCCGACCCGGCCATAGGCCTCCATCACGCTTTCGCCTTTGACCATCGTGTAACGGTGGGCAAATTCGAAGGCGCAGTATTTCAGCAGATAGGCCGCCGGGATGATCCACAGCAGGGCATAGCCGTATTGGGCCCCGGCCGTTGGCCCGTGCATGATGTGGGATGCGCCGATCCCGGTCATCGCTGCAGCGATCCCGGGGCCGGCATTCTTCCAGGTGTCTTTCAGTGTGGTGCCGGGCGCATCGATATAGATGGGATCGCCTGAGGCCAGGTTGGCATCGCCAATGGCCGACGCCCCCCCGGGGGTGTCCGTGGTCGTGGTTGTCATGTTTCTCCTCCTCCGCGACAAGCCGGCATGCCTCCCCCCTCCTCGCGAACGGTGTCGCGAGCAGCTGGCATATGTGCGCCGGCTCTTTGCAATTCTGGCGGGTTCCGCAACTTACAGACCTTCCGAGGACGTGTCGCGCCTTGTTCTCCCCGCCTGGGGTGAATCTGGTCGACCAGATACCAGATTGCAAACTTAAAGTTGCGATAGGCACAGGCTATTGTGCCTAAATATTGGGCAAATAGGGGTGCTGGGGCAGCCTGCCGGGGGATTGATGTGTCAACAACCGTCGCGCAGGCAGTTCGGTTGTTTTTCCCGGCCCATGATTCGGCCTGTCCGGCCCCGCCCCTTGCGGCGATCCCTTGACCGGCCCCATCTGCGGCTCTATCCCCGCCGGAAATACGCAAAAGGAGTGCCGTGATGTCCAATCCTTCCCTTTTGATCCTGCCCGGCGATGGGATCGGGCCCGAGGTCATGGCCCAGGTGCGCCGCGTGATCGACTGGTTTGGTGCCAAGCGTGGCCTGGCCTTCGATGTCAGCGAGGATCTGGTGGGCGGTGCGGCCTATGACGCCCATGGCACGCCCCTGACCGATGAGACGATGGAAAAGGCCCAGTCGGTGGATGCCGTTCTGCTGGGTGCTGTGGGCGGGCCGAAATACGATGTGCTCGATTTCAGCGTCAAACCGGAACGCGGCCTGCTGCGCCTGCGCAAGGAACTGGATCTCTATGCCAACCTGCGCCCGGCCCAGTGCTTTGATGCCCTGGCCGATTTTTCCAGCCTGAAACGCGATGTGGTGGCCGGCCTGGACATCATGATCATCCGGGAATTGACCTCGGGCATCTATTTCGGTGAACCGCGCGGCATCATCACCGAGGGCAACGAGCGCGTGGGTATCAACACCCAGCGCTATACCGAGGGCGAAATTGAGCGCGTCGCCCGCTCGGCCTTTGAACTGGCCCGCAAACGTGGCAACAAGGTCTGCTCGATGGAGAAGGCCAATGTGATGGAATCCGGTGTTCTGTGGCGTGAGGTCGTCCAGAAGGTCCATGACGAGGAATACCCCGATGTCGAGCTGTCGCACATGTATGCCGATGCCGGTGCTATGCAGCTGTGCCGCTGGCCCAAACAGTTTGACGTGATCGTCACGGACAACCTGTTCGGGGATCTGCTGTCCGATGCCGCCGCCATGCTGACCGGCAGCCTGGGTATGCTGCCCTCAGCCAGTCTGGGGGCGCCCATGGCCAATGGCCGGCCCAAGGCGCTTTACGAACCGGTGCATGGCTCGGCCCCCGATATCGCGGGGCAGGGCAAGGCCAACCCGATCGCCTGTGTCCTCAGCTTCGCCATGGCGCTGCGCTATTCCTTCGATCAGGGCGCCGAGGCCGACCGGCTGGAAAAGGCGGTTGAGCAGGTTCTGGCCGATGGCAAGCGCACCCCCGATCTGATGCAGGCCGAGGACGGCA
>JBKDZR010000072.1:0-71261 GCA_047971485.1 Qingshengfaniella sp. | reverse complement strand
AATACAAATTAACGGGCGATTTTTGGGTCTTCAACAGCCAATTGTACAGAAGGTAAACATGGCACCTGACCCATGGGGATCAGGGGGAAAAGCTTGACGCGATGACCTGCGGGGGTGTTTTTCCTTCACATCGTTCCGAAATGCCGGTTCCGAACCATACGGCATAACGGCATGCAAAGATATGATCTTTGTTGTGAAAATGGTGCCCGGGGGCGGAATCGAACCACCGACACGAGGATTTTCAATCCACTGCTCTACCCCTGAGCTACCCGGGCACGGGGGACGTCGCTGACGTCCGGGTGGGGGCGTAATATGCGAGCAGCCGGGGGGTGTCCAGAGGCTGTGGCAGAAATTCTCAGTGACGGGGTGGGGCCTCGTCCGAGGGGGGCGGTCCATCGCCATCCTCATCGTCGAATTCGGTCACCGGCAGGGCGTAAGATCCCTTCAACCAGCGCCCAAGATCCACATCGGCACAGCGCCGGCTGCAAAAAGGGCGATAGCCGGGCTGTGTCGGTTTGTTGCAGATCGGGCAGGCCATCGGATCATTTCCTGGTCAGTGCGATGCTCAGCGGCAGGCGTTCGCGCTTGCGTTGCAGTTCCAGATTTCCCAGTGGGGTCCATCCGGCCAGTGCCGTTTCGATACGGTCACCCCGGAACGCGGCCCGGAACGCTTGTTCAATGCGTGGCCGGTCCTTTTTCGGGGCCGGGGCCAGATCCACGGTGATCTGGCCGCCAAGGCCCCGCAGGCGCAGCAGCCTGGGCAGCAGGCGGGCGGCGGCGAGATTGGCCTTGAGACCTGCCGCTGGCGAGGTGTCCGGCCCGGTGTTGATATCCACGGCAATCAGCGCATGGGTTGGTTCGACATGGATCTGCCCGCCGCCAGGCAACGGGGCGGGGCCGGCCAGGGCGGCGATGGCCTCGGCCACGCCGGTATTGCCAAAATCGGCGTCGGGTACGGGGGGGCTGGCCTCGGGCCATTCCATCCAGGCGCGCTCGGTGGCGTTGGGGCCATCCAGTAAAAGCTCTGGCCCGGAACCTGCATCCCCTGTCACGGCGCGGGCCACGTCCAGCATTGCGTTGATATCGGCGACAATCGGGGCCGCCTCGGTGCCCGTGCAGGCCGAGCGCAGGATCAGGCCGGTCCCCTCGGGAAGGGCCAGGCCGGTCAGCAGATCGCGCAGGCGCAGGCGCTCGTCCTCATCCCGGATCGCGCGGGACAGGTTCGCCCCGGGCGCTCCGGGCGAGACGATGCAATAGCGGCTTTTGAACAGGGGTCGGGCGGAAACCGGGACGGCCTTGCCCGGCTCGGCATAGCCGGTCACCTGAACCAGCAGCGTCCGGCCGGGGGTGATTCCCTTGGCATGGCGGAGAAAGCCACTGCCCTCGGGCAGGCGCACAAAGATCCCGCCCTGGCCCTTGACCGGCCGATCCGCCAGGGCGCGATAGATCGTGCCCTGGCGGGGGAATTGGCCGGGTGGGTCAATGAGCAGATCGTCCAGCACACCATCGCACAGCAGCGCCGCGGACGGGCGTCCGCCAATATGGTCGGTCACCACCGAGAACGTCATTGCACACCTGCCCGGAGGGGATAGCCGGCCGCGGCCAGCAGTGCTGCCGTTTCATACAGGGGCAAGCCGACGATGGCGGTAAAGCTGCCGCTGATCCAGGGAATCAAGGCGCTTGCCGGACCCTGAATGCCATAACCGCCGGCCTTGCCGCGCCAGTCATCGGTGGCCAGGTACCAGTTCACCTCGGCATCCGACAGGGGCTTCATCCGCACCCGGCTTTCGACCACACGGTGCCAGCATTTCGGGCCGCGCCGCACGGCAACCGCCGTAATGACCCGATGCCGCCGTCCGGACAGGGCCCAAAGAAAGGCCGCAGCCTCGCCGGCATCGGCAGGTTTGCCCATGATCCGGCGGCCAAGGGCGACGGTCGTGTCGGCGCACAGCACAATATCATCGGCGCCGGCGTTCACCGCCTGGGCCTTTTCCTGTGCAATCCGGGCGCAATACTGACGGGGCTGGTCGCCAACCTGGGGCGTCTCGTCAATCTCGGGCGGGCAGACGGCGTTGGGTGTTATGCCGATCTGCGCCAATAATTCCAGACGCCGCGGGCTGGCGGAGCCAAGGATGAGGCGCGGAACCGGGTGGGGACCGGTGCCGTCCATGTCACTTGAAACGATAGTTGATCCGCCCCTTCGTCAGGTCGTAGGGGGTCATTTCCACCTGTACCTTGTCGCCTGCCAGAACACGGATGCGGTTCTTGCGCATCTTGCCTGCCGTATGCGCGATGATTTCATGGCCGTTCTCAAGCTCGACCCTGAATGTCGCATTCGGCAGGAGTTCCTTCACGACACCGGGAAATTCGAGCATCTCTTCCTTGGCCATGGTCTCTCCGTTACATATGGTCCGCCAGATTGCGGGCAGCCGTTAGATGCGCTCAAATCCGGCGTAAATCAAGAGTGCGTGGCCGTTAAAGCCATGACAAAGCGTGGGGGACGGCTTGTTCGGTTTCCGGCCACTGCGCCGGGATCGTCACGGCGGCCGAGGCGCGGGCCGCCGAGATCCGCCCGGCGGCGAGTGTCACCCTGGTCCAGCCTGGCTGATCCCGTCCGCCAAGGGCCAGCACGCCATCCTCGGGCCAGCCGGTATCGCAGGGCGCATAGATCCCCGCCCGGCCATGGTTTTCATCAACCAGCGGGCAGTGCGCGGCGGCGCCCAGAAGGGGGGCATGCACCGTGACGGCCTGGTTTTCCAGGGCACGGGCACGACAGCCGGTGGCAACCCGGTGATCGCCGGCGGCACTGTCCGTACAGGATGGCACCAAGTGAATCGCACAGTCCTGCCGGCGGGCAAGAAGCGGAAATTCACTGTCATAACAAATAAGTACGCCGATTTTTCCAAAATCGGTCTCAAAGCTGCAGGAGTGATCGGCGGGGTGCAGCGGGGTGTTTTGGCGTTCCCACGGGGTCAGGACCTGCTTGTCCTGCCACAGGGCCTGGCCTTGGGGCGAGATGAACCAGGCACGGTTGACCAGGTGGCCGGCATGCCATGCGGGGGTTGATCCGGCCAGGATGTAGACCCCGGCCAGGCGGGCCAGTTCGCACAGCCGGTCACGGTACCAGCCGGCATGATCTGCGGCCTTCGTGCACCAGCTGGCGGCGTCCCCGTCATGGCCGGTGCTCAGGGCGGCTTCGATCCCGGCATATTCGGGAAAGACAAGGATATCCGCCCCGGTGGCCCGGTCGACCCAATCGGCCAGTTTCCGCGCGACGGCGGCGGGATCGGACAGGGGCTCGATCGGATAGGCGGCGGCGGCCAGGGTAACGTCACGGGGGGGAATCACAGTTTCCGCGCCCAAAGTTGCAGGGGCTTGGCCGTTTCGGCGGTCTGGCCCACATCCGTCCAGCTGAACCGGGCCACACAGCCGTCCAGGGGGGCATAGCCGCGCGCCGCCCAAAAATCGTGCAACGGGCGATAGCCGTCAGGTTTCAGCGGGTGGTCATCGGGACGTTGGACCGCGCAGAACACGCTCCAGCCGGCGCCGAGGTGGCGGGCATGGGTCTCGCGCAGGTCGAAGAAACGATGCCCGGCCCCCTGGCCGCGATAGGCAGGCAGAAGCACGCTTTCGGCACAATAGAACGTATCTTCCAGCGGGATCCCGGCCTGTTCCAGCGGTTTGGCCAGATCGTCGGCATGATCGGCCATGGGCGTGCCGGTGGCCGCCCCGACCAGGCGCGATCCGTCAAAGGCCCCGACAAGGATCGCCGCCGCGCTGTTGGCATAGGCCGCCAGATAGCGCCGCTCATAGCTGAGAGTGCCATCGTAGAGATACGGGAAATCGCGAAACACGGCGATGCGCAGATGCGCGACCTGATCCAGCGCAGCCCGAAGCGGCGCGCCGGTCAGCACCCTGATATCAAGCGCCACAGCCGCGCCTATTTTGCCGGCAGAAAGGCGCAGATCAGTGTGAACAGCCGCCGTGCCGTGTCCACATCCAGCCTGGCATGGCCGTCCAGCCCCTCTTGCAGCAGCCGGCCCCCTTCGAGATGGATGGCGCGGCGGGCTTCGTCCAGGGCCTCGATCTCGGCGGGGCCCTGCAGACGGACCGCTTCGTAATAGCTGTTGCAGATCTGGGTGTAGTCCTTGATGACCTGGCGCATGGGGGCTTCGGCCAGGCGAAACTCAACCGCTGCCGTGTCATTATCGCTGGCCACGTGGAAATGCACCTTGCCACCGCCACTGTCCAGACGCAGCCGGTAAGGGCCGGCCGGTCCGTCGGTCAGGGCAAAGCTGTTTTCCTCCAGCAGGTCGAAGACGGCCACGCGGCGTTCCTGTTCATTCACGGCAGAGGTGCCCCGCCCCTCATCCGCCAATTCGACATGGGCCAGGTGCGCGGCGGTCATGTGTCTGCCTCGTTCAGCCGGTCCAGCCGCAACCGGATGGACAGGGCGTGGGCCTCCAGGCTTTCGGAGCGGGCCAGCGTTTCCGCCGCCGGGCCGATGGCGCGCAGGGCCCCCGGTGTCATCCGTGACAAGGTGGTGCGCTTCATGAAGTCCAGCACCGACAACCCCGAGGAAAACCGCGCCGAGCGCGCCGTGGGCAACACATGGTTCGGCCCGCCGGCATAATCGCCGATGGCCTCGGGGGTCCATTGGCCGATGAAGATCGCTCCGGCATGGCGGATGGCGGGCAGGATCGCTTCGGGATCGGCCAGGCACAGTTCCAGATGCTCAGGGGCGATGCGATTGGTCAGATCGGCGGCCTCGGCCATATCCCGCACCACGATGATCGCGCCAAAATCGCGCCAGCTGGCCCCGGCGATCCCCCGCCGTTCCAGCGTTTCCAGGCGGGCGTCCACGGCCCGCGCGACCTTTTCGCCGAAGGCAGCATCATCGGTGATCAGGATCGATTGGGCGCTGGCGTCGTGTTCCGCCTGGCTCATCAGATCGACGGCGATCCAGTCGGGATCATGGGCGGCATCGGCGATGACCAGAACCTCGGAGGGCCCGGCAATCATGTCGATCCCGACCTTGCCAAAAACCCGCCGCTTGGCCGCCGCGACATAGGCGTTGCCCGGCCCGGTGATCTTGTCCACCGCCTGGATCGTCTCGGTGCCATAGGCCAGGGCGGCGATCGCCTGGGCGCCCCCGATGCGATAGACCGTGTCCACCCCCGCCAGTCGCGCGGCGAGCAGAACAAGCGGATTGACCTGGCCATCGGGGGTAGGCGCTGTGATCACCAGCCGATCCACCCCGGCCACTTGGGCGGGAATGGCATTCATCAGCACCGAAGACGGATACGAGGCCAGCCCCCCCGGCACATAGAGCCCCGCCGCCGCCACCGCTGACCAGCGCCAGCCCAGTTCGGCCCCGCAAGCATCGGTCCAGCGGTCATCGGTGGGCAATTGCCGCTGGTGATAGGCCCGGATCCGGTCGGCCGCCAGGGTCAGGGCCTGGCGTTCCTCGGGGGGCACGGCGGCACAGGCGGCGTCGATTTCTTCGGGTGAAAAAGCCAGGGTCTGGGGCGTCAGATCCAGCCGGTCGAAACGCCGGGTCAGCTCGATCACCGCCGCATCGCCACGTGCGCGCACATCGGCAATGATCGCGGCCACTGCGGTGTCCACGTCGGGCGCATCTTCGCGCTTGGCGCCCAAGAGCGCGGTGAACCGCGCCTCAAACCCCGGATCGGCGGTGGAAAATGTGATCGCCATGGCCGTGCCTCCTGCGTCCTGCGATAGCGCGCGTTGCAGCCGGGCTCAACCGCCCAGAGGTGATCCGCGTGCGATTCGGGGGCAAAGTGGCGGGTCTGCCCAAGATGTATGCGGTGATGGCCGCGGCCCGGGCCGGGGCCAAGGCTGGCGGATCGGGCTAGTCGGGGTGGCGCGGGGCCTGTCCCGAAGGGGCCCGATAGGGCCGGGTCACATCCTTGACCAGCAGGTCGAGACATTCAACCCGAACCCGCAGTGCGCCGTCGCCGGCCAGTACCAGCAGCAGATCCCCCGCGCCATCGGCGGTTTCCTGAAACTCCAGTGCCAGCAGCGACAGGATCAGATCCCCGTCGGACCGGTTCACCCCCTGCGAGGAGACGGCGCTGACATCGTTGATCACCAGCAAGGTCTGGACCCGTTCATAGGGACGCCCCTGACGCTCGGCGGCGCCACGGTCTTCCCAGCGAAACCGGTTCAGCAGGATTGCCAGACGCCGGCGGCCGCGATCAAAACGGATCTCGGTGATCGGAAACAACGCATCTTGCAGCAGTGAGGCGACGACCGTCAGATCCTCGGGGTCGGTGGCCAGCAGGCGCAAGGGGGCTTCGCCAGCATCTTCGAAACGGGCATCACCGGTCATGCGGCGATCCGTTCGATTCGCGCGCCACAGGCGCCCAGCTTTTCCTCGACCCGTTCATAGCCGCGATCCAGATGATAGACCCGGCTGACCACGGTTTCGCCCTCGGCGGCCAGACCGGCCAGAATCAGCGAGACCGAGGCCCGCAGATCTGTGGCCATCACCGGCGCGCCGCGCAGCCGCTCGACCCCGGTCACGATGGCCGTGCCGCCTTGAACCTCTATGTTGGCCCCCATCCGGGTCAGTTCCGGGGCATGCATGAAGCGATTCTCGAAAATCCGTTCCTCCAGCACGCTGGTGCCCTGGGCAGTGCAGAGCAGGGCCATCATCTGGGCCTGAAGATCGGTGGGAAAGCCGGGGAAGGGTTCGGTGGTCACATCCACGGCCCGGGCCCGGTTGCCGTTGCGGGACACACGCAGCCCCTGGTCGGTTTCCTGCACGCTGATCCCGGCGGCCTCCAGCTTTTCGACAAAGGCGCCGATCAGGTCCAGCCGCCCGCCGATCAGATCCACGGTGCCCCCGGCAATGGCGGGCGCCAGCATATAGGTGCCCAACTCGATCCGGTCTGCAACCACGGGATGGGTCGCACCATGCAGCCGGTCGACGCCCTGGATCTCGATCCGGTTGGTGCCCTCGCCCTCGATCTGGGCGCCCATGCGGCGCAGGCACTGGGCCAGATCGACGATCTCGGGCTCCCTGGCGGCGTTGTTCAGCACGGTCGTACCGCGTGCGAGGGTTGCGGCCATCAGCAGGTTTTCCGTCGCGCCGACCGACACCAGGGGAAAATCGACAAGGCCGCCGCGCAGGCCATCGGGGGCCTGAGCATGAACATAGCCGTCGCGCAGCTCCAGATTGGCCCCCAACGCCTCAAGGCCGCGCAGATGCAGATCCACGGGTCGGGCGCCGATGGCGCAGCCGCCGGGCAGCGAGACCACGGCCCGGCCTTCGCGTGCCAGCAGGGGGCCCAGCACCAGGATCGAGGCGCGCATCTTGCGCACGATATCGTATTCGGCGGTCACGTTGGACAGATCATGGGTGGACAGGGCCAGCACCTTGCCATCCTGAAGCGTGCCAATCTCACACCCCAGCGATCGCAAAAGCGCGGTCATCGTGCGAATATCCGACAGGCGGGGGGCATTGGTCAGGGTCAGCGGTTCATCCGACAACAGTGTCGCCGGCATCAGGGCCAGACAGGCGTTCTTGGCGCCCGCAATTGCGATCCGCCCGTTCAGGGCTGTGCCGCCCTTGACCACGATCTGGTCCATTCTGCTCAATCCTTGTCTGTGCCGCTGTCCGCGGGGGGCGTGTCTGTGCCATTGCCCGCGCGGGTTCTGGCCTGTGCCTTGCGCTTCTGAAGATTGGCCTTCAGCGCGGCTTTCAGGCGGTCTTCCCGTGTCTTTGGCGGTGGCTTTTGCCTGCGTCCGGTCTTGTCGGCATCTTGCGTCATGGCGCTCTCCTTAACGCAGCGGGTGATTTGCGTCCAGAATGCCCTTGCACCCCCGGTGATCTCGGATTATCAGCCCTGCCACAGAGCGTGACCGTCGCGGACGACACGTGATGCATCGCAGGCCATCGGGCGCGGGGAGCAGCTGCATAGGTAGCAGATCTTCGGCGGGCTGGTCGCGAAAAGTGTGCTGCTGTAGCTCAGTGGTAGAGCACTCCCTTGGTAAGGGAGAGGTCGACAGTTCAATCCTGTCCAGCAGCACCATTATTTATTATCTGATGCCGGGTCCCATCCCCTTGACCGGAAGTGAATTTTGGCTGTGATGACGCGTCGTGCAGCGGGGGTGCAGACCGTTCAGAAGATGTCCGCCATGGCCATGCTGAAAACCCGCACCACCTCGGTTTGAAAGTCGGGTTCCTCCAGTTGGCGGGGGCCGGGACGCGTGACGATGGCGTTGATCATGGTGCCATAGAGCATCTGAAACGCGGTATCGATGCGCAGATCTTCTGCTGCGCTCAGCGGGCGGCCAAGTTTGCGCCCGGCCCAGAGCTTGAACTCGCTGAGGACAAAGCGTGCCTGTTTGCGAAAGATCGCCGGGTCGTCGGGATCGTTGAAACTTTTCAGGATTGCCGCGCGATAGACGGAGCGGGACCTGAGATGACGCTCAATCAGCAAGAAGGCAATCGTTTCGGCGGCGTCCTGAAAATCGGGATCGGAGGAAAAAACCTGACGCACGGCGTCGGCGCCCTGTTCCAGTGTCGCGGCCAGAAGCGATTGCACGAAGGCCTCTTTGTTCGCGAAGCGTCGATAGAAGGCGCCGACCGAGCACTGGGCCTCTTCCGCGATGTCGGCGACGGAAATGGATGTAAGCCCCCGCTCTTCGATCAACCGCGCGCCGGCCACCAGAATGCGGTCTCGCATTTCCTGGCTGCGCTTTTGTTGGGTGGGCAGGCTTCCCGCGACCGCTTTCGACATATTCCTTGACACCTCCGGATTTCGAATGCGAACATATATTCGCATAATGCCTCTACCACAGATCGGCGCCAGTCTAAAATGACGACGGTGCTGGCGTTAAGGGGCGGTCTGGCATGGGGAGGAACGAAATGCCATTTGCGATTGGACGCCGCTTGGGTGGCCTGTTTGTGACATTGGCCCTTGTTGCACCGGCGACGGCGCAAGAGGATTGGGGGGCAACGCTTGCGGCCGCGCAGCAGGAGGGAAGCCTTGTCATCTATCACTCGCAGTTGGGTGCGCGGTATTTTGATGACGTCGTGGACATGTTCGAGGAAGAGACGGGCATCGATGTCAAGACGCTTGATGCGCGCGCAACCGAGGTGATGGAACGCATCCGGGCCGAAGGTAACACGGGCAACGTCGGCGGTGACATCGTGTTCAGTTCCACCGCGATTCTGCAGGCCTTGCAGGAGGCCAACCTGCTGGCCGAGGCTGGGCCCTTGCCGAACACCGAAGCGCTTTTTGCCGATGCAGGGGCAGACGCCTATCGGGTTCCGGCCTGGACGCAGGTCATGGGCATTTTGGTGAACACCAATCTCGTCGCACCGGAAGAGGAGCCAACGTCGTGGGAAGATGTGCTTGACCCGAAATGGAAAGGCAAGATCATCTCGAACGAGGTGCGCACCATTGGCGGTGGGCTGGGGGCCCTTGGCCCCATCTGGAAACATTACGGCGACGATTATCTTGCCCGCCTTGCCGAGCAGGACATCACGATGAGCCGGGATATGCGGCTTGAGGAACGCCGGGTCGCGCTTGGCGAATTTGCCATGCTGACCAGCGAAATCCTGGCGTTTTACAAGGAACTGGACGGTCTCCCGGTCAAGATTATCATGCCTGATCCGGGCGTGCCCTACACGCCGATCGACATGTCGATGCTCGCGGGGGCACATCACCCGAATGCGGCCAGGGTGTTCATGAACTTTTTCATCGGGTCCGAGGCGCAGGCGGTTTACGGCATGGCCGGGATGCGCCCGGTGCGAGACGGCGTGATCGAAACCCTGCCGCAAGAGGACCGCATGTTGCTTGAAAAGCCCTTGCTTGGCTGGCTTCAGCGCGAAGATCGTCAGGACGCGATTGCCACGATGAAACGGTATTTCGGCGAGAACTGAGGCCGGACACAGGGAATTGCGGGCGGGCCGGTCGCGGCCCGTCTGTGGCAAAACGCAAGACGACCCCAGGATATCGCATGACCTTGCACAGCTTTCCCGCGCCGCCGCGCGCGCCCAAAGGGGCACCCAATGTCCTTCTTGTCCTGACCGATGATGTGGGGTTTGGCGCAACCTCGACATTCGGCGGCCCGGTGCCCACGCCCAATTTCGACCGCGTGGCCGCTCGTGGCTATCGCTACAATCGGTTCCATACGACAGCGATGTGTTCGCCGACACGCGCCGCGCTTTTGACGGGGCGGAACCATCACCATGTCGGTTTCGGCGGGCTTGCGGAAATGGCCAATGCCTGCCCCGGTTATACCTCGGTCATCCCGGTCGAGGCCGCGACGCTGGGGCAGATCTTGTCGGATAATGGGTACGATACGGCCTGGTTGGGCAAGAATCACAACACGCCGTTGTGGGAAAGCACGTCCATGGGGCCCTATGACCGGTGGCCCAATGGCTATGGGTTTGGCTACTACTACGGGTTTTTCGGCGGTGCGGCCAATCAGTTCGTGCCGGCGTTGATCGAAAACCGGAACCTGGTCGAACCGCCTGATGATCCTGACTATATCCTCGACCGGGATCTGATCGATAAAGGCATTGACTGGCTTCGGCGGCAGCGCGGTCTCAGCCCGGACAAGCCCTTCCTGTTGTATCTGGCCCCGGGTACCGCGCATTCCCCGCATCAGGCCCCGGCCGATTGGATTGATCGGTTCAAGGGCGCCTTTGACGCGGGATGGGATGCGGTGCGTGCCGCAACCTTCGCCCGGCAAAAGGCGATGGGCGTCATTCCGGAAACCGCCGAATTGACCCCGCGCCCCGACCGCATTCCGGGCTGGGATGAGGTGCCGGAGGAAAACCGCCGTGTCTATCGCCGGATGATGGAGGCCTATGCCGGTATGCTGGCCCATTGGGATGATCAGTTCGGCCGGATTCTGGATGAGCTTGAGGCCAGTGGGCAGCTCGATAACACGCTCATCATCTATATACAGGGTGACAACGGGGCGAGTGCCGAAGGCGGGTTGGAGGGCGCGACCAACGAAATCGCGAAATACAACTCGATCGAACCAACCATCGAAGAGCTGACCGCAAATCTCGATGCCATCGGCGGGCCGAACAGCTTTTCAAACTATCCGGTCGGATGGGCCTGGGCGATGAACACGCCGTTCCAGTGGTTCAAACAAGTCGCATCGCATTTCGGCGGAACGCGCAACGGTCTGGTGATGTCCTGGCCGGAACGGTTCAAGGGGGCGGGTGAGGTGCGTGATGAATTCCACCATGTGGTCGATGTCCTGCCCACCATCCTGGATGCGACCGGGATCATGGCGCCTGCCGAACGTGCAGGTGTGGTGCAAGGGCCGATGGATGGGGTTTCGATGTGCTACACGTTTGGTGGTGACGCGCCCGGGCGGGAGGCGCGGGGCCAGTATTTCGAATTGGTGGGGCATCGGGCCTTTTACCAGGATGGCTGGATTGCCTCGACCACCCCGGACAAGTTGCCATGGGAACCGGGGCCCCGCCGTGCGCCGGAAGACTGGCGGTGGGAACTGTACGACCTGACGCGGGATTATTCGCAATCTGACGATCTGGCCGCCGCGTATCCCGAAAAGCTGACCGCGTTGCAGGAAGGGTTCGCCAAGGCCTGCGCGGCCAACAACGTTCACCCGATCCGTGCAGGGCAATGGTTTGATCTGGTCAAGCCCATGCCGAACCCCTTCGCGGGCCGCAGCGATTTTACCTATTATCCAAGTGGCCGGCGCTTGCCGGGGCAGGAATTTCCCGACCTCAAGAACAGGTCGTGGCGGTTGACGGTGCTGTGTCAGGTGCCCGCCGGGGCATCGGGGACCCTCATAACCCACGGTGGCTGGATTGGCGGTTGGTCGCTTTACATGCAGGACGGACGCCTTCATGCGGTTTATCGCACCGCAGATCAGGCCGAGATGATCGCCCATGTCGTGACAGAGGAACCGCTGCCATCGGGGATGCATCAGGTGACACTTGGGTTCGACTTTGCCGGGCCGGAGAAATCGGGCCCTGCCACGCTTTGGCTGGAGGTGGATGGCCGTCGGATCGGGGAGGCGGCTTTGCCAAAGTCCATTGGCAAGTTGTCCTCGGCGTCGGAGGGCGTGTCCATCGGGTTTGAACGCGGCACACCTGTGGGCGACGGGATCACACCGCCCTTTGCCTTTACGGGCCGGATTGAACGTATCGACCTGTGGCGCGCGACCCCCGACCAGAACGGGGGCACGTGACATGGCCGTCAGCGACACACCCGCCGCGCCCCATGGCGGTTTGGCTGCGCGTCTGTGGCGGATGGGCATGGGACGGCCCGTCTGGATCGCGCTGCTGGTTCTCGTGCTTCTTTTCCTCATGGTCTATCCGCTGGGCATGCTGGTCTATGGCAGCCTGCACGAAGGCAGTCCGGGCACGGGCGGCGCGTTTTCCCTGGCGGGCTATGCCAAGGCGCTTTCGGCGGACAATGCCATTGTGCTGGTCAACACGGTGGCCTTGTCTCTGACCAAGGTGGTGCCGTCGGTTGCCGTTGCCCTTGCGCTGGCGTGGATCATTGCGCGGACCGATACGCCGATGCGGGGTCTTCTGGAAATCCTGATCACGCTGCCGTTCTTCGTACCGCCGATCCTGACCGCGATGGCATGGGCGCTTTTGGGCAATGCGCATACCGGGCCGATCAACATGTTCTGGCGCAGTCTGACAGGATCCAGCCAGCCGCTTGTCGATGTCTATTCCTTCGGCGGTGTCGTGTGGCACATGGCGCAATATTCGGTGTCCTTCGCGTTCCTGATCCTGGTCGAGGCCTTCCGGCGGATGGACAATTCGCTGGAAGAGGCGTCGCGCATGTGCGGTGCGTCGCGCTGGCGGACGTTCCGGTCGATCACGCTGCGCCTGCTGCTGCCTGTTATCGTGACCTGTTCGGTCATCAGCTTCATCCGGGGCATGGAATCTCTGGAAAGCCCGCTCTTTTTTGGCACGCCGGCAGGCATCCGTGTGGCTGTGACCGAGATCTACAACACGATCAACGAGGATTTCGTTCCCGATTACCAATATGCCACGGCCTTTTCGATGATCATCATCGGGCTGATGTTCCTTGTGCTGCTTGTGCAGTGGAAACTGATCGGCAATGCGTCAAGCTATCAAACTGTCAGTGGCAAGGGCTTTCGTCCGGGGGTCATCCGACTGGGGCGCTGGCGCTGGCTGACCTTCGGGTTCTGTCTGCTGTTCTTTTTCATCACGGTGGTGTTGCCGGTCGGGCAGCTGATCGTTGGATCGGTGTTCCGCTACATCGGGTTCTACACCTGGGAGAGCCTGACCCTGCGTCATTACACCAGCGTTCTGACGAATGATGCGATCCGCAGTGCGGCGCGCAACACCTTTGCGCTGGGCTTCTTCGGGGCAAGCGGTGCGATGGTTCTGGGGTCGCTTGTCGCCTATGTCTCGGTCCGGACAAGGTGGAAGGGACGGCGGGTCATCGACCTGATGGCCTGGCTGCCGTGGATCATGCCGGGCATCGTTCTGGGCGTCGGATATCTGTGGGCCTTTGCCTATATCCCAGGCCCGGTCACAATCTACGGGACGCTTTGGGCCCTTTTGCTGCCCTATGTCGCGCTGTGCACGCCGCTGGCCAACAACACGATGTCCACGGCGTTTTACCAGCTGTCCGTAGACCTTGAAGAAGCATCGCGGGTCCATGGGGCAAATTTCATCCAGACAATGTCGCGGATCCTTGTCGCCTTGGCCTGGCCCTCTTTTGCCATTGGCTGGGTGCTTTGTTTCTTTGGCCTGATGCGCGAGCTGAGCGTGTCGATCCTGCTTTACTCTGTCGGGACTGAGGTTTTGTCCGTGGAGATGCTGAAGCTCTGGTCCTCGGGCAAAGCCGAAGAGGTCTGTGTGATCGGACTGTTCATGATCTTGCTCGTGATCCTGTTCCGGGTCGTTCAAATCCTGCTGGCGCGTCGCATCGCACCGGCCCTGAAGTAAGGGAAGGGCACCGCATGTCCACTGTTGTCCTAAGCAATGTAACCTGCACCTATGGAAGCTTTCTGGCGGTCGATGATTTGAACCTGACCATCGAAAGCGGCGAGTTCCTGACCCTGCTGGGGCCTTCGGGCTGTGGCAAATCCACCACGTTGCGGATGCTTGCGGGGTTGGTCAAGGCCCGGACCGGCACGATCCGGATCGGGGATCAGGTGGTGTCTGATCCCGGGCGCGGGATTTTTGTGCCGCCCGAGGCGCGTAAGCTGGGCATGGTGTTCCAGTCTTATGCGATCTGGCCGCATATGACGGTGTTTGACAACGTTGCCTATCCGCTCAGGATCCGTCGCAGGCCGCGCTCCGAGGTGCGCGAAAAGGTCATGCAGGTGTTGGAACTGGTCGAGATGGCGCATCTGGCCGACCGGGCGGCCCCGGACCTTTCGGGAGGACAGCAGCAACGCATCGCTATCGCGCGGGCCTTGGTGTTCGAACCGGATGTGCTGCTTTTGGATGAACCGTTGTCGAACCTTGACGCGCGCTTGCGCACCCAGATGGGGGATGAGTTCCGCGCGCTCCAGCAACGGCTGAAGATCACCGCCATTTATGTGACCCATGACCAAAGCGAAGCGATGTCGCTGTCGGATCGGGTGGTGCTGATGTCAGGGGGCGCGGTTTTGCAGGACAGTCCACCCCGCGAGATTTACCAGCACCCGCAAAGCCGCAAGGTGGCTGAATTCTTTGGCAGCCCCAATTTTGTCACCGCCCGTGTCGAACGGGCGCAGGAAATCGGGGACAACCGCTGGCGGCTTGATGTCCTGGGCGAGGGGATTGCCGGCCAATGCCTGGCCGGGTTCTGCCCTGCGGTGGGCGAACCTGTGAACATGGTGGTCCGTCCGGAAAATTTCGTGCTGTCCGACGATCCCGACTTTGCCGGAATGCGCTTTGCCGGCCGGGTTCAGGGGGTCACGTTCCGGGGCCCGATGCAGAGCGTCGTGCTGGACACCGGGATCGGTCCGCTGAACGTCGAGGTCCCGAGCCTTGTGGACCTGAACGGACGCGGGACACTTACGGTGGGGGCGCCGATGTCGGCGGCTTGGGCGCTGCCCGCCGGGGCCTGAGGGATGCGCCCCCTGCCTGTCAAACCCGGCGGGAAGGGGGCCAGGCCGGGTTTTCCTGTGGTCGAGATCTTTGGAATTGAGGAGAGTTCATAATCTTCTAGAGAAGTATGAATTTTACCATATGCTATTTTGCCGCTATAAACCGGCTTTGCCCAGAAATACGGCGGACCCAATGCAGATCTTTCAATTGCCCAAATCCTCTACTTTCGCGGCGCTTCAGGCGCGGGCGCGGGACCGCATTCTGTTGCTTGACGGGGCAATGGGCACCCAGATTCAGGATCAGGGCTTCGGTGAAGAACATTTCCACGGCCCGGGCTGTGCGCATCACTCGGACCATCCGCAGAAGGGCAATAACGATCTGTTGATCCTGACCCAGCCGGGCGCGATCGAAGAGATTCACTATCGCTATGCGATGGCCGGCGCTGATATCGTCGAGACCAATACCTTTTCCTCAACCACCATCGCCCAGGCTGATTACGGGCTGGAAAACGCCGTTCATGACCTGAACGCAGAGGGGGCGCGGATTGCCCGGCGCGCGCTGGACCGGGCCACGGCCGAGGATGGGCGCGAGCGTTTCGTGGCCGGGGCCGTGGGGCCGACCAACCGGACCGCCTCGATCAGTCCGGATGTGAACAACCCGGGCTATCGTGCCGTCAGCTTTGACGATTTGCGTCAGGCCTATGGTCAGCAGATTCGCGGCCTGATCGCCGGGGGCGCCGATCTGATCCTGATCGAGACGATCTTTGACACGTTGAATGCCAAGGCTGCCATCTTCGCCTGTTTCGAGGCCTTTGCCGAGCGGGGTGAACGCCTGCCGGTGATGATCTCGGGGACGATTACCGATGCCTCCGGGCGTACCCTGTCGGGGCAGACGCCCACGGCCTTCTGGCATTCGGTGCGCCATGCGCGGCCGTTCAGCGTTGGGTTGAACTGCGCGCTGGGGGCCGAGGCGATGCGCCCCCATATGGCCGAGCTGTCCGGCGTGGCCGAAACCCTGACCTGCGCCTATCCGAATGCCGGCCTGCCCAATGCCTTCGGTCAGTATGATGAGGGCCCCGAGGACACCGCCGCCCAGATTGCGGAATTCGCCCGCGAAGGTCTGGTCAATATCGTTGGCGGTTGCTGTGGCACCACCCCCGATCATATCCGCGCCATTGCCGAAGCCGTGGCTGGCTTTCCGCCCAGAAAGGTGCCCCATCGTGACTGATCATTTGCTGCGCCTGTCCGGCTTGGAACCCTTTGTTCTGACCGCCGATATCCCTTTCGTGAACGTGGGAGAGCGGACCAATGTCACCGGCTCGGCCAAGTTCCGCAAGCTGATCACCAACCGTGATTACGCCGCCGCCCTGGATGTGGCGCGCGATCAGGTGGAAAACGGTGCCCAGATCATTGATGTGAACATGGATGAGGGGTTGATCGATTCCCAGGCGGCGATGGTCGAGTTTCTCAACCTGATCGCTGCCGAGCCCGATATCGCCCGGGTTCCGATCATGATCGACAGTTCCAAATGGGAGATCATCGAAGCCGGGCTGAAATGCGTGCAGGGCAAACCGGTGGTCAACTCGATCAGCCTGAAAGAAGGCGAGGATGCCTTTCGGCACCATGCTGGTCTGTGTCTGGCCTATGGCGCGGCCGTCGTGGTCATGGCCTTCGATGAGGCCGGGCAGGCCGACACCCTGACCCGCAAGACCGAGATCTGCGCCCGGGCCTATCGTATCCTGGTCGATGAAGTGGGCTTTCCGCCCGAGGACATCATCTTCGATCCCAATATCTTCGCGGTCGCCACGGGGATCGAGGAGCACGACAATTACGGCGCCGATTTCATCGAGGCCACCCGCTGGATCCGCAAGAACCTGCCCCATGCCCATGTTTCGGGTGGGGTTTCGAACCTGTCCTTCAGCTTTCGCGGCAACGAACCGGTGCGCGAGGCGATGCATGCCGTCTTTCTGTACCACGCCATTCAGGCGGGGATGGACATGGGCATTGTCAATGCGGGGCAGCTGGCGGTTTATGACCAGATTGACCCGGACCTGCGCGAGGCCTGCGAAGATGTGGTCCTGAACCGCCGCAAGGACGCCACCGAGCGCTTGCTGGAAATGGCCGAACGTTTCCGTGGCGAAGGCGGCGGCAAGACCCGGGAAAAGGACCTCAGCTGGCGTGAGTGGGATGTGGAAAAGCGCCTGGAACACGCGCTGGTCAACGGCATCACCGAATATATCGATGCCGATACCGAAGAGGCCCGCCAGGCCGCCGACCGACCGCTGGATGTGATCGAGGGGCCGCTGATGGCCGGCATGAACGTGGTCGGCGATCTGTTTGGTGCCGGCAAGATGTTCCTGCCCCAGGTGGTTAAATCCGCGCGCGTGATGAAACAGGCCGTCGCCGTGCTGCTGCCCGATATGGAAGAGGAAAAGCGCCTCAATGGCGGGGCCGAACGGGAAAGCGCGGGGCGGGTGCTGATGGCCACGGTCAAGGGCGATGTCCACGATATCGGCAAGAACATCGTTGGCGTCGTTCTGGCCTGCAACAACTATGAGATCATTGATCTCGGCGTGATGGTGCCGCCCCAGAAGATCCTGGAAATCGCCCGGACCGAAAAGGTTGATGTGATCGGCCTGTCCGGGCTGATCACGCCTTCGCTGGATGAAATGGTTCACATGGCCACGGAAATGGAGCGCGAGGGCTTCGATATCCCGCTGCTGATCGGCGGGGCGACCACCTCCAAGGTGCATACGGCGGTCAAGATCGCACCGCGCTATGTCAAGGGCCCGGCGGTCTATGTGACCGATGCCAGTCGCGCCGTGGGGGTCGTGTCGCAGCTGATCAGCCCGGCCAACCGCCCGGGTTTCGTTGAAAACCTGCGCAGCGAATATGCCGATGTCGCGCAGCGCCATGAACGCGCCGAGGCCGCCAAGATCCGTCTGCCTCTGGCCGATGCCCGGGCCAATGCGCTGCAAATCGACTGGACCGGCTATCAGGTGCCCGCGCCGACCTTTACCGGCAGCCGTGAGATCACCGATTGGGATCTGGCCGAGATCGCCCGCTTCATCGACTGGACGCCGTTTTTCCAGACATGGGAATTGAAGGGCGTCTATCCGCGCATCCTTGACGATGAAAAACAGGGTGAGGCCGCCCGGGCCCTGTTCGCCGAGGCGCAGGAGATGCTGGCCGAGATCATCGCCGGCAAGTGGTTCCGGCCCCGCGCGGCGGTCGGTTTCTGGCCGGCCAATGCGGTGGGCGATGATATCCGCCTTTACACCGATCCCGACCGGCAGAAGACCCTGACCACCTTGCACACGTTGCGTCAGCAGACCCGCAAGCGTGGCGGCCGGCCCAATGTCGCGCTGTCGGATTTCGTCGCGCCCGAGGGCACGGTGGCCGATTGGGTGGGCGGGTTCGTGGTGACCGCCGGTCCCGAAGAGGCCGAGATCGCCGCCCGGTTCGAACGCGCCAACGATGATTACCGGTCGATCATGGTCAAGGCCCTGGCGGATCGCATCGCCGAGGCCATGGCCGAGATGCTGCATCAGCGCGTCCGGCGGGATTTGTGGGCCTATGCCGCGGATGAAACCTGCACGCCCGAGGATCTGATCGCCGAGCGTTATCGCGGTATCCGGCCCGCGCCGGGCTATCCGGCCCAGCCTGATCACACGGAAAAGACCACGCTTTTCGATCTGCTTGATGCCACGGCCCGCACCGGGGTGGAACTGACCGATTCCATGGCCATGTGGCCCGGATCCTCGGTTTCAGGTCTCTATATTGGCCATCCCGACGCCTATTATTTCGGCGTTGCCCGGGTCGAACGGGACCAGGTTGAGGATTATGCTTGCCGCAAGGGCCTGAGTGTGGATGAGGCCGAGCGCTGGCTGGGCCCGATCCTGAACTATGAACCCGTAGGGCGGGGGCTGGCCGCCACCGGCTGACCCGGGATCGGGGAGGGGATGACTGGGGCGCAAGGGCGCGCCCGCCCCAAAGCGGGCTGGTTCGGGCCTCGGCTATGTGGTCTCAATGGGTTGATCCTGCCACGTGACTGCGAAGGGACGCGACAGGCACGGCTGCTGCGCGCGGCCCAAGCCTGCTGCAATCTGTATGGATTGGATCCATATGGGAAACAGTATTCCGATATGGGTGCCATAGATTGCAATGGATTGCCCGCCTCTGTCATTGACAAGCTGTAAAACACTTCCCACCATCGGGGTCCGGACGACAGGTCCCGGGAAATGGTGGGGGGTGACAGGCCTCTTGCCCCGGGGCGATGCCCTTGTTCTGGACCGGCGGGGCGCCGGTGACGGGGGCAAACCGGGCAATGCGTTTCGGTCTGGCGATTGTGCCGGCACCGGAGGGGAGACAGGACAGATAGGGGATCACATGTTCGCAAGATTTAAGTTGGGTGCCGCCGTTCTGGTGGCTGGGGCTGCATTTGGGCCGGCCGCTTCGGCGCAGGATTTCTTCACCATTGGCACGGGGGGGGTGACCGGGGTCTATTACCCGACAGGTGGCGCAATTTGCCGGCTGGTCAACAAGGGGCGGGCCGAACACGGATTGCGCTGTTCCGTGGAATCCACCGGCGGGTCGGTTTATAACATCAACACGATCCGCGCCGGGGAACTGGAATTCGGCGTCGCCCAGTCGGATGTGCAGTATAACGCCTATCATGGTGTTGGCCAGTTCGATGCCGATGGCGCCTATGAAGGCTTGCGCTCGGTCTTTTCCGTCCATCCCGAACCGTTCACCGTGGTTGCCCGGGCAGATTCCGGCATCACCGGGTTCGAGGACATGTTCGGCAAGCGGGTGAATATCGGCAATCCCGGTTCCGGTCAGCGCGCGACGATCGAGGTGCTGCTGAATGCCATGGGCAAAAGCGCCGGGGATTACAGCCTCGCGACCGAACTGAAAGCGGCCGAACAATCCGCCGCCCTGTGCGACAACCAGATCGACGCCATGGTTTATGTCGTCGGCCATCCGTCGGGATCGATCATGGAGGCAACCACCGCCTGCGATTCGGTCGTGGTGAATGTCGAAGGGCCGGTGGTCGATCAACTGGTCGCCGACAATTCCTTCTACCGCAAGGCGACGATCCCCGGGGGCATGTATCGTGGCAACTCCGAGGATGCGCACACGTTTGGTGTTGGCGCGACCTTCGTCACCTCGGCTGCGGTGCCGGAGGAAACAGTCTATCAGCTGGTGAAATCCGTCTTTGAGAATTTCGACGAATTCAAGCAGCTGCACCCTGCCTTCTCCCATCTGACCGAGGAAGAGATGATCTCGGCCGGGCTGTCGGCCCCGCTGCATGACGGCGCGCAGCGCTATTACCGGGAACGCGGCTGGATCGAATAAGCCAGCCCATGACAACGGTTGGGGCGGCTTGTGCTGCCCCGGCCCGGGTGCCTGCCTGACGGAGAGATCAGATGACGGATCGCCAGAACCAGACGGGCAGCGGCCCGCTCAGTGAAGAGGCCCTGCAGGAGCTGGTCTCCTCCAGCGATTCCGGGGCGCGGGCGCCCTCATCGGTGGCGATTGCCGGGCTGATGGCCGGGGTTGCGCTGCTGTGGTCCGTGTTTCAGGTCGTGTTGGCCTCGCCCTGGTCGAACTATCTTCTGCCCGGGGACATGATCAACAATTCCCGCCAGATCCATCTGGCCTTCGCGGCTTTTCTGGCCTTTCTGGCCTATCCTGCGTTCAAGTCCAGCCCGCGCGATCGCATTCCCGTTGCCGATTGGCTGCTGGCTGTCGCGGCGACCTGTCTGGCGATGTATGGCTATATCTTTTACCAAAAGATCGTGCAGTCCGGCGGTCTGGCCGACGATACCGACAAATGGGCTGCACTGGCCGGTCTGATTTTGCTGTTCGAGGCCGCGCGCCGGACACTGGGCCCGGCCATGGCGGTGATCGCCATTCTTTTCCTGCTGTACGTGTTCTTCGGCTCGGCCGCCTGGGTGCCCGAGGTGATCCGCTGGAAAGGCGCCTCCCTGCAAAAGGCCATGAGCCACATGTGGATCACATCCGAGGGGGTGTTCGGCATTGCCCTGGGGGTATCCACGCGCTTTGTCTTTCTGTTCGTGCTGTTCGGCGCGTTGCTGGATAAGGCAGGGGCGGGCAACTATTTCATCAAGATGGCCTTCGGTGCGCTGGGGCATCTGCGCGGCGGGCCGGCCAAGGCGGCAGTGGTCGGGTCGGCGGCGACGGGGCTGATCTCGGGGTCCTCCATCGCCAATGTCGTGACCACGGGGACCTTCACCATCCCGCTGATGAAGCGCGTCGGTTTCTCCAGCGAGCGCGCCGGCGCGGTTGAGGTGGCCAGCTCGGTCAATGGCCAGATCATGCCGCCTGTGATGGGGGCGGCCGCCTTCCTGATGGTGGAATATGTCGGCATTTCCTATGTCGAGGTGATCAAGCACGCGCTGCTGCCCGCCGCGATCAGCTATATCGCGCTGGTCTATATCGTCCATCTGGAGGCGGTGAAGCGGGGCATGCCGGTTCTGGGTGATCGTGCCGTCAGCCTGGCGCGTACCATTCTTGGCATGGGGCTGTTCTTCATCGGGTTCGCGGGGCTGTGCTATGGCGTGAAATATCCCGTCGGCTGGATCGTGGCCGCCGTGCCCGAAGGCGCGGGCTGGGTGCTGGCGCTGATGGTTTGTGCCGCCTATCTGGGGCTTTTGTGGTTCGCAGCCCAGGGCCCGGATCTGGTGCCCGATGATCCCAATGCCGCGCAGGTGGATCTGCCGGTGGTGGGCGAGATCTACAAATCGGGCCTCTATTACCTGCTGCCCATCGTGGTGCTGGTCTATTTCCTGATGATCGAACAGAAGTCCCCGGGCTTGTCGGCCTTTTGGGCCTCGGCGTTGCTGTTCGTCATCCTGTTGACCCAGCGTCCGCTGAAGGCGCTGTTTCGCGGAGAGGCCGGATTTGGCGGGGCGACGGTTGCCGGGGGCGCAGATCTGGTCGCCGGGTTGATCGACGGGGCGCGGAACATGATTGGCATCGGCCTGGCCACAGCCACCGCCGGGGTGGTCGTCGGCACGGTCACCCTGACCGGGGTCGGGCAGGTGATGGCCGATCTGGTTGAGTTCCTTTCGGGGGGCAACCTTGTGCTGATGCTGATCCTCGTCGCCATCCTGTCCCTGGTGCTGGGGATGGGGTTGCCGACCACGGCCAATTACATCGTGGTCAGTTCGCTGATGGCAGGGGTTGTGGTGCAACTGGGCGCGCAATCGGGGCTGATTGTGCCGCTGATCGCTGTCCATCTGTTCGTCTTTTATTTCGGCATCATGGCCGATGTGACCCCACCGGTCGGGCTGGCCAGCTTTGCCGCCGCCGCCGTGTCGGGGGGCGATGCGATCCGCACCGGGTTTGTCGCCTTTTTCTACAGCCTGCGCACCGTGGTGCTGCCGTTCCTGTTCATCTTCAACACCGACCTGCTGCTGATTGATGTGGGGTGGCTGGAGGGGATTTTCATCTTCCTGGTGGCGACCGTGGGGATCCTGGTTTTCACCGCCGGTACCATGGGCTGGTTCCTGACCCGCAATCGCATTCATGAAACGGTGATCCTGCTGCTGGTGGCCTTTGCCCTGTTCCGGCCGGACTTTTTCATGAACCGCCTGTCGCCGCCCTTCCATGATTACCCGCCGGTTCAGCTGGAACAGGCCATGGCCGAAGCCCCCGCCGGCGGTACGATCCGGATCCGTGTGGCCGGGCCCGATTTCATGACCGGGGCACAGCGCGAAACCACGCTGGTCTTGCCGGTCGAGGGGGCGGGGGATGGTGCGGCCCGGCTGGCGGATCTGGGCCTGCTGACCCTGGAAGAGGGCGGGACACTGCTGCTGGAAGAGCCGATTTTCGGCACCCCTTATGCCGAGACCTTCCGGGATTTCGACTTTTACGCGGGAACCCCGGTGGCCGTGACGGCGGTGCGCACGCCCTCGGAGCAACCGCCAAAGGGGTTGATAATGATTCCTGCGTTCATACTTCTGTCATTCGTGGCCTGGCGTCAGATGGCCCGGGCCGGCCAAACCCCTATCCTGAAAGGAGAGCGTTCATGACCGGAATTGTCCTGTGCGCGTTGGATACGTCTGAGCCCGATCACGAGGAACCTGTTCTGCGCCGTGCCGCAGAGATTGCAGATCTGGATGGTGCACGGTTGGATGTCCTGACGGTGGTGCCCAGCTATGGCAACGCCATGGTCGGGTCCTATTTCGGCCCCGATTTCCATGCCAAGGTCATGAGCGACGCCAAGGGTGCCCTGGTCAAGTTCTGCGAACAGGTGTTGGGCGCGGGGCGCAATGCCTCGATCCGCCATTTGGTCGATACCGGCAGCATCTATGAACGGATCCTGCACGCGGCGCGGGTTGACAAGGCGACGGTGATCGTGATCGGCAGCCATCGCCCGGATCTGAGCGATTACCTGCTGGGGCCCAATGCCGCACGTGTTGTGCGCCATGCCGGATGCTCGGTTTTTGTGGTACGCTGAGGGCCCAGCCCGCGCCCCGCGTTGAGGACCGCTGCCCATGCCCGAGGATCCTGTCCGTCCAATCCCCGACATGCCCGCCGGTTCCTCCCCCGATCCGGTCGGTAAGGACAGGCCTCATCTGAGGGATCTGGCCTTTGCCGATCTGTTCATGTTCGTCGCTTTGGCCGTGCTGATCGGCTGGGTTCTCTATATCGGGCAGCAGGTGATCCTGCCGATCGTTGTTGCCCTGATGCTGACCTATGTGTTGACCGGGGCGGTTCAGGCCCTGCGGCGGCCGCGCCTGTTTCACAAGATGCCGGTGTGGCTTGCCTATCTGGTGGTGTTGGTGCTGACCAGCCTGTCGCTGGGGGTGATCGCGCTGGTGGCGGTGGTCAACCTGCGCAGCATCGCCCTGTCGCTAAGCGTGCCGACCTCGGAAGAACAGGTCATGGTGCTGATCGGGCGCATCTCCGATATCTTCGGGCTGGCGGACACGCCGACCTGGGAAACGGTCCGGGCGATGACGCTGGACCGGCTCGATCTGGCGGGGTTTTCGCTGGGGCTGTTGTCCGGGGTGGCGGCGATGGGCAGTTACACGGCCCTGATCCTGACCTATGTGGCCTTCATGCTGGCCGAGCGGACGATGTTTCAGCGCCGGCTCGACAAGATCCTGCTGGGCAGCAGCGAACGGGGCACCGCGCGGCTGATGATCGAGCGGGTCAACAGCCAGATCGTGACCTATCTCAGCACCAAGACCCTGATCAACATTGCCCTGGGGCTGTTATCCTATCTGATCATGTTGCTGCTGGGGGTCAAGAACGCGGTTTTTTGGGCGTTTCTGATCGCGTTGTTCAATTACATCCCCTATGTCGGGTCGCTGATCGGGGTGGCGACGGTGACGATCTATGTGCTGGCCTTTCGCGCCGACCTGGCCTTTGCCGCGCTGACCTGCCTGTTGCTGACTGCCGCACAGATCTATGTGGGCAATGTCCTGGAGCCGCGGATCATGGGGCGCACGCTGAACCTGAGCCCGGTTGTCGTGCTGATCTCGCTGGTTGTGTGGTCCAGCCTTTGGGGGCTGCCCGGCGCGATCATCGCGGTGCCGATGACCTCGGTGATCATGATCATCCTGGCCGAGTTCCGGCGCACCCGAATGCTGGCCGTTTTGGCCTCGGCCAATGGTGAAGTCTAGCACCAGAGCGGCTGGGGTTGTGTTGTGCGACTTGACTTGCATACGAATGCATTGCATGCGAATGCACCAGTGACGGCCCGCGTGAAACGGGTCGTGTGGCACACCAGGGAGGACACCATGAAGACGCAATTTGTTGCGGCGCTGACGCTTGCTGCCAGCCTTTTCGCGACCACCTCGATGGCGCAGACCGTCATCCGCATTGCCCATGCCCAACCGGAAAGCTCGCCGTTGCATCAGGCGATGGCGCATTTTGGCCGGACGCTGCAAGAGCGGTCGAACGGCGGGTTCGAGGTTGAAATCTATGCCGGCGGCCAACTGGGCAGCGTCACCGAAACGCTGGATCTTGTGCAGTCAGGCAATATCCAGATGGCAACGGGGGCCTCGGTCAACCTGTCGCCGTCGATCCCCGAACTGGGCGTGCTGGACCAGTTCCTGCTGTTTTCTGATGAGGACCACGCCCGCTCCACGCTGGATGGCCCGGCCGGTGATATCCTGAACGCAGCGATGGAAACGCGTGGCCTGGCGGGCATGGGGTTCCTGGAACTGGGCTTCCGCAGCTTCTCGGGCAACCGGGCGCTGGACAGCCTGGAGGCCTTTCAGGGGTTTCGCCTGCGTTCAGCCGACAACCCGGTGCAGATCGCGGCCTGGCGTGCCATCGGCGCGGTGCCGCTGCCACTGGCCTGGGGCGAGATCTATTCCTCGCTGCAACAGGGCCTGATTGACGGGCAGGAAAGCGCGTTGTCCTCGATGGTGGTGGAACGCTTCTACGAGGTGCAGAGCAACGTTTCGCTGACCGGTCATATCTATTGGCCCGAAGTCTGGTTTGCTAACCTCGATTTCGTCAACAGCCTGTCCGAGGACGACCGCGCGCTGATGATGGACGTTGCCGGCGAAACAGTGACGTTGCAGCGCGACCTGGTGGCCGAGGCCAATGCGGCAACGCTGGCCCAGCTGAGTGAAGCGGGCCTGCAGGTCACCGAGCTGCCTGCCGAGGATCGCCAGCAGATGGCCGCGACGATGAATACCGCCATCGAGGGCCTGATCCGCGAACGCGTGGGCGATGCCTTTTTCGACCAGTTCAGCGCGTATCTGGTGCAGTAACGGGCGTGCCGGTCGGCCTGTCTGGCCGATCGGCGCCCCAGGGATCGCGCAGGAGGTGCGCAGATGCGTCACTGGCTGAGACTGGCGGAAAGGTATTTCGAGCCAACCATCATCGTGACCAGCCTGGGGGTGGTCATCGTCTTGCTGTTTGCGGATGTGGTGGCGCGCTTTGCCTTTCAGACCTCGGTACCCTGGGCCGGCGAGGTCGCCCGGTTCGCGTTCGTCTATATGATCTATTTCGGGATCAGCTATGCCATCCGCGAGCGGCGGCACCTGCGCGTGACCCTTGTGGTGGATGCGATTCCGACAGCCCTGCGCCGCTGGGTTCTGGCCTTTTCCGAACTCGTCTTTCTTGCCTATTCGATGGCCGTCTGCGTGCTGGGCATCCAGATCACCGCCAACGCCATGGCGCGCGGGCAGTCGCTGTCGGCCACGCAATGGCCGACCGGCTGGCTTTATGCCGCGATCATCTTCTCGGGCGCGCTGTCGGCGCTGCGCCTTGGCCATTCCCTGTGGATGATCCTGCGCCATGGCCAGGAACCCTTGCGCGAAAACACCGCGCTTGAGGATGAGGGGCTTCAGCGTGAGGAGGTGGGCCCATGACCTCGGCCATCCTGTTCGGCAGCTTTGCCATCCTGCTGCTTGCCGGGGTGCCGATCGGCATCGCGCTGGGGGCGGCCAGCCTGTTGGCCATAGCCTATATCCCCTTTCTTGGGTTTGATTTCTATGCGTTGGGTCTGGTCAGCGGGATCAATTCGTTCACGCTGATCGCGGTGGTGCTGTTCACCCTGGCCGGCAATTTAATGAGCCGGGGCGGAATTTCCCGCCGGCTGATCGCCGTGGCCGAGGCCTTCTTCGGCAATGCGCCGGGCGGGTTGGGGACAGTCACGATCATGGCGTGTCTGTTCTTTGCGGCGATCTCGGGGACCGGGTCGGCGACTGTTGCCGCCATTGGGTTGGCGA
The DNA here is from genome assembly GCA_047971485.1 of Qingshengfaniella sp. Taxonomy (GTDB): domain Bacteria; phylum Pseudomonadota; class Alphaproteobacteria; order Rhodobacterales; family Rhodobacteraceae; genus JBKDZR01. Next base: position 44,493 of record JBKDZR010000072.1, on the reverse strand, counting down.
TGATCCCGGCGCTGGCGCGTCGCGGGTATGATCGCGCCTATGCGGGGGCGATGGTGGCCTCGGCCGGGGCGCTGGGGGTGATGATCCCGCCGTCGGTCGTGATGATCATCTACGCGGTGACCGCCGGTGTCTCGGTGTCGGCGCTGTTCCTGGCGGGGATCCTTCCGGGGATTGTGATCGCCGTCGCGCTGATCCTTTACAACATCTACCAGACGCGCAAGGGCGGCTGGGAGGTTGCGGGCATGACGGCGACCTGGCGTCAACGCTGGGAGGCGGTCAACCAGGCGAAGCTGGCGCTGCTCATGCCGATTGTCGTCTTGGGCGGGATTTACGGGGGGATCGTCACGCCGACGGAATCCTCGGCCGTTGCGGTGGTCTATGCGCTGCTGGTCTCGACCTTCGTCTATAAGGAACTGTCGTGGCGCGCGCTGGCGCCGATCATGCTGCAATCGGCGCTTCTGGTCAGCGCGGTTCTTGTCATCATCGGTGCCTCGGTTGCCTTCGGCCGGATCATTGCGCTGGAGCGCATCCCGCTGAACCTGTCACAGTTCGTGCTGGGCATTACCGACAACCGGGTCGTCGTGCTGCTGGCCATTCTGGTGCTGCTGCTGATCATCGGCACCTTTCTCGAAACGCTGGCGGCCATTGTCATCCTGACCCCGGTTCTGTTGCCGATGGTGACGCAGCTGGGGATCGACCCGATCCATTTCGGGGTGATCATGATCGTCGCGCTGGCCATCGGCTTTGTAACGCCGCCCCTGGGCGCCAACCTGTTCATGGCCTCGCAGGTCGGTGGCATCCCGTTCGACGATTTGGTCAAGCGCATCTTCAAATGGGTTTTGGTGATGATCGCCGCCCTGTTGGTGATCAGCTTCTGGCCCGACTTGTCGCTGATCTTGCCACGCCTGTTTCTGGGCTATGGGGCATGATCAGGGGCCAGGTCCTCGGGAACGCATCGGGCAGGGGGCTGCGATCTCTGGCCTGTCAAAGGCCCTTAGTCGGAGGCCACCAGGCTTTCAACCTCGGGCAGGTGCAATGCGGCGATCAGATCCCGCACTTCCTGCCGGGCGGCAATGTGGGACATGCTCATCTGGGTGACACCGACATCGCGCAGATCCAGCAGGGTCAGACCGCGTGGGAACAATTCGCGAAAGATCACCCGCTCGGCGAAACCGGGCACGACGCGAAAGCCGATCCGCTTTGACAGGTCCTGCAGGGCCTCGCCGACCTTTTTCTTGTTGTGCATCTGCTGGGTGCCCATGCGGTTGCGCAGCACGATCCAGTCAATGGGCCGCAACCCGGCCTGAGCGCGCAACTGGCGTGCGTGCCAGACCATTTCCGAATAGATCGACGGGCCAATAATCTTGCCCGTATCCGGATCATGGCGGGCGAGCAGGTCGAAATCGATAAAACTGTCATTCAAGGGTGTGACCAGCGTATCGGCCAGGGAATGGGCCACCTGACTGAGGCGCGTATGGGATCCGGGACAGTCGATCAGCAGGAAATCGACCTTGTCTTCCAGCTCCGTAATCGCGGCATCTAGGCGCAGGTCATAGATGTTCTGCCCCTCGGACAGGGTGGCGGGATCAATCTCGGGCAATGGCAAGTAAAGCGGCGTGGGCAGATCAATCCCTTCGCGCCGGCAATGGGCCATCCGGTTCTCGATATAGCGCCCGAAAGACCGCTGCCGCAGGTCCAGATCCAGCCCGCCGACCTTGTGGCCCATCCGTGCCAGGGCCGTAGCCAGATGCATGGTTGTGGTGGATTTCCCGGACCCGCCCTTCTCGTTGCCGACAACGATGATATGTGCCACAGGCGCCCTCTTTTTCGCTGATCCCGCCGGCGTCCAGGCGCCTGCGCGGAGTTGGGCACATTTACCGTGCTATCCGGGCAAGAGGCAAGCCAAAGGCCGGCCTGAAAACAAAAACGCCGCCCCGAAGGACGGCGTTTCCGAAATCGTGAAAGCGGGGGTCAGAAGCCCAGGCCTTCGTATTTCTTCTTGAATTTCGACACACGGCCGCCGGTGTCCAACAGACGGGTGGAGCCGCCGGTCCAGGCCGGGTGCGCGGACGGGTCGATATCCAGCGCAAGCGTCGCGCCCTCGGTGCCATAGGTCGAGCGCATCTTGATGATGTCGCCGTTGGTCAGCTTGACGTCGATGTCGTGATAGTCGGGGTGGATGTCTTTTCTCATCGGAAAACCCTCAGCCCTTTGCCGTCAGCGGCTTGTAGTTGGTCTTTTCGGCGATACGGGCCGACTTGCCGCGACGATCGCGCAGATAGTACAGCTTGGCGCGGCGGACACGACCGCGACGCACCACGGTGATGCTGTCGATATTGGTCGAATAAAGCGGGAAGACACGTTCCACGCCCTCGCCGAAGGAAATCTTGCGAACGGTGAACGAGCCGGCGATTCCCACGCCGTTCTTGCGGCCTATGCAGACGCCCTCATAGTTCTGCACCCGGGTACGCGACCCTTCGGTCACCTTGTAGCCGACGCGCACGGTATCACCGGCTTTGAAATCGGGGATGTCCTTGGCCAGAGCACCGATTTGTTCGGCCTCAAGCTGTGCGATAAGATCCATCGCGAAGTTCCTTTTCTGGCGCGGTTCGACCGCGACTTGACTGCGCCCTCAGAGCTCTTGGTCTCCGTCCGGGTCCCTACCATGCGCTGCACGGTAAGCCCGCCAGAGGTCAGGGCGGCGTTCCTTGGTCAGCCTTTCGGCCTGATCCCGGCGCCAGTCGGCAATTTTCGCGTGATGTCCTGACAGGAGAATGTCGGGCACCGTGCGGCCATCCCAGTCGACGGGTTTCGTGTATTGGTCATGTTCCAGCAGGCCACGCGCGAAAGATTCGTCCTCCAAGGAGGCCTGATTCCCAATCACGCGCGGTATAAGGCGGACAGTCGCGTCGATCAAGGCCTGGGCAGCGATTTCCCCGCCCGTCAGGACGAAGTCGCCCAGGCTGACCTCTTCGACACCGTGCAGATCAAGTACCCGCTGGTCAACCCCTTCAAAACGCCCGCAGATCAAGGTCAGGCCCCGGGCCTGGGACCATGCTTGCGCCTTGGCCTGGGTAAAGGGCCGGCCCCGCGGGCTGAGATAGATCACGGGCCATTGGCGGCGATCATCGGGGGTGCCGCGGGCGGCATCACGCAGCGCCCTGTCCAGCACATCCGGGCGCAGCACCATGCCGGCACCGCCCCCCACCGGCGTATCATCGACATTGCGGTGCTTGCCCTCGCCATAGGGGCGCAGGTCGATGGTCTGCATCTGCCACAGCCCGTCTTTCAGGGCCTTTCCGGTTAAAGAAGCGCCCAAAACCCCTGGAAACTCCTCAGGAAACAGGGTGATTGCCCGGGCTGTCCAGACCCCGGCCAGATCCGGGGCAGGATCCATCAGGTCGCGGGGCTTCAGGCTGGCGCTGATGGTCTTGCGGCCATGGGATCGGGTGGGCAGGGTCATGTCGTCTCGTTCTGATGGCGGGCGCGCAGGTGTTTCTTCGCGTCCTTCAGGGCCTTGGGGTCGGTGATCGTACGATTGAGATCGCGCATTTCGTTCAGAACATCACGCGGCACCCCTTGGTTTTTTCGTGGCGTGGGGGACAGGGCGGCCATCACGTCCGGGGGCAGATCCAGCAGGTCCAACAGGGGGCCGGCCGGCCCCATACGGGTCAGGTTGCCGGTCTCCACCGGAGCGTGGCGCAGCGCGGTTCCGGGCAGTTTGGCATGGATGGCGTCGGCCTGTGCGGTCAGGTCGAAATCCGGGGCCAGCCTGGCGCGGAAGGCGGGGTAATCCAGGGTCATGGCGGTGGCCCGGATGTGATGACCCCAGACACTGCGCAGATAGGCCTCGGTCTCGCGGGTGCCAAAAACCAGGGTGATCGGACAGTCCGCACCCATATGGCGGCGGATTTCCTGGACCAGAATGGTGCATAGGCGCTGGCCGGGGGTGATATAATCCAGCACGGGCTGCCGGGCCAGAATGGTGCCGGGCAGGGTGCCGGTCAGCGTTTCGCGCGACAGGATCAGGGGCTTGTGTGGATCGACCTGCCGCAGCGCCTTGCGCAGGGCGCGGCGCAGCAGAACCAGTCGCCAGGATCCGCCCCGCTCGGCCCAGATCTTGCCCAGATGGTTGGCCGCCCCCAGATCCTCTTCCAACAGAAGCGTCGTATGGGGGGCAAGTGTGGCCCGATTCTGGCGCAGGCAGTCCTGAATGCTGGTGGTCGCGGTCTTGTAAAACCCTGGGTGCAGGATTGCCTTAACCATCGGGAAAGAGGCCCTCGGGCGGATCGGCGACAAGGCGCCCGGCGGCCAGATCAACCGTGGGTACCACATCGCGGGTGAAGGGCAGCAGGCTGCCCGTCCCGCCGTGGGGGGGCTGTACCTCGATCAGGTCGGTGGCGCCATGGTTGTGGATTGCGCTGACCCGGCCCAGCAGCTGACCACCGGTGTCGATGACTTCCAGCCCGATCAAGTCGGTGTGATAGAATTCGTCGTCTGGCAGGCCTGGCAAACGATCGCGGGGTGCGAAAAGACGCAGGCCGCGCAGGGCATCGGCCTGTTCCTTGGTGGTGATCCCACCCAGCCGGCCGGTCAGGGCATTCTTGGTCTGGCCGGTCAGGGTGACGGTGAAGCTGCGGGTGCCGTTCTCGTCGCTCAGGGGGCCGTAATCGGCGATGGCTGCCGGGTCGGTGCAAAAGCTTTTCAGCCGGACCTCGCCGCGGACGCCAAAGGCGCCGGCCAGGGCCCCCACGCAGATCCGCTCAGCCATCGACTGCGACCCCCCGGCATACCCCGTCGGCGCCGATCTGACCGCCGGCATTGAGACAGGCGTCAATCGCGTTGACGCGTTCGTATTTTGCCCCGGCCCAAAGACCGGCGCAGAAAATCGCAACCCACAGGATCAGCCGGATCATGGCGCGGCTCCGCGTTCAGGGCAGGCGGCCGGGGGCCGGTCCGCCTGCTGAAAGTGCCTGGATTATTCGGCGTCTTCGGTGGCGGGCGCCTCTTCGGCCGGGGCGGCAGCGGCCTCGGCGGCAGCGGCGGCCTTGTCCGCGCGGTCCTTGGCGCGGTCCTGGGCTTTCTTGCCCGGCTCACCCTTTTTCAGGTTGGCGCGCTCTTTCTTGGCGACGATACCGGCGGCTTCCAGCATGCGGCTGATCCGGTCGGTCGGCTCGGCGCCCTGGGCCAGCCAATACTGGACGCGCTCGGCGTCCAGGCGCACGCGGTCTTCACTGTCCTTGGGCAGCAGCGGGTTGTAGGTGCCCAGCTTCTCGATGTAGCGGCCATCGCGCGGCATGCGGCTGTCGGCGGCGACGACGCGGTAGAACGGGCGCTTTTTCGAGCCGCCGCGGGAGAGGCGAAGTTTCATGGCCATGGGGATGTCTCCTTCGATATGGCGTTCTGGGGGCCTGGGATCAGGCGTCCCCGGATTTGTGCAGCTTGTGATGCTGGATGACTTCCTGAATGATGAAGTTCAGGAATTTCTTGGCGAATTCCGGATCAAGATCGGCCTCGCGCGACAGGGTTTCCAGGCGGGCGATCTGCTGGTCCTCGCGGGCGGGGTCCGAGGGGGGCAGATCGTGCTGGGCCTTCAGCCGGCCAACCGCCTGAGTCTGCTTGAAACGCTCGGCCAGGGTAAAGACCAGGATGGCGTCCAGCCGGTCGATCGAGGAACGGTGCTCGCGCAAAAGGGCTGCGGCACGGGTGACGGGATCCATCAGGCGGGCCTCCGCAGGTTGATGATCGGGGTGTCTGGCTGTTGGCGGTTTTCGCCGATGCTTGTGGGGCCGGGATGGCGCCAGATTTCCAGGGGGCCGAATTTCGGGTGTGCGAACACACCGTCCAGTTGGGCACCCATCTTGCGGCCAAGGGCGATCGAGCGCAGGTTCTCGGGGGCAATCAGGCTGACGATACCGGGCCAGCCCAGGTGCTCATAGGCGTAAAAACGCGCGGCATGGGCGGCCTCGGCGGCATAGCCCTTGCCTTCGGCGCCTTCGAACAGGGTCCAGCCGATTTCCGCCTCGGGCCAATCCGCCGGGTGGTGAAGGCCGACCAGACCCAGGGCCGTGTCATCGCCCTTGGTGGTCACGACCCAGCGCCCATAGCCACGGATCACCCATTGCCCGGCGACGGCACAGAGGTTCTTCCAGGCGTCGATCTCATCCATTGGGCCGCCGACAAATTGTGACCGGGGGGTGGCGCAAAAGGCGGCATAGGGCGCAAGATCCTTGGCCACGGGGGCGCGCAGGATCAGACGTTCGGTCTCGATCACCGGGATGGGGAGGGCAGGGATCACTTCTTCTTCCCGAAACCGGACAGGCCCGGCGGCAATTGCCCGCCCAGACCCCCACCGAGGCCGGGCAGGGATCCAAGCTGTTTCTTCGCGGCGGCCAGCTCGGCTTCGGATGGCATGGCACCGGACGGCAGGGCCCCGGCACCACCCTTGCCGCCGAACAGGGCGCCAAGATTGCGCATCATGCCTTTCTTGCCCAGCTTGCCCATCTTTTTCATCATGTCCGCCATCTGGCGGTGCATCTTCAAAAGACGGTTGAGTTCGGACACTTCCAGCCCGGCGCCAGCGGCGATCCGCTTTTTGCGGCTGGCCTGCAGCAGGGCAGGGTTGGCGCGTTCCTTTTTGGTCATGGAATTGATCAGCGCGATCTGGCGCTTGAGCAGCGTGTCATCCATGCCGGCCGCGTCGATCTGTTTTTTCATCTTGCCCATGCCGGGCATCATGCCCATGACGCCTTCCATGCCGCCCATCTTGAGCATCTGGTCCAGCTGGCCCTTCAGGTCGTTCATGTTGAACTGACCCTTCTGGAAGCGGCGCATCATGCGCTCGGCCTGCTCGGCTTCGATGGTTTCCTGGGCTTTTTCGACCAGGCTGACGATATCGCCCATGCCGAGGATCCGGCCGGCGATGCGCGCGGGGTGGAATTCCTCCAGCGCGTCCATCTTTTCGCCAAGACCGACGAACTTGATCGGTTTGCCGGTGATGGCGCGCATGGACAGGGCCGCACCGCCGCGCCCGTCACCATCCATCCGGGTCAAGACGACGCCGGAAACCCCGATCTTATCGTCGAATTCGCGGGCAACGTTGACCGCATCCTGACCGGTCAAGCCGTCGACCACCAGAAGGGTTTCGCGCGGATTGGCGATGTCGCGGACTTCGGCGGCTTGCTGGATCAGATCGGTGTCAATATGCAGCCGCCCGGCCGTGTCCAGCATGTAGACATCATAGCCACCCAGCGTTGCCTGTTGCTTGGCGCGTTTGGCGATCTGCGCCGGTGTCTGGCCGGGGACGATCGGCAGGGTATCCACGCCGATCTGGGCGCCAAGGATGGCCAGCTGTTCCATGGCCGCCGGCCGGTTCGTATCGAGCGAGGCCATGAGCACCCGCTTGCCGTTCTTCTCGAACAGGCGCTTGGCCAGCTTGGCCGTGGTCGTTGTCTTGCCCGAGCCCTGCAGGCCCACCATCAGGATCGGGGCAGGTGGGTTGTCGACCTTCAGGTCGCCGGGATCGGTATCCTCCCCGGCCAGAACATGAACCAGTTCGTCATGGACGATCTTGACCACCTGCTGGCCCGGCGTGACCGATTTGGTTACCGCCTGGCCGGTGGCCTTGTCCTGCACCGCCTTGACGAAATCACGGGCCACGGGCAGCGAAACATCCGCTTCCAGCAGGGCGACGCGAACCTCGCGGAGGGCGGTTTTCACATCATCTTCGGACAGGGCACCCTGCTTGGTCAGCCGGTCAAAGACACCGCCCAGACGTTCGCTCAGGTTCTCAAACATGGGGCAGTCCCCTCCGTCGATAGTTTCCGTTGCCCCCGGATGATAAAGCCGAAGATGCCAAAGACCAATGTCACCCATGGGCGCAACGCGCTGATGGGTGGCGATCCTGACACGGGGCAGGACCGGAAGACTCAGAAACCTTCCGGGATTGGGGCGTGATGCCTGCCGAGGGCCCGTGTGTCAAGCGCGAAGGGCGCAAAAGGGCCGGCTATTATATATAGGGAGGGGGATTTGCCCGGCCCGGTCGGAAACCGACGGGCCGGGAGGGGGCTTCAGCAGCGCCGTCCGGCGCGCGAGGCCTTAGCGCTGCAGGGTGGTGCTGTTGATGTCGACACCAGCATCGGCCAGGATCGTGCGGATCGCCAGGCTGTCGCCTTCGGCCTTCGCGCTTTGCAGCTGGATCAGCTGGGGCATGGTGAAGTCGGCGGCGTTCACACCGATTTCGGCGGCAAGCTGGTGGGCACCGGCGCTGGGGCTGGCGGAGATGAAGGTCAGGCCGCTTTTGGCCTTGTTCATGATCGTCCGGCGTTCCAGGCTGTCCAGATCACTGCCCGAGTTCAGCCGCGACAGTTCCGCCGCGGTGTAGACACCGGTTTCGACACCAGCGATCTGGGCCATCATGTCATAGCCGGGCCCGGTGGCGGGTTGGGCGATGGCGGCGCCGGCGCTGGCGGCAACGAAGGTAACGGCGAGAATAGTCTTGCCAATCATGGCTTTACTCCGTTTTTTTGGGATCCCGCCGATTGTGATGGCTGGGGCCCGGTTGTGTCATGGGCGTCTGTACCCGTTTCCAATAAAGAAACAATCAGTGTTCGTTTCCCTTGGTGTTCTAAATATAATGGTTGTGCAAAGTTTTGTAATATGCAGAAATCCACCCAGTTATGTTCACCAGAGCACATCAAAATCATGTCAATAGACGGCTGGGATGAGATCCGAACTGCGTATCATGTTGCCCGTCTGGGCACGGTATCGGGGGCTGCGGAGGCGCTGGGGGTGCATCATGCCACGGTGATCCGCCATATCGACGCGCTGGAGGCGCGTCTGGGCACCAAGCTGTTTCAGCGCCATGCCCGGGGCTATACCGCGACCGAGGCGGGGCAGGATCTTCAGCAGGTGGCCCAGACCACCAGTGAACAGTTCACCCATCTTGTTGGTCGGCTGAAGGGGCTGGGGGAAACCGTCGCGGGGGAACTGACGGTGACCAGCCTTGGGCCGCTTTCGGGTTTGCTGGTGCCGGGCATCGCGCGGTTCCAGCTGTTGCATCCGGAGTTGATGGTCCGCTTTCTGACGGATGACCGGTTGTTCCGTCTGGAATATGGTGAGGCCCATGTGGCGATCCGCGCCGGCACTGCCCCGGACCAGCCCGATAATGTGGTGCAGAAGCTGGCGCGGGTGCATGCGGCGATCTACGCGTCAGAAACCTATATCAAGCAGCGGGGCATGCCGGATGTTGACGGTGACCTGTCCGGCCATGTGTTTGTCGGGCATGATCTGGAAAACACCCCAGCGCCGTTTTACCGTTGGCTGGACGCGCGCGTGGGCCGGGCCAGTGTAACCTTTCGGACGGCCGATGCCCGCGCAACGCTGGCGGCGGTCGAGAATGGGGCCGGGCTGGGCTTCGTTTCGCTATGGGAGGCGGTGCGAACCCCGGGTCTGGTTCAGGTGGCCCCGCCGCGCGATGAATGGTCTTCGCAGCTGTGGCTGGTGACCCATGTGGATCTGCATCGCACGGCCAAGGTTCAGGCCCTGTCGACCCATCTCAAGGCCGAGGCAAAGTCATGGGGCGATGTCTGACGGTGCCGTATTCAGTTCCATTGCGAGAAAGCGTTCAAAGGCCTCAAGGTTGACGGGCTCGAACTGCCCGAACCCCTGCATCCAGATGCTGGCCTCTTTCAGCGCGTCGGGTTCCAGCCGGCACCATTTGACCCGCCCGCGCTTGTCCTGACTGATCAGCCCCGCCCGGGTCAGGATGGCCAGATGTTTGGAGATAGCGGCCAGGGACATGTCGAAAGGCTCGGCGACATCGGTCACGGCCATGTCGTCCTCCAGCAGCATCGCCAGTATGGCGCGCCGGGTGGGATCGGACAGCGCCGCGAAGACGGCATCCAGCCGCGCGGCTGGCGAGGGAAGGGCGGGAATGGGCTTGGCCATGGCAGGCGATCATGGATGGGAATTCGGATTAGTCAACCGTTGGGTTGAATGTGGCTGGGGGATGATCCCGTTGGGTGGTCGGCGTAGGGCGTTAAGGGTATCCTTTAATATCAATTCATTGCGGTGAATTTCTCATGTATTTATCGCCGTTGACAGCACCGGGGGCTCTGCCTAGGTTGCGCCCGAACCTGAGGGGACCCGCGATGGCCGAGGACCAGCATGAGGCGCGTATGAAAGCGCTCGATGCCCGGTTGACGGCAGCACGCGCAAGTATTGCGCCGCGGAAAAGCCATCAGGAACAGAAATATTCCCAGGCAAACATGGCCTGGCGGATGGTAACGGAACTTGTGGCCGGTCTCGGGATCGGCTTTGGCGTCGGATACGGGCTGGACTGGTTGTTCGGGACAACCCCCTTCCTGATGGTGCTGTTCATCCTTCTCGGCTTTGCGGCCGGTGTGAAGACGATGATGCGCACTGCAGCCGAGATGCAGAACAAGCGGCACAGTGCGGCCGCACCGGAAACAGGGCCCGGGCCGGGCAAGTGACAGGGCGCTGGAAACAGCGCACGCAAGAGGACGAGGGGACGAACGGTGGCGACAGAGGCAAACAACGACGGCGGTCTTGTGTTTCACCCGATGGATCAGTTCATCGTGACACCGCTTTTCGGTGGCGATGCGGTTCATTGGTACACGCCGACCAATGTCACCCTGTGGCTGGCCCTGACCGTGGGTGTGATCGCCCTGCTGCTGGTCTGGGGAACGCGCAACGGGCGGCTGGTGCCGGGACGGCTGCAATCGGTGGCCGAACTGGCCTATGGCTTTGTCTACAAGATGGTTGAAGACGTCACTGGCAAGGATGCCGTACGCTACTTCCCCTACATCTTTACCCTGTTCATGTTCATCGTCGTGGCGAACTTTCTGGGCCTGCTGCCGACCGCCTTCACCACCACCAGCCATATCGCGGTCACCGCCGTTCTGGCGCTGGCAGTGTTCGTGTCGGTGACGGTGCTGGGCTTCGTCAAGCATGGCGCGTCGTTCCTGGGCCTCTTCTGGGTCAAGGCTGCGCCGCTGCCGCTGCGGCCTGTTCTGGCCCTGATCGAGGTGATTTCCTATTTCGTTCGCCCGGTCAGCCATTCCATCCGTCTTGCTGGCAACATGATGGCCGGTCACGCGGTGATAAAGGTCTTCGCCGGCTTTGCCGCGATTGCCGCGATCGCCCCGGTTTCGGTGGTGGCGATCACCGCCATGTATGGGCTGGAAATCCTGGTGGCCTTTATCCAGGCCTATGTCTTCACGATCCTGACCTGCGTCTACCTGAAGGATGCGCTGCATCCCGGCCACTGACGCAAGGGTCCCCGGAACTATTCAACATCTGAAATTCACTTCCAACGTAAGGAGTACACGAAATGGAAGGCGATATCGTTCAAATGGGTGCGTACATCGGCGCTGGTCTGGCCTGCATGGGCATGGGCGGTTCTGCGATGGGTGTGGGCAACGTGGCCGGCAACTTCCTGTCGGGCGCCCTGCGCAACCCTTCGGCTGCTGCCGATCAGACCGCGACGCTGTTCATCGGCATCGCCTTTGCAGAAGCCCTGGGGATCTTTTCGTTCCTCGTCGCTCTGCTGCTGATGTTTGCCGTCTGATCCGTTAGAACCGTCCTTACGCCCGAACCGTGCGGGGCAATCCCGCCGGTTCGTGTTGGGAGACCGGGTTCCTGGAGGGAAAGATGGCCCAAACAACCGAAACGGGGCACGGCATGGCCGCCTCGCTGGCTGAACAGGCCACTGAGGCTGCGGGCATGCCGCAGCTCGATTTCTCGACCTTTTCCAACCAGATCTTCTGGCTGGTGGTCGCGCTGGTCGCGATCTACTATATCCTGACCCGCAAGGCGCTTCCCCGGATTTCGACAATCCTGGCGGACCGTCAGGGCACGATTTCCGGCGATATCGCCGCGGCCGAGGCGCTTAGGCAGCGGGCCGTGGATGCGGAAGAGGCCTATACCAAGGCCTTGGCTGACGCCCGCGCGGAAAGCGCGCGTATTGCCGGCGAGGCCCGGGCCGAAATCCAGGTGGACCTGGACAAGGCCATTGCCACGGCGGATGCCCAGATCGCCGCCAAGACCGCCGAGTCGGAGCAGCGCATCGCCGGGATTCGCGCCGGTGCCCTGGACAGTGTCGAGGCCGTGGCCCGGGATACGGCAATTTCGCTTTTGGCTGCGCTGGGAACCGAGGCCGATGAGGCCAAGGTTGCGGCTGCGGTCGGCAATCAGATGAAGGGCTGAGGTGATGAAGAAACTAACCCTCGCCCTGATCCTGTGCGCCAGCCCCGCGCTGGCGGCTTCGGGGCCGTTCTTTTCGCTGCACAACACGAACTTCGTTGTGCTGCTGGCCTTCCTGCTGTTCATTGCGATCCTTGTCTATTTCAAAGTCCCCGGGATGATCGGTGGCATGCTGGACAAGCGCGCGGTCGGGATCAAAAGTGATCTGGATGAGGCCAAGGCCCTGCGCGAAGAGGCGCAGAAGGTGCTGGCCTCATACGAGCGCAAGCAAAAGGATATGCAGGAGCAGGCGCAACGCATCGTCGAGGCTGCCCGCAAAGAGGCCGCGGCCGCGGCCGAGCAATCCAAGGCCGATCTGGAACTTTCGATCGCGCGGCGTCTGGCCGCGGCCGAGGATCAGATCGAACAGGCCGAGGCCAAGGCGGTGAAAGAGGTGCGTGATCGTGCCGTCACTGTTGCCGTAGCGGCAGCAAGGGATCTGATCCGCGATCAGATGACGGCGAAGGCAGCCAATGCCCTGATCGACAAATCCATTGATGACGTAGCCGCAAAGCTGCACTGAGCATCTGGATCGTCGCAGACATGAAAGGCCCGGCCGGTTTCGGTCGGGCTTTTCCCTTTGGGGCAGGGGGCAACAGATGATCAGGCCACGTCTGGCAGCAGATCTTCAATGATCTCGGCCGGGCGGCACAGGCGTACGCCCTTGGGGCTTGCGACGATGGGCCGGTTGACCAGCTCGGGGTGGGCCACCATGGCGGTCAGGATTGTGTCCTCGGTCACGTCCGGGGCAAGCAGGCCCAGATCGGCCGCGGGGGATCGCTTGTCCCGCATCGCTTGCCGTGCTGTCAGGCCGGCGGCGGCGAACAGGCCCAGCAATTGGCCCCGGGTCCATCCGTCCTTGAGATAGGTGATCACCACGGGTTCGGTGCCCGATTGCCGGATCCGGTCCAGTACCTTGCGCGAGGTCGAGCAGGCTGGATTGTGGTAAATGACGATCATCATGGGCCTCCTTTGGGCGGGGCGATCTATGAAACAGGACGCGATCTGTGGGGGACCCGCGCACAGCGCCCCAAAGGGGGATGTCGTTTCGGCTGGCTTTGCAGGCCCCGGGGCCGGATCAGAGGCCCTGATCGCGAATCCGCAATTGCCGGGCCCGGGTCAGGATCGCGTCTTCCACCGCCTTGACCGTATCGGCCGAGGCCGGACCGGAGCGGGTCGACAGGGCCAGGTTCAGCGATCGTGCATCAAGCGCAGGATCCTGGACATAGACAGTGGCGCGATAGGCGCGGCTGCCGCCCGGCGGAACCCCATAGCCCAGAACCAGCACGCCTGAGAACGGATCAGAGGACTCGACAGGCATGAAGTTCAGCACTTCCTGCGCCGCGACCCAGATATGGCGGTTGACCCGCAGCGTGACGCTGGGATCGTCATTGTTGTCGAACAGATCCCACAGGGTGGATTGGCCTTCCCGTTCGATTTCGATGTCGGTTGGGGTGTCGCCTGTCCCATCGGCGGGCCGGACCATCCTGGATTCACCGCTGCATCCCGCAACGACCGAAGCCGCCATCATCATCGCCATCAGGCTATGTGCCAGTTTCATTCCTGCCGGTCCTCAATCGTCTGGGCCTCGGGCAGACCTAGCCCAGTGTGGGGCGCGTCACAAGGCGCTTTGCGTTGGGCCACGCCCACCGCGGGATTTCCGGGTCGAGACAAGACTGTGGCAAAGCTGCACCAATATTGTCCGGTATTGGAGCTTTCCGGACGGCGATATTGTTTTGGCCGGACGAGTGGGTGAGATAAGGCCAACTCAAACGGGTCCTCCCCGGTTTGAGGACCACCTTAAGATCTACGAGGGAAAAGATGAAAAAGGTTCTTCTTGCTTCGACCGCCCTGGTGTTTGGCGCTGGCGTTGCTGCTGCTGATGTGACCGTGTCTGGTGATGCGCGCATGGGTATCGTTTACGGCGAAGACATGTTCACCAACGCGAACAAAGCCGCCGCCGGCAAAGATTCCGACGAAGATTACAACTTCAACAGCCGTTTCCGGATCCGCTTTGACGCGACCGGCGAAACCGACGGTGGCCTGGCCTTCGGTGGCTGGATGCGCGCCCACGAAGCCGGCGACGCTGCTACCGGCGGTGTGGACAGCGGCACCGACGGTGTTGTCTTCATCTCCGGTGAGTTCGGCAAACTGGAAATGGGTGACGTCAACGGCGCTGCCGAACTGGTTGTCGGCGACCTCAGCTTCGATTCGCTGACCGGTCTGAACGACTACGACGAAATCACCTACCTGATCGGTAGCAACAGCAGAAACCCTGTTGCCCGTTACATCTACACCGTTAACGGCCTGACCATGTCGCTGGGCATGACCGATAACGAAGAGTACTCGGTTGGTGCCGGCTATGATGGCGGCATGTGGAGCGTTGGCCTCGGCTACGAAAAAGTGTCCGAAGGCGCCAGCGTCAGCGTTGATATGGGCGACGAAAACATCACCTTCGCGACCGTCAACCAAGACTGGGAGCAAATCCTGGGTGCGGTTTCCGTGACCTTCTCGGACATCACCCTGAAAGGCATCTACGGCTATGCCGAAGGTGAAGACGACGGCGAAGTGCATCAGTACGGCGTGTCGGCTGAAGGCACCTGGGACGCCCTGACCCTGAGCGCGTTCTACCGTAAAGTTGACGGTGACGACGGCGTGACCTTCTCGGACAACGACGACAAGAAAGACGCCTACGGCATCGGCGCGATCTACGACCTGGGCGGCGGTGCTGCTCTGGCCGGCGGCATCATCTCGGTCGACAACGACGAGATGGCCGACTTCGGTGTCAAGTTCACGTTCTGATCTGACGTGATCCGATTGGGAAAGAGCGGGCCTTGGCCCGCTCTTTTTCTTTATGGCCAGTGGGGAAGAATGAGATGTCACTTGCCGAGATTGAAGGACGCATCGCCCGCGCGACGGCCCGTGCCGGACGTGCCCCGGGATCGGTGGCGCTGATTGCCGTCTCCAAGGTGCAGCCCGCCGATCGGATCGAAGCGGTGCTGGAGGCGGGGCATCGGGTATTCGGTGAAAACCGCGTGCAGGAAGCGGCCGGTCGTTGGCCCGCGTATCGCCAGCGCTATGGCGCGATCGACCTGCACCTTCTGGGGCCTTTGCAAACCAACAAGCTGAAACAGGCGCTGGATCTGTTCGGCACCCTCCATTCGCTGGATCGTGAAAAGCTGGCGCTGAAACTGGCCGAGGCGGCCCAGGCGCGCGGGTCCTGCCCGGACCTGTTCATTCAGGTGAATACAGGCGCGGAGCCGCAAAAAGCCGGGATCCTGCCGGGAGAAACCGATGCGTTCGTCGCCCGCTGCCGGGAAATGGATCTGGTTGTGCGGGGCCTGATGTGCATTCCCCCGGTGGGTGAAGATCCCAGCCTGCATTTCGCTCTGTTGCGCAAACTGGCTGAACGCAATGGTTTGACCGGGTTGTCCATGGGGATGAGTGGCGATTTCGAGCGTGCGATCGCCCTTGGGGCCACCCATGTCCGTGTCGGATCGGCGATTTTCGGGGCACGTCAGGCGACGCCCGAGGGCTGATCTGCCTGCTTACCGTCCGTGCCCCGTACCTCAAGCCGTGTCCCCGGGGCCAGGCGCGGCGCCAGCCAGAGCAGATCATCCCGTGCGAAGGCCACGCAGCCCTCGGTTGGAAAGCGGGGGCGACGCCATTGATGCAAAAAGATCGCCGAGCCGTGCCCGGACCGCGCCTGTGGCCAGTTCCAGTTGATGATCAGTACGATATCATACAGCGGATCGGCCCGGCGCAGTCGTTCGTGGCTGCCCTCATAGGGCGCGCGGACCTGGTGGTTGTATTCGGGGCGTGCTGGATCGTCGGACCACAGGTCACCGGGCCGGATCGGGACGCCCCAGGGCGCTGGCGAAGGCAAACGATCGGCCCGGTACAGAAGCCCGACGATCCGGTGGGATCCGGCCGGTGTCGCGCCGTCGCCTTCGTGCTTTTGCGTGGTAATCCCGCCGCGTCCGATGGCGCAGGGCAGGCGGTATCCGTTCAGCCGCGCGCCTTGGGGGGTGACGACAAGATCGCCCCAGGTCACAGCAGATGTCCGGATTTGGCGGCCTTGGTATCCAGATAGGCGGCGTTCAGCGGTCCACGGCCGATCCGCAGCGGGACCCGTTCGGCCACCTTGATGCCACAGCTTTCCAGCATCCTGACCTTGCCGGGATTGTTGGTCATCAGCCGAACTGTGGCAAAGCCCATCTTGCCAAGCAACTGTGCGCCCACCCGGAAATCGCGTTCATCATCCTCAAAGCCCAGGCGGTGGTTGGCTTCGACCGTGTCAAACCCCTGGTCCTGCAAGGCATAGGCGCGCATCTTGTTGGCCAGCCCGATGCCACGCCCTTCCTGATTGAGATATAGCAGGATCCCGGCCCCTGCCTGGCCCATCTGGGTCAGCGCCCCGTTCAACTGCGGTCCGCAATCGCATTTGAGTGACCCCAGCAGATCGCCGGTAAAACAGGCCGAATGCAGGCGGGTCAGAACCGGTTGATCACGGGCGGGGCTGCCGATTTCCACGGCGTAGTGTTCCTCACCGCCATCTTCGGGCCGGAAAATATGCAGGCGGGCGGCCGAGGCTGTGGCCAGGGGCACATGGGCCGAGACGATTTCATCCAGCGTGCTGATCGCCATCGAATGCTCCATCACATCGTCGGCGGCGATCACGGTCAGCCCGGGGGGCAGGGCGGTTGGGGCAATTGTCACCCCGACGGCCGCCGGCAACAGCCGCGCGGCCTTGGACAGCAGCAGCGCTGCCCGGTGCATGTCCGCAGCGCCCGCACGTTCGGTATGCAGCGGCCCTTTCAGCGGCTGGGCCAAGTCGTCGGCGGGATCAGCGATGGCCTCAATCCAACGCAGATCGGCGTCGTGGGGCAGGTGAATCCGGGCCAGATCGCCATCATAGGCGCGCGCCTTCAGTGTTTCTGCCCGCCTTTGGGTGATGGCCAGAACGGGCTGACCGATTTGTCGCAGGGCAGCCAGCCGTGGTGTGCTCAGGGTTTCTGCTGCGACGAAAACCGCCGCCTGGCCGGGAGCGGTCAGGACAACCGGCACCCCAAGGCGCAGATCGCCCCGCGCCCTGGCGATGGTTTCCGGCAATGTCGGAGAAAGCCCCATGTGACAGCTCCCGTTTGTTCCCCTCCGCCTAACCCGTTTTGAAACGCAATGAAACATTCGCCGGCGATCCCACACGACTGCGTGAGGGTTTTGCAGCAAATCTTGTGAACAGCGTGGGGGATTTGCATCTGTCACAAAGCAAGCCGGGAGGTATCCATGAGTGTACTCAAGAAGATTTTGCTGGTTGATGATGATGAGGACCTGCGTGAGGCCCTGTCAGAGCAACTGGTTATGACCGATGATTTCGACGTATTCGAAGCCGGCGATGGCGCTGATGCGTTGGCCAAGGTGAAATCGGCAGTCTACGATCTGATCATTCTGGATGTGGGGTTGCCGGATACGGACGGGCGTGAGTTGTGCCGCCGGATGCGCAAGCAGGGGGTGAAGTGTCCTGTGCTCATCCTGACC
Organism: Qingshengfaniella sp.; assembly: GCA_047971485.1. GTDB lineage: Bacteria > Pseudomonadota > Alphaproteobacteria > Rhodobacterales > Rhodobacteraceae > JBKDZR01. The sequence continues at coordinate 26,691 of JBKDZR010000072.1, read as the reverse complement.
GGCCATGACACGGATGCCGACACCATTCTCGGGCTTGACGCGGGGGCGAACGACTATGTCACCAAGCCCTTCAAGTTTCCTGTATTGCTGGCCCGGATCCGGGCGCAGTTGCGTCAGCATGAACAAAGCGAAGATGCGGTGTTCCAGCTTGGGCCCTATACGTTCAAACCGTCGATGAAGATGTTGATCGATGAGCGCGAGCGCAAGATTCGCCTGACCGAGAAGGAAACCAATATTCTCAAGTTTCTGTACCGCGCCTCGGAAGGTGTGGTGCCCCGCGACGTGTTGTTGCACGAGGTGTGGGGGTATAATGCCGGTGTCACCACCCATACACTGGAGACCCACATTTATCGTCTGCGCCAGAAGATTGAACCGGACCCCTCGAACGCCCGGTTGCTGGTTACCGAAAACGGGGGCTATCGGCTTGTATCTTGAACATGCTTGAAGTTCCGGTTTGAATTTATGATTGTTTCTGATTAGGATACGAAAAGAAGATCCCCATGTGCCGGGGCAAGGGCACACTCCCTGTTGGACTGCCCGGGCCGAAATGCCCGGGTTCTTTTTTGCCAGAGCATGCCCGGACAGAAGTTTGTTCTGATTTTTTGGACGCTTTGAATATGCGTTATCAAATGGTTAGCGCGTGCTGCGTGAATGTGGTGAACGCGACGGGCGCCTAAATACTTTCAATTTTAGATGTTAGAGCGCCCTTAAGGCGGCGTCGCCTATGGCTGGTCAGTGAAAGATCGCTTGCTGAAGCAGAAAGGCGCACAAATGACGATTTCCTCCTCGCTTAACGCCGGTGTGATGGGCCTGCAGGTCCAGGCCAGTCGACTGGGTACTATCTCGGACAACATCGCCAACTCCTCGACCTTCGGGTACCGGCGCGCCGAGGCGGATTTCCATTCCATGGTGAACCCCAATAGTTCGGGCGCCTACGCCGCAGGCGGGGTCCGGGTGACGACCCAGCGCCTGATTTCCGAGGGGGGCTCGCTGGTCACGACAAACAATGCCACTGACATTGCAGTGCGTGGTCGGGGCATGATTCCGGTTACCACCTCTGCGGCGGTAAAGACGGGCAGCACGGATCTGCCGTTCATGCTGGCGACGACCGGATCGTTCCGGCCCGATGAAAGCGGCTATCTGAAAAGCCCTGCCGGTTTGGTTCTGATGGGCTGGAAGGCCAATACCGATGGCAGCATCCCGCCTAATTCACGGGATACCGATAGCGGGCTGGTGCCGGTTCAGGTGGTCACCAGCCAGCTTTCCGGCGAACCGACGACGCGGATGACGATGGGTGTGAACCTGCCGGCAACGTCGACGGAATCGACCTCGCTTGGCTCCAGTGAGACGTTGCAGGTCGAATATTTCGATTCCCTGGGCAAAGCTCAGTCTCTCAGCATGGAATTCGTGCCCACCGTGCCAGCCACGGGGGCCTCGAACGAATGGACGATGATCATCAATGATAACGCTCAGGCCGGTCTTGAAGTCGGGCGCTACACGATGGCCTTCAACGATTCCTGGACAAGTGGCGGAACGCTGGCCTCGGTGACGCCGATCACCGGTGGGGCCTATGACCCGCTGACCGGGGCGATCAACGTCAACGTTCCCGGCGGCGCGATGGAGATCACCATTGGTATGCTGGGTGAACCCGGCGGGATGAGCCAGCTTTCCGATACCTATGCTCCGATCCCGGTGATCAAGAACGGATCCGAGGTGTCGACCGTCGTGGGTGTGGAAATCGATGAAAACGGTTTCGTGAACGCGCTGTACGACAGCGGCATTTCGCGTACCCTGTATCAGGTGCCACTGGCAGATGTGGCCAACCAGAACGGGCTGCGTACGCTCGACAACCAGACCTATCAAATCACGAAGGAAAGCGGCAATTTCTTTCTGTGGGATGCCGGAAGCGGACCGACTGGGTCTGTGGTCGGCTATTCGCGTGAAGAATCGGCAACGGATGTCGCCGGCGAACTGACCGGGCTGATCCAGACCCAGCGCGCCTATGCATCCAACGCAAAGGTCATCCAGACAGTGGATGAGATGCTGCAGGAAACCACGAATATCAAACGCTGATCGGTTAGAAGGAGGGACTTGCCATGTCACTTTCCGGTGCACTCGCATCTGCTGTTTCCGGGCTTACTGCCGCATCGCGTGGTGCCGGGGTGGTGGCGGCCAACGTTGCCAATGCGCAAACCGATGGGTACGGACGGCGGGGGCTGGAATTGGCCAGCGCCGCCGATGGGGGCCAAGGGGTGCGCATCGTTTCGGTCGAACGGCACGTGGACAAGGCGCTCCTGGACGATTTGCGGCAAAGTTCCGGGGCTTTGGCCGAACACGCGACCCAGGCGGGCTTCCTTGATCGGCTGGCCGAGGCACAGGGCTTGGCTGGGGACGGCACGTCGCTTTCCGATGCGCTGTCCGAACTGGAAGGCAGCCTGGTCGAGGCCTCGTCACGCCCTGAATCCGACGGGCGGCTTACGGCCGTCGTTTCGGCTGCGGATGAACTGGTCGAAAAGATCGGCCGGATTTCCAAGACGATCCAGTCCGAGCGGGCCCGAGCTGATGCAGCGATCGCAGCCGATGTCGAAACGCTGAACAGCGCGTTGCAGCGGCTGGATGAACTGAACGGCGATATTGCACGATACAAGGGCGATCGTGATCTTGCCGTAGGTCTGTTGGATGAACGTCAGCGGCTGGTCGATCAGGTGGCGCAGATTGTTCCGGTACGGGAATTCCCCCGGAGTAATGATCAGATTGCTCTGATCACCACGGGCGGGGCGCTGCTGCTGGATGGCACGGCGGCAGAGATCGGGTTTACCGCCAGCCCCGTCGTAACCCCCTATCAGACCTACAGCGCCTCTACCCTGTCCGGGCTGACGTTCAACGGTCAGCCTGTGGACCTGAACCGCAGCAATCACGGGCTGTCAGGGGGGCGTTTGGCAGGAAACCTGGCCATTCGCGACACGCTGGGCGTTGCGGCACAAGCTGACCTTGATGCCTTTTCCCGGGATTTGATCGAACGTTTCGCGTCTCCTACCGCCGATCCAACACTGACGCCGGGGGATGCGGGGCTGTTTACCGATGCGGGTTTTGCCTTGAATCCGGTAAACGAAACCGGGCTTTCCGCACGTTTGGCGCTGAATACTCTGGTCGATCCGGATGGCAGTGCCGAGACATGGCGTATACGTGATGGTCTGGGCGCGGCGGCCCCCGGTGATGTGGGGCAAGCAGCGGGCTTGATCCTGCTGGGGAATGCGCTGACCGATACCCGGACAGTGATGTCTGGCAGCATGGCGGGACGCGTGCTCAGCGCGCCGGATTTACTGTTTGAAAGCCTGGCCCATGCCGACCAGCAATTGGCCCGCGTTGAGACACGGCAATCCAATGTGATGGCGCGCACGGATGCGCTGACGCTCAAGCTGCAGCGTGATGGTGTCGATACCGATCAGGAAATGCAGCGGTTGCTGATGATTGAACAGGCCTACGCGGCAAATGCGCAGGTCATTCAAAGTGTCGAAACGATGCTTGATCGGCTTATGGAGGCGATTTGACAATGACGGTATCCTTTGGTGATCTGGCCCAGGGGTTCTACCTGCGGCGTGGAAATGCGGATCTGAAAACGCGTCTGACCGATTTGCATGAGGAACTGACGACGGGCCGTATCACGGATCCGCGGCGTCATCTGCGCGGTGATACGGCAGCATGGTCCGGGCTGGAGCGGGATTTGCGCTTGGTTTCGGCCCAGGCGGAGTCCCGGAATGAAGCGGCAAGTTTTGCGTCGGCACAGCAGACGGTCCTCGAAGAGATCCGCACGGTTGTCACGGAGGCTGGGACAGAACTGTTGGGGGCGCAGTCAGATAGCAGCGGGTTCGCCCTGTCGGCCATGATCAATAAGGCGGGCAACCAGTTTCCCATGGTTGTGAATGCCCTGAACAGCAGTTTCGGTGGTCGATCACTTTTTTCTGGTGCGGCGACGCAGGGTGCGGCTTTGGCCGACAGTGCGACGATGATGGCGGATCTGACAGTGGCGACGACGGGGGCGACGACGGCGGCTGATGTGTTGCTTGCTGTAGATACTTGGTTTTACACAGCCAGTGGTGGGTTCGAGACGTCGGGTTACCTGGGCTCGACGGATGTCCTTGCGCCGGTCACGATTGCCGACAATGAGGCGGTCACCTTCGATGTCTCTGCCGAAGACGCGGCATTGCGCCACACCGTGCGTAATTTCGCTGTGGCTGCGCTGATGCAGGACGGATTGTTATCTGGCAATCTCACCGAGGCTGCCGCCCTGGCCACAGAGATCGGTCAGGACCTCATGGGGACGGCTGTTGGGGTTGTCGACCTGCAGGCAAAGGTCGGCAATGTCGAGGCGCGGATCGAAACGGCCGAAGCCCGGGGATCAGCCCGAAAGACCGCGCTGACCCTTGCCTTGGATAAGTTGGTTGGGGCCGATGCCTATGAAACTGTGACTGAAATCCAGAACGCCGAGGCGCAACTACAAACGATCTATACGCTGACCGCACGGCTTTCCGGCATGTCTCTGGCGTCGGTGCTGAGATGATCCGGCTGCTGATCATCTGCCTGGCGTTTTGCGCGTCATCGGTCATGGCCAGTGAAGTACGCCTGAAGGATCTTGTCGAATTTGATGGGGTTCGGGGAAATGATCTGGTCGGTTATGGGCTGGTTGTTGGGCTTAACGGGACAGGAGATGGCATACGCAATGCGCCCTACACCGAAGAGATCATGTCCAATATCCTCGAACGGCTTGGGGTGAATGTCACAGGTGAACAATTTCGCCCCAAGAACGTCGCAGCTGTCTTTGTCACGGCAGAACTGCCACCTTTTGCGCGGGTGGGCAGCCGGATCGATGTAACCGTTTCAGCGATTGGCGATGCCAATAGCCTGTTGGGTGGGACGCTCATCATGACGCCTTTGAATGCCGCGGATGGAGACATCTATGCTGTTGCGCAAGGGACTGTTATCGCAGGGGGGGCATCGGTATCCGGCGATGGGGCGACTGTGGTACAAGGTGTGCCGACGGCGGGAACCCTGCCGGGCGGGGCCCGTGTGGAGCGCGAGATCGAGTTCAACTTTCAGGATGTGGAATCCCTTCGTCTCGCGTTGCGCAATCCTGATTTCACGACATCTCTGCTGATCGAGAACGAAATCAATGCACTTTACGGGCGGAGCGTTGCCCAGTCGATGGATGCGGGAACGGTTCGGTTGGACATCGGGGCGACCGGGGCGGGATCGCCTGCGCGTGCGCTGGCGCGAATTGAAAACCTGCGTGTTGAACCGCAACGCAAGGCGAAAGTGGTGATCGACCAGAGGTCGGGAACCATTGTCATGGGGGATGAGGTGCGCATATCGAGGGTGGCAGTATCCCAAGGGAACCTGACGCTTCGTGTCCAGGAAGAACCGCTTGTGGTACAGCCCAACCCATTCGCTGAAGGGGGCACTGTTGTTGTGCCAAGGACCCGGGCAGACATCCAGGAAGAGGAAGGTACGGGTCTTGCCGAGGTGCCGGATGGAACATCTTTGTCCGAGGTGATCGCCGGGCTGAACGCCCTGGGGGTTTCGCCGCGGGACATGATCGACATTTTGAAAAGCATCAAGGCGGCTGGGGCGTTGCACGCTGATTTCATTGTCAGGTGAGGGTGGGGTGAGGCTTGCTGTTTGGCTGTCCGATATTTACGCTATGTCATTCCAGCGGGGGGAGGAGGTATAGCCCTTGCCCGCACCGCCATTTTCCGATGCGCGGTTTTTTCACAAAGGCTGCCCGCTGATGCCGACAATGACAGGTCGCCGATAATTACAGGTCATTGTGTCTTGGGGCACGTACGGCCCCGTCTGGATATAAGAGCCTAGGTTCCAACCTGTCGCTTGGGGGTGGGCTGGGCGCATCATGGGGAAGGGGAAGCGGAATGTCGCAGATGGTCGGGCCGGACCGCGTGCGGGGGGGCAATCGTCTATCAGTATTATCCAAGGAATGGCGTGATGCAGTGATGCAGGCCACTGGGCTGGGCGGATCTCGATTTATCTACGGGTTCGGAACGGCCGGCCTGCGAACGGAAGATGGCAGTGGCTTTCATCGGTTCTGCGATATGCGTCCCTCGGCTGGGGACAGTTTGTGGTTTCGGCGTCATGATCGCGATACTTGGTCTGCGGCTTATGGGACACTGTTGCATAATCTGTTGCCACGTCAGGCTTTTGGACTGCGCAGCGTGCTGGGGGAACACTATGCCAGTTGGATCGCCTGCCGGAACGCAGATCCGCGCGGCGGTGAATATCAATCCCTTTTTCGTGCCTGGGCGCAGAACAACCTGCCCCATGATCGGGCACTCTGGGCGATAAAGCTGTTCTCCAACAGCAGCGGTGATCCCCTTTATCATGCCATGGCGGCTTATGCTTCGACGCGGCACAGCATGCCGTTTGTCGGCCCCAAGGGGTGGCATATGCGGTTGCCGAAATATGGTGTGGCGCATGACTGTGCGTGCCATGCCCTGCGCGGTAGCGCGGCAGTCCGGATCTGTTTTGAGAGTCATCCGGAGCAGTCCGCTGCAGGGGGGGCGCGCCAGATATGCGGTGAGGCCACCCCACAGCGGTATTTCTGGAATCGCAATGCCCGTTCAGGTCCTGAATTGCGTTTTCTGGATCGCAAGGCGTTGGCCGCGCCCATTTCGGTCCGGGGTCGGTTCGACGGGATCGCGCGCTTGCCGGTCCGTGCCGGGGCCTGGTTGGACGAATTCGAGATCGAACGCGCTTGGCGGTCTGGTGATGATCCCGAGGTTTGGGATGAGGCCGCCGGGGCGAGCTGGTCAGACTTTTTCGGTCCCGAGGGCGGGCTGGCGCGACGTATTGCCGAGGTTGTGGTTGCCGGTGGTTTCGAACTGGAGGTCACCTGCCATGCGGTATTTTCCGAGGCAGAAGTTGCCCAGATCCGGGCCGAGGCCACTGGCGGCGTCTGGCCGATGATCGCGATGGAGGAACCGCCGACCCATCGGGTGCGCGTCCACCACGAAGTCGACGGATCGCTGACCCACAGGCTGGTTCTGGATGACAGTCGCGTCCAGATCTTGGGTGGCATTGTGGAGGATGCCCCCGGCTAGGCAGGTCGTCGTTGTACAGCCCCGAAGGTTATCTTGGGGATGCCCCCATAGAAAAATCCGTTCTCCTCTTGCCGTTTCGTGCGCTCTTCGGGACAATCCTGCCGAGCAACAGCGGAGGCGCCCATGCTGCATGTCAGCCAGTTCAGCAAACTGTCCATCTTTCGGGATGTTCCGTTAGCGGATCTGACGGATATGGCCCGGGATGTACAGGTTCACCGGGTGCCAAAGGGCCATATCGTTGTCGATCGCGGTGAAAGCGGATCGGATGTGTTTCTGGTGATGTCCGGTCATCTGGTGGGCGTGCTGATCGCCGAGGATGGAAAAGAGGTCGCCTATGCGACGATCGCTGAAAATTCCGTCTTCGGCGAGATGGCGGCACTGGATGGGCGCCCCCGGTCGCTGACGGTTCAGGCCGCCACCGAATGTTTGATTGGCCGGGTGTCCGGGCCGGCCTTCAACCGTTGGATCGACGCTAGTCCGATGATTGCGCGCAATTTGCTGCATCTTTTGGTCGACCGGACACGGCGGTTGAATGACCGGGTGTTCGAACTGGTGGTCCATGATGTGGAAACCCGGGTGCGGCTGATGCTGGTCCGCATGGCGATGGAAGAAGGGGCGTTGGAGCCCGGCGCCGTGATTGATCCGGCGCCCAGCCATTCGGTGATCGCCTCACATGTCGGGGCGAACCGCGAGGCTGTCAGCCGGGTCATGTCGCGGCTGACGAAAAGCGGGGTTTTGGAGAGCGGTCGGAAACGGATCGCACTGAAGGATATCGAGGTTCTGGTTGCCGGATTATGATCCAGCGTTAGTGGGACAGAGGCTGCTGCCGAGGCCGATCCGCAAGAAATGAATAAATTCAGGACGTTCTTTGCCTTGCCGGGCATCGTGTGGGCATGGTTAAACTGTGGAACCGCAGCCGGCGGAGATGAGATCAGCTTATGCGCCAGGGCTTTCCGAGCGCCCGCAAGGGGCAATGTATCGGTTTGTTGGGGGGGTCCTTCGATCCACCCCATGCCGGTCATGTCCATCTGACGGAACAGGCGCTCAAAGGCTTTGGGCTGGATCGTGTGTGGTGGCTGGTAACCCCGGGAAACCCGTTGAAAGCCCATGGTCCTGCGCCGATGGCGCGTCGGATTGCTGCGTGCCGGGCGCTGATCCGGTCGCCGCAGGTGGTGGTGACCGGGATCGAGGCCGATCTGGGCACCCGCTTCAGTGCCGCCACGATCGAGGCGCTGATCGCGCACTATCCTGGGGTGCGGTTTACCTGGCTGATGGGGGCGGACAACCTGGCCGGGATCCATCGCTGGGAACGGTGGCCAGCGATTTTCGCCCAGGTGCCCGTCGGCATCATCGCGCGGCCGGGCGATCCCTTGTCGTCGCGCCTGACACGGGCCGCCCGTTTGTTCCGGAGGGCGCGTCTGCGGGGCGATCAAGCACAGCTTTTGGGCAGGTCCGTGCCGCCGGCCTGGTGCTATCTGCCCGGGCCTTTGGTCGATTTGTCGTCATCGCGCATTCGGGCCAAGGGCGGGTGGCGGAAATGACCGCAGCTTTCCCTTGCAGGGGGGGCGCTGTGGACGTGATTGGGGCATGCTGACACGGCGCGTTGTTTTGTCGGGACTGCTGAGCGCCACGGCCGTGCCGGTTCAGGCGCAGATCGCGGCATCGCCCCGCCCGATGCCGCGCAAGGGGCCGGGGCAAGCGCTGAGCGTGGCGCAGGAAACCGACCGGATCATCGCAGAAGCGGGGCTGAGCGGTGCGGTTGCCCTGCGCCTGATTGATGCGCGCGATGGGCGGATCCTGCTGGACCGTGACGGGCAGAGGCCGTTGCCCCCGGCCAGTGTCGCCAAGTCGATCACGGCGGCTTATGCGCTGGATCATCTGGGGGCGGGGCATCGCTTTGCCACCCGTCTGATTGCCCATGGCCCCATTCGCGACGGGCGGTTGGCCGGGGATCTTGTGCTGGCCGGTGGCGGGGCGCCGACGCTGGATTCTGATGGGTTGGCCGAACTGGTGGCCGGGATGCAGGCCGCTGGCATTCGCCAGGTCGGGGGCCGTTTCCTGTGGTGGGACGGCGCCTTGCCCCATATCGCAGAGATCGAGCCCGGCCAGCCCGATCATTTGGGCTATAACCCTTCGGGTTCGGGGCTGAACCTGAATTTCAACCGGGGGCATTTCTCCTGGCGGCGCGCAGAGGGTCGGGTAAGGACCGAGATGGATGCCCGAACCGGCAGCCGTTTACCCGGGGTGACGGTGATCGAGGCAACGGTTGCGGACAGGGCCCAGCCGATCTTCATCCATGAAACCGATTCTCAGACTGGCACGGAAAGGTGGTCTGTGGCGGCGCGGGCGCTGGGTGTGGGCGGTTCGCTGTGGTTGCCGGTGCGCGATGGTGGCGCCTATGCTGCGGATGTGCTGCGCACCCTGGCGGGGTCTGCCGGGGTGGACTTGCCGGCACCGGAAAAGGCCAGGACGGACCCGGCCGGGCCTGCTGTGGCCACGGTGGTCAGCGCACCGTTACATCGGATTGCCCAGGGCATGCTGCGCCATTCCACCAATCTGACCGCCGAGGTTCTGGGGCTGACGGCCAGTGCGGTGCGCGCCGGGGGTATGCCGGTGGATCTGGCGGCCTCGGCTGATCAGATGACGGCCTGGGCGGGCGATACCCTGGGCATGGCCGACAGCCATTTTGCGGATCACTCGGGCTTGTCGGGGGACAGCCGCACGACGCCGGCGGATCTGTGCGGGGCCTATGCGCGGCTGGGGGCGGCGGGTCCGCTACGTCCCCTGTTGCGCGATATCGGGTTGGCGGATCCGGGGGGGCGGATGTTGCCGATCACGGTGGCGGCGAAGACGGGGACGCTGAATTTCGTGTCCTGCCTTGGCGGGTATCTGGAGCCGGAGAATGGCCCGCCGATGATCTTTGCGATTCAGACCGTCGATCCCGAACGCCGCGCCGCAATCCCCCCGGGGCAGGAGGACAACCCGCCGGGGACGGCCCTTTGGACCCGCCGATCGCGGCGGATGCAGTTTGATCTGCTGCGCCTGTGGGGATCCCATGCCGGGACCGATCCGCAACTGGGGGGCTGAGCGCGCCTCAGGTCTTGATCAGGCTGCGGTCCAGCTTGTCGACTTTTTCGAGATTGCCGGTCATGCGTTGCAGATAGTCGAACAGTGTGTCGATCTCCTGCGGGGAAAACCCGTCCAGCAGCGTGGTTTCGCGTTGCAGGGCGATCTCGATCATGGCGTCGTGCATCTCGGCGCCCTTCGGGGTCAGCCATAACAGCCGCCGTCCGGCCTTGAGCCGTGTGATCACAAATCCCAGCCCTGCCAGCTTGTGTGAAGAGCGGCTGACCACGGATTTGTTCATGAAGACCATTTCGCCGATCCGCTGGGCCTGGATGCCCGGTTCATTGCGCAGCGCCGACAGGATGCGCCATTCGTTCAACCCGATGCCAAACAGTGTCAGATAGAGATGCGAGGCCCCCCAGGACAGACGGTTATTGATCTGGGACAGGTAATAGGGCGCATAGGTCTGGGCCGTGACGCTGCGGTTGCCTTCGGTGACGATAGAATCCTCGGACATGCTGGTGTCTCTTGTCTGGGGCGGGCCTGGCTGTCTTTTATCCCGCTTTGACGGGGAAATGAAGGAACCGGCCTGACGTGCCCGATCCCGGTGTTGTTAGGGGCTCAGACAAGGGCACCCGACGGGCCGACGCGTTGGGCGACGGGGGGCGGGACTTGGGGGATGGTGCCCGTCGCGCATGGGCGGGCACCATCGGGCCGATGCGCAAGGCGCGATCAGCTGTCTTCTTTTTCGGCCGCAGCCTCATCGCCGGCTTCGGCCGCAGCCTCATCTTGCTGTGCCGCCAGCCCCGAGGGGGCGGAGACGTTCGCGATGACGAAGTCGCGATCGATGGTCGGCTTTGCGCCTGCTGGCAGTTTGACCGAGGAAATGGTCACCGTATCGCCGATGTCGGTTTCGCTGACGTCGATGGTGATTTGCTCGGGGATCTCGCCGGCGGTGACCAGCAGTTCGACCTCCGGGCGCACCATGGTCAGGACGCCGCCTTTTTTCAGGCCGGGCGAAACCTCTTCGCCAACCACTTCGACCGGGATGAAGAGGTTGATCTTGGTGCTGCGGCGCAGGCGCATGAAATCGACATGCACGGGCAGGTCCTTGACCACGTCGCGCTGAACGGCGCGGCAGATGACGCGCACGTCTTCCTGGCCTTCGATCTTCATGTTGAACAGCGTCGACAGGAAGCGGCCCTGTTTCAGGCGCTTGAGCAGCACGTTGAAGGGGATGTTGATTGCCAGCGGCTCTTTTTCGCCGCCGTAGACAATGCCGGGCACCATATTCGCGCGACGCGCGGCGCGGGCGGCCCCCTTGCCCGTCCCCGCGCGAAGCTCGGCGTGAAGATCCGGGATCTCACCAGCCATGTGTATTCTCCTTGATGGGGCGGGCATCCTCCAAGGGTGTATGCCCGCGTGGAACGCGCCCCTTAGCCGAGTTGCGGCGGGCTGGCAAGGGGGCAGGGCGGTTGATCCCGCCCGGTTGCCAACTGGTCGCTTCGGTGGCGGCGTGAGAGGGGCGTTGACCTGGCCTTCGCCTGTGTCCGGGGATCAGGCCCAGCGGCCGGTGAAATCCTCGGGGATCAGCAGGATGTCGCGGTCCACATCGCGGATGTCCCGCCGTCCACACAGGGCCATCGTCGTGTCCAGTTCCTTGTGGATGACGTTCAGCGCCGCCGTTACACCGGCCTGGCCCATGGCCCCCAGCCCATAGACAAAGGCGCGCCCGATCAGGCAGCCCTGCGCCCCCAGCGCCACGGCCTTGAGCACGTCCTGACCCGACCGGATGCCGCTGTCCAGCCAGACCTCGGTCTTGTCGCCCACGGCATCCATGATCTGCGGCAGCATCCGGATCGAGGACAGCGCGCCGTCCAGTTGCCGGCCGCCATGGTTCGAGACGACGATGGCATCGGCCCCGACATTGACCGCCTGGCGGGCGTCTTCGGGGTCGAGGATCCCCTTCAGGATCACCGGCCCGTCCCACATTCGGCGCAGCTCGGCGATCCGGTTCCAGTCCAGCGAGGGATCAAAGGCCTCTTCCGTCCAGGAACTCAGGGACGAGGGATCGCTGACGCCTTTGGCATGGCCGACGATATTGCCGAAACCGCGCCGCTTGGTGCCCAGCATCTTCAGCCCCCAGGGGACCTTGGTCATCATGTCGGCAATGGATGCGGGGGTCAGCTTGGGCGGCGCGGACAGCCCGTTTTTCACGTCCTTGTGCCGTTCGCCCTTGATCTGCAGATCGACGGTGATCACCAGCGCCGAGCATTGTGCGGCCCGCGCCCGGTCCAGAAGACGGCGCATGAAGTCATCATCCTTCAGGGTGTAGACCTGAAACCAGAAGGGGGTGCTGGTGTTCTCTGCCACATCCTCGATGGAGCAGATCGACATGGTGGACAGGGTGAAGGGTACGCCGAAGGCCTCGGCGGCGCGGGCGGCCAGGATCTCGCCATCGGCATGCTGCATGCCCGTCAGGCCAACGGGGGCCAGGGCCACAGGCATTGCCACCTCCTGGCCGGCCATGGTGGTGCGGGTGCTGCGTCCGGCCATGTCCACGGCGATGCGCTGGCGCAGGCGGATTTTGGCGAAATCGGTGGTGTTCTCGCGAAAGGTTTGTTCCGTCCAACTGCCGGTTTCGCAGTAATCGTAGAACATCTTCGGTACGCGCCGCTTGTAGATCCGGTGCAGGTCGGCAATCTCGGTGATCACGGGCATGGGCAATCCTTGCAAGTCGTGGACCGGTGCTATCCAGATCGCCGGGCCGGGGCAAGGCCGGGTGCATTGGCGGGCTTACATCCGCAGCCAGAAGGTGTGCGCCTTTGCAAAGGCGGCTTTGCGGATGAAATGACTGTTGCCGGAAACCACCACCGATTGCGTCCCGGGTGCAAAAGGGTGTTCGCCGGAACAGGGCTGCTGTCAGGCGCCCAAGTCCCGCACGCTGGATCTGTGTGCCCCAGACCCGGATCAGGCGTTGAACAGAAAATGCAGGACGTCGCCATCCTTGACAACATAGCCCTTGCCTTCGACCCGCATCTTGCCGGCCTCCTTGGCGCCATGTTCCCCACCCAGGGTGATGAAATCGTCATAGGCGATGGTCTCGGCGCGGATAAAGCCGCGCTCGAAATCGCCATGGATCACACCGGCGGCCTGGGGCGCGGCGGTGCCCTGACGGATCGTCCAGGCGCGGGCCTCTTTGGGGCCGACGGTGAAATAGGTTTCCAGCGACAGCAGCGCATAGCCGGCGCGGATCAGCCGGTCCAGCCCGGCCTCTTCCAGCCCCAGATCAGACAGAAAGACCTCGGCCTCTTCTCCGTCCAGCTGGGCGATTTCCTCTTCGATGGCCGCCGAGATAACCACCGTGCCGGCCCCCTGTGCCGCAGCCATGTCGGCCACCTTGGTGGAAAAGGCATTGCCCGTACCCGCGGATCCCTCATCGACATTGCAGACGTACAGCACCGGCTTGGCGGTCAGCAATTGCAGCATTTTCCAGGCCTTGGCATCCTCATCCGAGACCGCGACGCTACGGGCCGGTTGGCCCGCCTCCAGCACGGCCAGGGCCTCTTTCAGCAGGCGTTCCTGTTGCACCGCCTCCTTGTCGCCGCCACGCACCTTGCGGGTCAGACCCTGCAGGCGTTTTTCGATGGACTCCATATCGGCCAGCATCAGTTCCATCTCGATCGTCTCGGCATCCGAGACCGGATCGACGCGGCCTTCGACATGGGTCACGTCGCCATCCTCGAAACAGCGCAGCACGTGGGCGATGGCGTCAACCTCGCGGATATTGGCCAGAAACTGGTTGCCTAGCCCTTCACCCTTGCTGGCGCCCTTCACCAGACCGGCGATATCGACAAAGGTGATCCGCGTCGGGATGATCTGTTTGGATCCGGCGGTCGCCGCCAGCTTGTCAAGCCGCGGATCGGGCACGGCCACCTCGCCGACATTGGGCTCGATCGTGCAGAAGGGAAAGTTTTCCGCCTGCGCGGCGGCGGTTTTCGTCAATGCGTTGAACAGAGTCGATTTGCCGACATTCGGCAACCCGACGATCCCCATCTTGAACCCCATGCGCCCTCTCCCGGCTGTGCCATAACCGCGCGCGTTCTAGGGGGAACCGCAGCGAACCGCAATATCGGGCCGTGCAGAAGCAACGTTCCCGGATTGCATTTCCCTGCCAGCTTGGGCAAGACCGACCCGATCAAGGAGACTGCCATGACACGGATCGACCGGAAATTCGCCGCGCTGAAGGCCGAGGGGCGCAAGGCCTTTGTCGCTTATATCATGGCCGGGGATCCCGACTACGCCACCTCGCTGGAACTGCTGAAAGGCCTGCCCGCTGCCGGGGTCGACGTGATCGAACTGGGCATGCCCTTTACAGATCCCATGGCCGACGGGCCGACAATCCAACTGGCCGGGCAGCGCGCACTGGAAGGCGGACAAACCCTGGCCAAGACACTGGATATGGCCCGGACCCTGCGCGAAACCGATGATGACACGCCGATCGTGATGATGGGCTATTACAACCCCATCCATTCCCGTGGGGTCGATCGCTTTCTGGCCGAGGCCAAGGAGGCCGGCATCGACGGGCTGATCATCGTTGATCTGCCGCCCGAGGAGGACGCCGAGCTGTGCCTGCCTGCCCAGAAGGCGGGGCTGAACTTCATCCGCCTGGCCACGCCAACCACCGATGACGCCCGCCTGCCCAAGGTGCTGCAGAACACTTCGGGCTTCGTTTACTATGTTTCGATCACCGGCATCACCGGGGCGGCGGCTGCGCAATCGGCCGATGTCGCCCCCGAGGTGGCCCGGATCAAGGCGAAAACCGATCTGCCGGTGATCGTCGGTTTCGGTATCCGCAGCCCGGAAACGGCGCGGTCCATCGCCTCGGTCGCCGATGGGGCCGTGGTGGGGTCCGCCATCGTCAAGCTGGTCGAGGAAAAACGCTCCGTGCCCGAAATCCTCGATTTCGTACGCGGTCTGGCCGAAGGCGCCCACAGCGCCTGAGGCCGGCCTCAGGCCAAAGACACATCCAGCACCATCATCAGGATCAGTCCCAGGATCAGCCCCGCCGTCGCTGCGTTCTGGTGACCGGACCGGTGGGTTTCGGGGATGATCTCGTGGCTGATGATATAGAGCATGGCCCCGGCCGCAAAGGTCAGCCCCCAGGGCAGAACCGCGACCGAGACCTGAACCGCGATCAGCCCCAACAGGCCTCCCAGCGGTTCAACCAGCCCGGTTGCCAAGGCCACCAGAAACGACTTGCGCGGCCCATAGCCTTGTCCGCGCAAGGCCATGGCCACGGCCAGTCCCTCGGGGGCGTTTTGCAATCCGATCCCCGTGGCCAGCGACAAGCCATTGGCGATTCTGCCGCCCCCGAACCCGACCCCGACGGCCAGTCCCTCGGGGAAATTGTGGATGGTGATTGCCACGACAAACAGCCAGATCTTGGCCAGCGCCTTGGCTTCGGCCCCTTCCCGGCCCTGGATGAAATGCTCATGGGGCAGGGTTTCGTTCAGCAGTGCGACAATGGCCGCCCCCAGCGCGATGCCGCCCCCGGCAATCAGGGCGGCGCCCAGAACCCCATGGCCATTGTCCTGGGCCGCTTCGATCCCCGGCAGGATCAGCGAAAAGAATGAAGCCGAGATCATCACCCCGGCAGCAAAGCCCAGCATCGTATCGCTGACCTTGCGGTTCACCTGGCGGCCAAACAGGACCGGGACGGCGCCAAGCCCGGTCATCAGTCCCGCGCCCAGGCTGGCCAGAAAGCCGATCCAGATGATGTCCATGGAAATCCCGTTTTCACCTATTGCATATAATTCGCATTTGCGAAAACGAGAAACAAGTCTGAATTTGGGGGGAGTTCAAGCCAGAAAACCCGCTTGCGGCCGGCATGGCGATGCGTGGCCGAAAGGGACAACGACGGCTTTGGGTCTTAGAGCGCGCCCACGCAAATGTGGGCCCGGGCTTTATGACCTTCGACCATGGGGTATCAGGTGGTTAGAGGCTGTCCTGCGCATGCGGCCCTCCCAAGCAGACAGTCGCGGCTTGATCCACGACTGTCTGCTTGGGCGCATTGCAACGTTTCAAATTGCGCAAAGGTTGGAGGGGCTTGGCAGGCATGACGCACATCATCCCCAGCGCACCGAGGCGCCCACCCAGGGTCGGGCGCGGCCCTCAGCGCTTGGCAGCAAGGTGGCAGAGAACAATTTACCCCCCTCGGTATTGCCAAATTCCTTTTTTCAGCAGCCTGTCAGAATTCGCGTTTCAATACGCTGCGATCCACGGAAAGGGGGCCGGCGCCGAAGGCGGCCAGAAACAGTGCCGCAACCGTCCACAGCGCGGACAGCCCCTCGGCCTTGAATTGCACCTGATGCAAAAAGCGTGCGCCCCCGTCGCTGGCCAGATTGCGCACCCCGTCATCGGTCAGCAAGGTTTGCCCGGCGGCTTGGACCGCCGCGATCCCCTCTGGGGTCAGAGCGAAGGTGCCATAGGGATGGGTCCAGTGGAACCAGAAGGTCACCGCCAGCATCACGCCATTTGCCAGCGCGACGGGCCGGGTCAGGTAACCGGCCATGATCAGCAGGCCGCCGAAGAATTGCATCACTGCCAGCACGGCCGACCAGAACCAGCCGGGATACAGGCCGATACCTTCGGTGAACCCCGCCATGGCGAAGGGTGCGGTGATCTTGGGCCAGCCTTCCAGCACCAGCATCCCGCCGACCACGACCCGCAGGCCAATATGGGCCAGGGGCTGGGCGATTCTGTCGTAGAAGCGGCCCATGAACGGCAGGATCAGACGGGGGCCGGGTGTGTGCTCTGTCATCATCGTGTCCTCATGCGGTATGTTGCCCAGATGGCATGTAAAGTCCTGATCTCAGATTATACTGTCGGGGGCGGCGGTTGTATGCAATCGTCGGGGTTGCGTCACATGGAAGCGCAGGGCACATGTCCCGATGCGTTCGCCACTGGACAATGCGGCCGCGTCCGGCAACCTTCGCCGGACATCTGCTGTGAGGAAAGGGCCCCATGTATACTGGCATCGTTCAGACTGTTTCCACGGTGGTGTCCGTGGCGGAACATCCCCGCTATCGCAGCTTTGTCGTCGAGATCGTCGCCGTCCATTTGCAGGATCTGAAGATCGGCGGCAGCGTCGCGGTTGAGGGGGTCTGTCTGTCGGTCACCGGGATCGAGGGCACCCGGGTGTCCTTTGATGCGATGACCATGACGCTGGAACGCACCAACCTGGCGCGGCTGGAGGCGGGCACACGGGTCAATATCGAACGCTCGGCCCGGATGAATGATGAAAACGGCGGACATCCGATCGCCGGGCATATTTCGTGCACCGCTGAACTGGTCGCGATGAAGACCGATGAGGATGGCGCCCATATCCGCTTTCGTGTGCCCCCGGAATGGTCGAAATACATCTTTGACCGGGGCTTTGTCGCTGTGAACGGCGCCAGCCTGACCGTGGCCGAGGTCGAAGGCGATGTCTTTACCATCTATCTGATCCCCGAAACCCTGCGTCAGACCACCTTTCGCGACTATCGGCCCGGGGACCGGATCAATATCGAGGTCGATCACCAGACCAAGGTGACGGTGGATGTGATGGAACGAACCCTGGAACGCTTGTTGCCGCAGTTTTTGGGGTGACAGGCACGGGGCCGGGATCGGCCCTGAGGTCGGAACCGCGCGAATCTTTCGGTGGCAGGGGCGGCCGGATATCCATTCCGAAAAAGATCAACATCTGCTCCTTTTCCCAAAGTTTGCCTGATTTTCGGGCAAGGGGCCGGGATCGGTCACTTTTGTCGCACGCGGCTTTGCTGGGGGTTTCCCGCCCGATGCATTGCCGGTTTGGCAACCCGCGTCCGCTGTCTGCTCGGCAGAGGTCGGGGAAACCTGCATAAATAGGGGTTTTCTGGGGAAAACTGGGCGCCAGCGGCCATTGGGCTGCCATTGGACGTGTCAGGCCTTGTGTCGTTCGTTCTTAAAAATGCAACGCTGATCGCGAATATTGATGCCTTTTCAGTCGGCTTCACGGTGGGTTCACTGGGGCATACCCCCGGGAAAACGCAGGTGAGGATGCGATGAAACTCAAATCGAACTGGTGGTGGGACCTGACCGCCAAGGAGTTCGCAGAACTGGATATGAGCAAGGTTGTCGCGGTGTTGCCGGTTGCTGCGGTGGAACAGCACGGGCCGCATTTGCCGGTGCGTGTCGACAGCGCGATCAATGCCGGGATCATGGCGCGCGTGGCCGAAAAGCTGCCCGATGACCTGCCAGTGCTGATCCTGCCGATGCTGCCGGTGGGCAAATCCGTTGAGCATATCGAATATCCCGGAACCCTGACGCTGAGTTACGAAACCCTGGCCCGCATGTGGTACGAGGTTGCCGAAAGCGTCTGGCGCGCGGGCTGTCGCAAGATCGTCTTTGCCAATTCCCATGGCGGCCAGCCGCAGGTCATGGAAATTGTCGTGCGGGAATTGCGGGTCAAGCTGGGGATGTTCGCGGTTTCGGCCTGGGCCTCGGCGGATGCCGATTTCTCGGATCTGTTTTCGGTGTCGGAACTGACCCACGGGATCCATGGCGGGGAATACGAGACCTCGGCCATGCTGGATCTGCATCCCGATCTGGTGGCCATGGACCAGGCGGCCGATTTCGTCCCCAGCTCGGTCGAGATGGCGCGCAACAATGCCGTTCTGACCCCGGAGGGGCGGGTCGGCTTTGGCTGGGAAACCCAGGATCTGCATCCTTCGGGCGCCTGCGGCAATGCGGCCGCCGCCGATACAGAACGGGGCCGGATTGCCCTGGATCGCGGGGCCGAGCGCTTCATCGCGCTGTTGCGCGAGGTCGCCGAGTATCCGATGGACCGCATCACCCAGAAGACCATGTTCCACGATGCGTGATCGTCGTTATCTTTTACTTGATGCGATCACCGCGATGTACGGATCCTCGGTGGCCGTGGATCAGCTGACCCTGGAGATTGAGAAGGGTGAGCTGCTGTCCCTGCTTGGCCCCTCGGGTTGTGGCAAGACCACGACTTTGCGGATGATCGCCGGCTTTGTGCCCCCCGCCCGGGGCCATATCATGCTGAATGGGGCCGAGATCACCCGCCTGCCACCGCACAAGCGTAATATTGGCGTGGTTTTTCAAAGCTATGCGTTGTTTCCGCATCTGTCGGCGTTGGAGAACGTGGCTTTCGGGCTGCGGATGCGCAACGTGCCGACGGCGGTGCGGTTGGAACGGGCCCGGGCGACGCTGGAAACGGTGGGGCTGGGGGCCTTTGCCGACCGGTTGCCGGGCAACCTGTCGGGTGGTCAGCAGCAGCGTGTGGCCCTGGCGCGCGCGCTGGTCATCGAACCCGAGGTGCTGTTGCTGGACGAACCCCTGTCCAACCTTGATGCCAACCTGCGGGCCGAAATGCGCGATGAAATCCGGTCTCTTCAGCAACGCTTGGGCATCACAACGCTGTTCGTCACCCATGACCAGCAGGAAGCCCTGTCCATGTCCGACCGGATCGCGGTGATGGAGGGCGGTTATATCCGCGAACTCGGCACGCCTCAGGCCCTGTGCGATGCGCCGAAATCGGCCTTTACCGCCGGCTTCCTGGGGGCGCGTACGGTGATCGAGGGACGGGTGGCCGAGGGGGTGTTCACGGCCCGTGGGCTGCGGTGTGACGGTGCCCCCGAAGGTATGCGCCAGATCATCCTGCGCGCGTCGCGTCTGCGGCTGGGAGAGGGGCCGATGGGGCCGCTGTCCCTGTCGGGCACGATCACCACGGTGAATTATCTGGGTGAAACCTTCGAGATTGACCTGACCACGGCCAGCGGGCCGGTGCGTCTGATCGTGCCATCAGATGTGCCGCCGCCGCCCGCCGGGGCAACGGCCTCGGTTCAGGCGCTGCCTGGCGCGATTACCTTCATTCCCTAACCCCCAACACATCCCAACAGGAGATGGCAATGACCCTTAACCGCAGACAGTTTACCGTTCTGGCCGCCGCCGGTCTGGCCGCGCCGGCCCATTTCATCCGCCCTGCCCATGCGCAGCCGAAACCCGGCGATGAACTGGTGGTCGGCATCTGGGGGGGCGCGCAGGAAAAGATCGTCAAGGCCCATATCGAGCCCAAGCTGGTCGAGAAATACGGCTGCAAGGTGTCCTATGTTCTGGGGGGGACGGGCGAGCGCCGGGCACGCGCCTATGCCGAACGCGGTCGGCCCAGTTTCGATGTGTTGTATCTGAACATCTATGAAAGCCGTCAGGCCGTGGCCGATGGTGTGACCCAGGCGCCGACGCCGGCGGTAGCCAATTTCGAGAACCTCTATCCGCTGGCGCGCAAGGGCGGTTATGGCGTGGCCTTCAATCCCTGCACGATCGTTTATGACGGCACGGCAGCGAAAACCCCGATCACGTCATGGAAGGATATGTGGAACCCGGAATGGAAGGGCCGCATCGCCTGGCCGGACGGGCTGGGGGCCGAAGGCATCTCGGCGCTGATGATGACGGCCAAGGCCTGGGGCTTTGGGGTCGAGGAGTTCGACAAGGTTGTGGAAAAGGTCAAGGAACTGAAACCTTTCCCGGGTCTGCAAAGTTCCCAGGCGCAGCTTTATGAGATGCTGGATCAGGATGTGGCTGACCTGTCGGTGGAATTCGCGTCCTTCACCCGGAAATATGCCGAGACCCGCAATCCCGATTGTGTGATTGCCAACCCGGTCGAGGGCATGGCCGTGACCATGAACGTGGCCTGCATCACCGAAGGCACGCGCAACCAGACGCTGGCCGAGGAATGGATCAACCTGCATCTGGAACCCGAGACCATGCTGGCCTATGCGCGCGAGATCTACTATTCGCCAACGATCACCAATTTCGAGACGCCGGCGGATCTTGAGGGCAAGATCATCACCGGTGGCGATGTGACCAATCTGGTCGATTTCGACTGGGACTACATCAACGCCCATCGCGCCGAATGGCAGGCCAAGGTCGACCGCGAGATCGCAAGATGACCCGCTGGATCGGGCCGGTTCTTTCTGCCCCTGTCACGCTGTGGCTGTTGTTGGCCTTTGCCGCGCCGGTGATGGTTGTCGTGTTGTTGTCGCTGCACGAATTTCCATCTCCTTTCGGTCCGGTTCTGCAATCGCCCTCGCTTGTGCAGTTCGGTATGATCCTGTCCGATCCGTTCTATCTGTCGGTGATCGCCGAGACCGTCGCACTGGGCGTGGTGGTCACGGCGGTTTCGGCGATCCTGGCCTATCCGCTGGCCTATTGGCTGGCGCGGATGCCGGCGCGGTGGCGGGCGCTGGCCTTTGCGGTGATCCTGATCCCGCTGTTGACCAATGTGGTGGTGCGGTCGCTGGGCATCATTCTGCTGTTGTCGCCCACCGGGCTGATCAACAGCTTTGCCGGCCTGTTCGGCATCGGCCCGTTCGACCACATGCTGTTCACCCATGGTGCGGTGATCGTGGCGCTGACCCAGGTGTTCATGCCGTTCATGGTGCTGGCGCTGTATGACAACCTGCAGAATACCTCGCCGCGGATCCATGAGGCGGCGGAAAGCCTGGGGGCCTCACCCGCCATTCGTTTCCTGACGGTGGATTTCCCGATCTCGCTGCCGGGGTTGCGGTCGGGGATCATCGTGGTGTTTTTGATGACGGTCACCTCCTATGTCTCGGCCACGCTGCTGGGTGGCAAGAAGGTGTGGACCATCGGCATGCTGGTGCTGAACGAGGCGATCAGCAACCTGAACGCGACGCTGGCCTCGGCGCTATCGCTGGTGATGACGCTGATCGGGTTGGCCTTTATCGCGCTGATCACCGTGGGGCTGGGACGGTTCATGACCTGGCGCCAGGGTGTGCCGCGCCGGCCCTGGACGATCCCGCCGATCCTGGCCGTGGGGATTGAGCGGGTGGGGCCACTTGCCAGCCGGATTGTGCTGTTGGCCGCCATCGGGCTGCTGATCCTGCCCCTGGTTCTGGTCGTGATCCAGAGCTTCAACGATGTGCCCCTGGCCACGGCCGCCGGTTTTCGCGGGTTCACCCTGGAATGGTACCGCCGGGTACTGATTGATGGCGATTACACCGATACCTTTCTGGTGTCGGTCAAGCTGGCTGTTGTCACCGTGCTTGTCGCGTTGGCCCTGGCGCTGCCGGCGGCCTTTGCCCTGGCGCGCTATCCGTTCCGGGGGCGTGGCGTTCTGCTGGCCTTCTGGATGTTGCCCCTGTCGCTGCCGGGGATCGCGATTGCGGTGGGGATGCTGAAGCTGTTGCAGATCTACATTGTCATCCCACCCTTCCTGGGGCTGGTGGCGATCCATGTGGTGGTGATCCTGCCTTTTGTGATCACGCTTTTGTCCACCTCGGTGATGTCGCTGGATCCGGCGCTGGAGGAAGCGGCGGCCAGCCTAGGGGCCAATGCGCCGCGCCGTTTCCTGCTGATCATCCTGCCGGCGCTGATGCCGGGGCTGTTCGCTGCCGGTCTGGTCGGCTTCCTGATGAGCTTTGGGGAGGTGACCGTGACCAGTTTTCTGACCACGGCACGGCTGACCACCCTGCCGGTGCGGATCTATTCCGAAGCCACCTTTGCCCTGGAACCCACGGCCCATGCGATTTCCGCGGTGCTGATCGTCATCACCACCCTGGCGCTGATCGCCCTTGGCCGCTTTGTCCGGCTGGATCGGCTGTATTCGCGCTAGTGAATCTCGTGGATGCCCGGGTCACAGTGGCCCCGGGCGCTGCACACTGCGGATCTTGGCGTGTAACAGGGCGGCCGGCCTTGCGCCGGCGTCCCCTCATGTCGGTGCGGGGCTGCCTGTCGGGCCGCCCAGATCTTCCAGGATCGGGCAGTCAGGGCGGTCGTCGCCAGAGCAGGCCTTGGCCAGATGGCGCAGGGTTGCAGCCATGGATTGCATCTCGGCGATCTTGCGGTCCAGGGTTGCGACATGGTCCAGGGCCAGCCGCTTGACATCGCTGCTGTGCCGGTCCTGATCGCGCCACAGGGCCAGCAGGTCCTGAATGGTGGCCACCGGAAATCCCAGGTCGCGGGCGCGGCGGATAAAACGCAGCATCTGTACCTCGCGGAGGCCATAGCTGCGATAGCCGGCCGGGCTGCGCGCGACCCGGGGGATCAGACCGATGGATTCGTAATAGCGGATCATCTTGGCCGAAACGCCCGAGGCGTGGGCCGCGTCGCCAATCTTCATGCCGTTTCCCCCTTGATTGGTTTGAACCGCCGCAACCGCAGCGCATTGCCCAGTACAAAGACCGAAGACATGGCCATGGCGCCGGCGGCAAAGACCGGAGACAGCAGCACGGGCCAGAGCAGCCCCGCCGCCACCGGGATCAGCGCCGTATTATAGGCGAAGGCCCAGAACAGGTTCTGGCGGATATTGCCGATCGTCGCCCGGGACAGGGCGATCGCCTCGGGCACGGCAGTCAGGCGGCCGGACATCAGCACCAGGTCGGCGGCCTCGATGGCAATGTCGGTGCCATTGCCCACGGCGATCCCTACATCCGCCGTTGCCAGCGCCGGGGCGTCGTTGATCCCGTCGCCGACAAAGGCCAGCCGGCCCGTGGCGCGCAGGCGTTCGATCGCCTGGACCTTGCCCTCGGGCAGGACCTCGGCCACCACCTCGTCGATGCCAAGCTGACTGGCGATGGCCCGGGCGGTGCGGGCATTGTCGCCGGTGATCATCGCCACCTTCAGGCCCATGCTATGCAGCGCGGCAATGGCCTGGGGGGTGGTCTCCTTGATCGGATCGGCCACCGCCAGAACCGCTGCCACCCGATCGCCAAGTGCGGCGAAAAGCGGTGTCTTGCCGGCTTCGGCCAGGGCCCGGGCCTGATCGGCCAGCGGCCCGGGATCCAGCCCGAGATGGGTCATGAAACGATCCGCGCCCACGGCAATACGGCGGCCCCCGGTTTCGGCCGACACGCCCAGCCCGGTCTGCGTGGCAAAGCCGCTGATCGGTGGCAGGGCCAGCCCTTCGGCCGTCGCCGCGTCAACCAGGGCGCGGGCGATCGGGTGTTCGGATTTTATCTCGACCGCGGCAATGGCGGCCAGCACCTCGGCGCGGTCAAAGCCCTGGGCCAGGGTCAGGTCGGTCAGGCGCGGTTTGCCCTCGGTCAGGGTGCCGGTCTTGTCGAGGGCGACGACGCGCACTTCCTGCAGGGCCTGCAGCGCCTCGCCGCGCCGGAACAGGATGCCCAGATCGGCGCCGCGCCCGGTGCCCACCATGATCGAGGTCGGCGTGGCCAGGCCCATGGCGCAGGGGCAGGCGATGATCAGCACCGCCACCGCAGCGACCAGCGCGTGCGACAGCGCCGGTTCGGGGCCGAAGACCAGCCAGACGACAAAGGTCAGCGCCGCCACCGCCAGCACCGCCGGCACGAACCAGGCCGTCACCCGGTCGACCGCGGCCTGAATCGGCAGTTTCGCCCCCTGCGCGGTTTCGACCATGCGGACGATCTGCGCCAGCATGGTGTCGGCGCCGACCTTTTCGGCGCGAAAGGTCAGGCTGCCGTTGCCGTTCACCGTGCCGGCGGTCACGCCATCCCCCGGGCCCTTTTCTGCCGGAACCGGCTCTCCGGTCAGCATCGATTCGTCGATCCAGCTCTGCCCGGTTTCCACCCTGCCGTCGACCGGCACCCGGTCGCCCGGCCGCAGTTGCAAGAGATCGCCGGCGCGGATCTCGGCCAGGGGCGCCTCGACAAAGGCGCCGTCGCGCTCGACATGGGCGGTGTCCGGGGCGAGGTTCATCAGGTGACGGATCGCATCCGAGGTCCGGCCCTTGGCCCGCGCCTCGAGATACTTGCCCAGAAGGATCAGCGTGACGATCACCGCCGCGCTCTCGAAATAGACCACGTTCGCCGCATCGGGCAGCAGGCCGGGGGCAAAGGTCGCCACCGCCGAATAGGCCCAGGCGGCGCCGGCACCGGTGATGACCAGCGAATTCATGTCGGGCGAAAGATCGGCATAGGCGGCGATCCCCTTGCGCCAGAATCGCAGGCCGGGCCCGAACAGGACCACCGTGGCGAGGACGAATTCGGCCAGCCGCAGCGCAAAGGTATCGACATTCATCATCAGCCACATGTGAAAGGCCGGGATCAGATGCGCGCCCATCTCGACCAGGAACAGCGGCAGGGTGAGGGCGGCCGCGACGATCAGATCGCGGCGCAGGCTGGCGCGGTCGGCGGCACGCGCATCCTCCTGCCCGGAGGCAGCGGCCATCGGATCGACCACCGGACGGGCCTCGTAGCCGGCCCTGGCGATGGCGGCGGCGACGGCGCGGGACAGTGCGGCCGGATCGCCGGCGCCGGTCACGGTCGCCCGCTCGGTCGCCAGGTTGACGGCGGCGGCGGTCACGCCCGGCACCGAGAGCGCCGCCTTCTCCACCCGGCCGACACAGGTGGCGCAGGTCATGCCGCCGACGCTCAACTCGACCGTGACGGCGGGCACCTCGTAGCCGGCCTTCTCCACCGCGTCGAGAACCGACGGGCGGGCGGCCGGATCGTCATAATCGACCTCGGCCCGCTCGGTGGCGAGGTTCACCGACACGCCCTTGACCCCCGGCACCCGGGCGATCGCCTTTTCCACCCGGCCGACGCACGAGGCGCAGGTCATGCCAAGGATCGGCAGGCTGTCGTGGCTTGCTGTTGCGGTGGTCATGTCGGATCTCCACTCTGTCTGGTGGTGGCCGATATGGGGCTTCCCATCATGGGAAGGTCAAGATGCAAATTGTGCATGACTGCCCCTTGACCTTGCCATGGCAGGAAGGTCCATCTCATGGACCGCGGGGCCAGCGCCCCCCATATCGGGCATTCCGCCCGACCGAAAGGATACAGCATGCTCGATCTCAGTCTTCCCGGCATGACCTGCGGCGGTTGCGCGCGTGGCGTCACGGCGGCCATCCGCGAACTCGACCCGCAGGCCGAGGTCGAGACCGATGTCGAAAACCGCCGCGCCCGGATCCGCAGCACCGCGCCCGAATCCGCCATCCGCGCCGCGATGATCGACAACGGCTATATGGAGGGCTGAGCGCCTTCGCGCCCGATTGCGCCCCCAATTGCGGCTCCGGGCGCGCGCCTGGGTCGCGCGCCCCCAGGTCGCGCGACTGCCCGCGCCTCTATTGCCTGCCTCGCCGCCTCAGCTACCGCGCCCCGCTAGCGGCGGCGGCGGCCGACGGATAGGAAACGGATCCATCGGCGCTGACGACGGCGCCAGGTGTCAGGCTGGCCCTCTCGGCGCGGCCGCCGTCCATGACATGCAGCACTGTCTCACCGCCGGCCAGCAGCCAGTCGGCGATGATGCGGCGGTGGCAGCGCCACCAGACGGCTTCGGCGCACATCACCGCGACGGTCCGGCCACGGCCGAGGGCGACGAGTTCGGCCAGTCCGGCACGGAAATCGGGCCCGAGGGCATAATCGGCATAGTTGTGGAAACTGTCGTTTCGCCACAGGCCGTTGACCGGCGGCGGCACTTCGCGCGATTTCGGCCGCAGCCCGCCGAGCGCCGCGACCGGTCCATAGCC
>JBKDZR010000071.1:0-6010 GCA_047971485.1 Qingshengfaniella sp. | reverse complement strand
CAAGAACGGCATCCTGACGCTGTTCATCACTCCGGTCATCTATGTGCTGGTGCAGGGCCTGCGCCTGCCGCCCCTTCGTTCCAAAAACAAAGAGATCACGACATGACACACTCAGGCACATCCCCCGCAGGTTACAGCATCGCGCAAAAGGCTCTGCACTGGGCGGTCGTCTTTCTGATTGCCGCGCAATACTTGCTGTTCGATGGCGTTGGTCGGACCTTCAACATGCTGCTGCGCGACGGCGTGGCCGGATATGACGTGACGATGATCGGCCATATCGTGATCGGCGTGGCGATCCTGCTGGCCTCGCTGGCGCGTCTTGCGCTGCGGCTGCGCCATGGCGCCCCGGCGCTGCCCGAAGGCCAACACCCGATGCTGGCGCGTCTGGCCCATGGCGCGCATATGCTGCTTTACATCCTGCTGCTGGCCCTGCCGATCAGCGGCCTGATCGCGTGGTTCGGGGCGCTTGGCGGTATGGGCGAGGTGCACGGTGTGCTGACCTCAGCCTTGCTGGCGGTGATCGCGCTGCATGTGGCGGGCGCGCTGGCGCATCAGTTCATCCTGAAAGACAACCTGATCCGCCGCATCGTCTGAGCGTGCGCAACGAAAGGAACACGGCATGGCCAAGATCATTCCGGGGCGTTTTGTGGCGCTGTTTGCAGGTCTGTGCGCCGGGGCCTGTATGCCCGATGGCAAGCTTGGGGCGCAGGACTATCGCTATCCCCCCGCCGTCATCGCGCTGCAGGACAGCTACAACCTGCCTCCGGCAGATGCGCAATCGCAGGTCATCACCGCAGCGGCGCAGCACTTTCTGGCCAGCCTGTCGCCGGATCAGCGCGCAAAGGTCAGTTTCGCCTTCGATGATCACGCCCAGCGGTCGCATTGGACGAACCTGCCACATCAATCCGTGCCCCGGCATGGGCTTGCGCGGCGCGATCTGAACCGGACGCAACTGGCGGCGCTGGATGCGCTGCTGGCGGCGGCGTTCAGCGAAAAGGGCATGCAGACTATCCGCTGGCAGCTTTTGTCGGCGGATCAGTTGGGGCGCTCGGATTCGGGGCTTTATTTCGTCTCGTTCCTGGGCGCGCCCTCGACCAGCGCGCCATGGATGTTCCAGTTCGGAGGGCAGCACCTTGCCCTGAATGTGACGGTCATCGGCCCCGATGTCAGCTTTTCCCCGATGCTGACCGGTGGTCATCCGCTGCACATCAATGACGGGGGGAAGGCGGTTTATATCACGGCCGAGGAAACCGCCGCTGCTGCGGCTCTGCTGAACGCCCTGACGCCCGCCCAGAAGCAAATCGCGGTGCAGTCCGCATCTTATCGCCGGCTTGTTCTTGGCCCCGGAACATTCGGCCAAAGCGCGCCCGCGCAGGGCATCAGGGGCAGCGATCTGACAACCGCGCAGAAAGGGCTGTTGATCAGGCTGATCGAGACCCGCCTTGGGGTCCTGAATGCTGATGATTTCGCCGCCAAGATGGCCCAAATCCGCGCCAGCCTGGACGCGACTTATTTCGGCTGGTGGGGGCCGCAGGATCCGCCGGGCGGCGCCTATTTCCGCGTCACGGGCCCGGCCGTGGTGCTGGAATACGCCCCGCAACGGCTGGGTGGCGATCTGACCGATCACGCCCACAACATCTATCGCGACCCGGAAAACGACTATGGCGCGGCATGGCTGGGCCGTTAACGAAACGGCGCAGGGGTGTCCTGCGGCCGGAAAAATTGCCCATCCACGGAAAGGTACGGATATGAAACAGATGCTTGAAACCTTGCGCAAAACCGCCCAAAGCGGCGTGGTGGCGATTGGCGCAACACTTTTGGCGCATGAATCTGTTGCCCAGGACGTCCCGACAAGCGGGCAGGAAACCGTGCAGGGCCCGCAAGTCAACATCGTGCCCGAGCTTTCCTTCGCAGCGGCCCAACGGCTGACTGCGCAGGGTGTGGCGCAGGCGCAAGACAACGACATGCGGCTTGCCCTTGCCGTGGTTGATCGCGCAGGCAATCTGCTGTCTTCTGCCCGGATGGACGGCGCCGGGATCGTGACCGTTGATGTCGCCATTGGCAAGGCGCGCACGGCTGCGTTCCTGAAATCCCCGTCCAAGCGTTTCGAGGACATGATCAACGCGGGTAGCCCGTCGATGGTAACGGTGCCGGGCATCCTGCCCCTGCAGGGCGGGATGCCGGTTCTGCACGATGGCGAGGTCATCGGCGCAGTTGGCGTCAGTGGATCGTCCGGGGACAACGATCAGGCAATTGCGGCAGCGATCGCCAGCAGCTTTCGGGGCTGATGATACATCAGGCAGGTTCTTCTTCCTGCATTACAAGGTGTCCTTCAGGGAATTTCGCCAAGTTGCAGGTTGGCGCGTTGCGCGAGTCATCCGCCATGATGCGAATTCGAACACCAGGGCATGTTGCCCAAAGTGGGTCCCGGTCTTGGGGTCCGTGAGCATTCGTTATCAAATGGTTAGGGCGTGTTGCACGACCGGGAATGTACCCGGGGCGCTCTAATCCCCACGCTCGGGTGGATGCAGGCCAAGCAGCGGTGCGATAAGCGGCATTCCCCCGGCAATCAGCAATACGCGCAGCACCTGGTGGGCGGCGACCATCGCCGGGTCGATTGCCAGGGCCAGGGCCACAACGCCCAGTTCCGGCGCGCCGCCGGGCAGATAGGCCAGGAACAGCGCCGCCACCGAGGCCCCGGCATAGGGGGCCACCAGCCCGGCCGCCAGCACCGATCCCGCCGCCATGACCAGCGCCATTGCCGCCGCCAGCCAACCGTCGCGCCAGATCTGACGCAGGGTATAGGCGGCGAACCGGCCGCCCAGGCCGGCCCCGATGGCAACCTGCGCGGCGCTGGACAGGACCGGGGGCACATGCACTGTCAGGATCCCGGTTGCATGCAGGGCGGCTGAGGCGAAGAGGGGCATCATCAGCGTGGCCGAGGGAAAGCGGATCCAGCGGGCCGCCCCCCAACTGAGCACACCAACCACGATCAGGCTGCCATGGCGCAGGGGATCGACGGGGTCGGCCTGGTCGAATGCGGCGCGGCTGGCATCGGCCAGGTCGATACCCGAGATGGCCTGGATGATCAGCGGCGCGCAGATCAACAGCACCACCAGTCGTGCGGTGTGGCACAGGACCACCCGGTTGGTTTCCGACCGATAGTCCTCGGCCAGCATCGCGGCGACGGACAGTCCGCCGGGCATGGCCGCAAACAGTGCCGTGGTTCGATCCATCCGTCCCCAGCGGGTAAAGACGCCATATGCCATCAGCGCGAACAACACGCTGAGCAGGATCATTGCCAGCAGGCTGATCCACCAGCCCCCGGCGCGGCCGATGGTTTCGGGGGTAAAGCCGCTGCCCAGCATGATGCCAAGCGCGCTTAGCGCGATGGTGCGCCAGCTTTCCGGCATGGTTGGGCGGAAACGGCTGAACTGTGCGGCAAGGGCGGTGGCGGTCAGGCTGCCCAGAACCCAGGGCAGGGGCAGATCGAGCAGGAAGAAGGCCGCCCCGCCCCCCAGTCCCAGCCCAAAGGTCGCCAGGGCCCGGGGGCCGATCCCCGCGCGGTGGGCCCTCATGCCGGTGTCCCGCGATCAGGTCCCACGTGTGTGTCCGCTTTGCGCCATCAAATTCCCGATCCGGTCGATGAAACGTGCCGGGGACAGTTCGGTTTCCGTCAGGTGCCGGGCGGCCTGGCCGACCCGTTCGACCAGGGCCGGATCGCTGGCCAGGCGGGTCAGCACATCACACAGTGCCGGCACATCGCCGGATCGGACACGAAAGCCATCCACCCCGTCGGTCAGATAGCCTGCCGCCCCACAGCCGGTGCCGATCACCGGGACACAACCATAGGCCATGGCCTCAAGGGGGGCGAAGCCCAGGGGTTCGCCCCGTGCCGGCAGGACGCAGACATCATGGCGGGCATAGAGCGCAGGCATGTCGGCATAGGGCAGATCTTCCAGCAGGGTGATCCGCCCCTTGGAGTCCTGGGCCGCCGCCTTTAGCGTGGCGTAGTGATCGGCATCGACCCGTGCGGCCTGGACATCGACTGCGCCCACCAGGGTCAGCACGGCGCGTTCGTCATCAAGCAGCCCGCGCATGGCGGCGATCAGCTTGTCCTGGTTCTTGCGTGGTTGCATCAGCTTGCCGACGCAGAGAACCCGCAAGGGACCGTCGCCGCGCAGCCCCCGCGGCTGGCCCGGCTCGGCGGCCACGGGCCAGGGCAGGTAGCGGGCGCTGGGCTCGGCGGGGGCATTGCGGTCCAGCCCCGGTTTCGGGGTGACACGCCGCGCCGGCAGCCCCTGGGCCCACCATTCGGCCCGTTTCAGCCAGGACCGGTGGCTGGTCAGGGGGCGCAGGTCATAGTGCCAAATGTTCAGCTTCCCAAAGCGCCCGGCGCGTTCGACGTGGAAGCTGGCTGGCCGGGTCCAGCGTGACAGGACCAGATCGGGGCGAAAGGCGCGCACGGCGTCGCGCACCGGCCGGTAAGGGGTGCCGCGCGGGAAGATCCGGGGTGTGACGAAGCGGTGATCCTCGGGCGGCTGGCTCATCTGGGCGAAGACGGCAACGCGATAGCCGGCCTCGACCAGTGCCTTGGTGGCAAAGAAGAGGTTGGTGTGAAACCGGGGGGCGACGAACAGGATGCCGGGGGCTGTCGGGGCTGGGGGAACGGTCTGGTCGTGCATGGGATCTGCTTATCGCGCCGGGGGACGGGGGGCAATGACACAGCCAGCCCCAAACCACGGGATCCTCCGCTGGAAAGGGGGCGGGCCGCCGGTTTGTGGGGCCGGGGTCAAGCAGGGCCTGGTGTAAACCGCCATGACCTGTACGCTGCGCGGTGTTTTCAGGGCAGCGACAGGGTACATCAGCGGTTTCCCGACACGTCAACCTGATGCTGCAAGCGTGACTGTTGCGCCAAGGACTGTACGGATTGATGGTTCGTATAGCCTGCTTTGCGGACGAATCCCGCCGTTGTCATCCGCAGGCCAAGCTGTCCGAGTGCCAAACCGCTGTCTATTCCGCCCCGAAGGGGCCGGTGTTCAGACCTGACAGGATTGGCGGCTTGGCATGCCGTCCTAGCCTGCCTATGCTTTCGCCCAGGTCATCAAAGGTCTGGACGCGTGGATGGTGTATAGGGAACGCGAGGTCAGGGCACAGTTTTCGCAGCCCGTTCGGCAGATCCTGCTGATGCTGATCGTTGTGGCGGGGTTCGCGGCTGGGGCCTATGTCGCCTATCCCCGGGTGGCGCCGGTCTTTCTGGCCAATCCCTGGCTGAACGGGGCCATCGGGGTGGTGTTTGTCATCGGGGTTCTGGCCTGTTTCCTGCAGGTCGGTCAGCTGATCTCATCCGTCAGCTGGATCGAGGGCTTCGCTGGCAATCGCCCGGGGTTCGATCTGCGCCGCCCGCCGCGTCTGCTGGCGCCGCTGGCCGCGCTGTTGCGATCGCGTGAGGCGCGGATGCAGATCGGATCGGCCTCGGCGCGGTCGATCCTCGATTCTGCGGCAACGCGGCTGGATGAGCGGCGGGACATCACGCGCTATCTGATCAACCTGCTGATTTTTCTTGGCCTTCTGGGAACATTCTATGGGCTGGCGACGACGGTGCCCGCGGTGGTCGATACGATCCGGTCGTTGGCACCGACGAATGGCGAAAGCTCGACGGCGGTTTTCGGCCGGCTGATCGCCGGGTTGGAAACCCAACTGGGGGGCATGGGCACGGCCTTTGCCTCGTCCTTGCTGGGTCTGGCCGGATCGCTGGTCGTGGGCTTGCTGGATCTTTTCGCCGGCCATGGCCAGAACCGCTTTTACCAAGAGCTCGAGGAATGGCTTTCCTCGATCACCCGCATCGGGGTCGCCGGCGGCGATGGTGACGGCGCCGAGATGGGCGTCGTCGCCACCATCCTCGACCAGATGGCCGAGCAGATGGATGTGATGAAGGGCATGATCACCCAGGCCGACATGAGCTGGGTGATGGTCGACGAACGTCTCGGCGCGCTGTCCGAGGCGGTGA
>JBKDZR010000070.1:0-19154 GCA_047971485.1 Qingshengfaniella sp. | reverse complement strand
CACGCTCTTGCCGTTGGACGACTGTCTGTATGCCCTGCAGCCTTCGATCCCGCGCCTGACACGGTCCGCGCTACATCGGTGCCTTCAACGCCACGGCATCTCGCGTCTGCCTGACGTCGGCGGCGACAAACCGAAACGCCAGCGGTTCAAACGGTATCCCATTGGCTTCTTCCATATGGATATTGCGGAAGTGCAGACCGCTGAAGGCAAGCTATATCTCTTCGTGGCAATTGATCGCACCAGCAAGTTTGCCATCACCCAGCTGGTCGAAAAGGCCGACAGGCGCACCGCCTGGGAGTTTCTGGAGCACGTGCTTAAGGCCGCTCCCTACCGTATCCATACGATCCTGACCGATAATGGCATTCAGTTCGCCGAACAGCCCAGGAACAGGAACACCGCCTATTCCCGGCAGATGCGCTTCGGCATGATCTGCGAAGCCAACGGGATCGAGCATCGCCTGACCAAGCCCAATCACCCTTGGACCAATGGCCAGGTCGAGCGGATGAACCGAACGATCAAAGAGGCCACCGTCAAACGCTTCCACTACGATACCCACGATCAACTCCGCAGCCACCTCGCGGACTTCATCGCTGCCTACAACTTCGCCCGCAGGCTCAAGACCCTCAGTGGCCTCACACCTTATGAATACATCTGCAAAATCTGGACATCAGAGCCAGATCGATTCATCCTAAACCCGATCCACCAGATGCCGGGACTGAACACCTAAATCTCGTCCGCTTCATTGTCCGTCCTCAACCTGCAGACTTTCATTATGAATGAGGAAGCCTCAGGGTGCAGGTCAAAACCAGACGTCCCAGCAAGGGCCAGAGAAAGGCAAGGATCGTGCGGATGGGTGTGCCCCGCACGGTCAGAAGGCTTATCGGCGTTCAGGTAGCCGGCCCGCGAGCAAGCGGGCCACCTCGGCAAGTTCAACCAACCACAGACGATAGAGAACACTGATCGCGATCACGCGGTCATGCCAGGGACGGGGCGCACGGACAAACCGTACGGAGGCACGCAACGGCGGGGTCAGCGTCCGCAGGAACCACTGGACACGCAGACGGCGCGGGCCGCCAGTAATCTGGCCCCCCTTCACGCGGCGCGCCTTGACAGCCAACGCCTGCCAACTGTTACGCGCCGGGTGGTCGACCACGGCCTCTGGAACCAGCGCGATCTCATGACCGGCACTGCCAGCTCTGCGGCAGAAATCGGCATCCCCTCCGGAAAAACGGCCAGTATCGAAGCCTGAGACAGCATCGAATACCGGACGTGGAACCACCAAATTCGCCGAGGCTGCATAGCCAAGACGAACATATCGTTCCTGTGGGATGCCACGTATGCAATCGTAAATCTCATAAGAGTTGGCGGAATCGCTCGTGACAATCCGGACGGGCCCAGCCAACAAGCACTGGGGCAGACGGTCAGCCGCGGCAACCATTGCAGCAAGCCAACCAAAATCAGGAAGACAGTCGGCATCGGTAAAGGCAAGAAGCCGCCCTCGGGCTGCCGCTGCACCAAGATTACGGGCCGCGTAGGAACCAGGCGCGGAACAAGTCAGCACCCGTGCGTTTCCCGGCAGTGCAAGATCCGGTCGCTCCATGGGTGAGCCATTGTCAACAATGAGGATTTCCATCTCGCCAGTTGGAAGAGTCTGTGCAGCAAGACGCGCGAGCAGGGCCGGAATGTGCTGCCAATGTTGGTAAACCGGGATAATTACCGAGACATGCGGAAAAGCAGTCATTGTGATAAGCTCCCGACAAGTGCGCGGAACAGGATATCGTTCCCCCGCCCGTGAACGGGCCCTCCCGTCGTCCACGACACGTCACGCGGGCAGCCACGGATCTCGCCTTGGGCTCTGAGCTCAACACATATCGCATCTGATAAAAATTTCATCACACCAGTCAAACCCCTACCTGGTTACCCGGTGCACGCGTTAGCTGCCAATAAGGGGGAATGCCGTCATGAGGATCGAAGCGCGGCTTTCCCGCCCCATCAGGGGTCGCCGCGCCAGCAGGCAGCAGGCCAACCTCTTGGGCATGGGCGGCAAGCGGCTGGCCACGTTCTGGATCGAAGCTATTGATCTGCTGATAAGGCCATGCCGCGAAATCATGTTTCAGCACCCAACCCACCGCAGCCACGACCCGATTCCAAGGGTCCGTGGTCGGGTTTGGGGAGAGAACCCCCGTCCGCCGGCCAATGCGCGCCAAAGCCAACCAAGCCTGAAGGTTGAAACAGGTATAATGCGCCGTCGTGGTGCGACGCATCTCTTCGGGTTGTCGTCCGTCACGCTGGAACTGTTGGGGTATCCGCGCCTGGGCCCGCACAAGACTGTCACGCAAGACGGCACGTTCACCAAGCCAAGCTGCAATTGCAGCCACCTGGAGATCGTAATAACTGCCGTGATTGTTCCGTCCTGCCAACTCGCGTGCACCCTGCCGGCTGCTTTGCAGCCAACCCAGATATTCTCGCAGCCAGGCTCGCAGCCCGTCGCCCGTCTCGCCCGACAGTACGCCGGCATTTTCGGTCAGCCGCACTGCATCCAGGAAATAGTACAGGTCTTTCAGTTCGATAATTCCGGTCCCTGTCCCTTCATTGCGATTCCGGCCACGGCGCACCTGAGCATAACGCAAATGCGGGGTCATTCGTGTCTCCAGGGACACGAACCAGGTGTGGATCTGCTGGGCGGCCCGGGTTGCGAACTCCACACGGCCCGTAACAGCATGAGCAAGCGCAAGCGCGGTGGTATTATCAAAAAGATTCTGGAGGCGGGTGCGATCGTAACGATTGCTTTCGGGGTCATACATTCGTGTCCCGGGAACCCGCTTACCATCGCGGCGCACATAGGGCAGACCACCGGGGATAAGCGGATTAGGCCACCAATAGGGCGCCGGATGCCAATAGTCGTGCAGGTTTCCGCTCGGCGGCAGCGTAGTCTTGTCGGCGACACTGAAGAGCCCAAGCTCCAGTGCTGCCTCAGCGTCGGCAATGAGTGTTCGGCGAAGGGGCGCATCGGTCGGCCCATCACGCAGCGCGGCCAGCGCATGGCTGTTATAGCAGGTCAGACCGGCCGGGTCGGGATCCGCAGGCACGAGCCGCGTATCGAGACGTTCGAGGGTCGCTAGAATGGCCTGCCGGCGGGCGGCCCCACGATCGAGGAAACTTGTCTTGTCCTTGCGTTCCAGCGCCGCGTGACCGGAAGCCAACCGTGCCACCCACCCCGCAGTACCGACCTGTCCCGCCTCTGCCGCCTGCGGGTTGCGGGGGGGGTCCCATGGATCGTCGCGCCAGCGGTTCCATTCGCCGGGGATAGCAAGACGCCAGAAAAGCTCGACCTTGGGTCGTCGGCCATACACGAACCCTTCGTCGAACCCCTCGGCGGCATCAGCACGCATCACGATCTGCGGCTCTTCAACCGGGTCAGGCATAAAGCCAGGATCAAGCAGGGACGCATTATCCGGAACCCGGGCCATCGGCACTAGGAAATAGGGAAGATAGGGCCGGGCGATCACAGCGGACTTCAGCGCTTCCCACGCTGAATCCGTCATAAAGCAGTTGCCGTCCCAAGGCAGAACCCATTTCGCGCGGCCTCGACCATTGGCAAGCGCCCGATTGCGCGCGCCATTATTGTTCATCGCATAGGCATTCTTGTGGCGATACAGGGCCAAGTGCAGTCGCTCCATAACCGCAGTATCAAGCCGCTTGCTTGGCGCTCCACCCAAAAGCGCGGGATCAGACAACAGGCTCGTATCCCAGCCCACCTGGGCATAGTCCATTGTCTCGAACGGCAGATGCAGCACCTCATGCCCATGCTCGCCAATCAGCGAGAGGACACGCGCCTCTTCCTCGGAATCCGCGATGCGATTAACAATCCAACACTTCTCGCATCCGTCAAAAGGAGGCTCATTTTCCAGAATGAAGCGCAGATTGTCGAAAGACTGTCCCTTACGATGACGCGGTTCAAGGTCGTTACCGATTATGCGGTAGAGAACGAAGGTATCGGGCTGGCCGGCAAGCATGCCTGCCTCATAGGCACGGCGCAAACCGTCCTCATCGACGGTCGGGGCCGACGGAACGGTAGCAGGTGGGCGTCGACTGGTGGCTCGCGCAAGCCGGCGATGAAGACGGCCCAGCACTATGGCGAACCGGTGCAGGCGCCGCACTCCACGCCACCAGCAGGCAGGATCCAGACCAACGGAACGATGTGAGAGCCAACACCATCCACGATCAACCCCTTGCCCGAATAAGAGCTACGGTCAGCCAGCAAAGCATACCTTCCTGTGGCGGCGGGTCACGCCCTGCTGTAGGACACCTGTTTCCAAACGGATCATGCCTCCTCCGCCGGCCCGGACGGACACTCATACCCTGACTGCTCCGGGAAGACGAGGCCCCACTGCCGGCCAGAATCCAGAACCATCTTGGCCCCGTGCCGTGCCGCATATTCGTTCACAGCCCGAAACACACCGTGCTGTTTCGACGCTGGATCGGGATCATAGTCGTCACCGAAAAGATAACCACCCGTTTTCAGTTTTTGATGCGCGCATGTGATTTCTCGCAAGGTATTCTCATATTTATGCGATGAATCAAGATATATGAAGTCAAAATAATTATCAGAAATTGATCTGAAGAATCTCTCAGAATAGTCAACCACAACTTCAACGCGCCCGGAATCTATTTCCGATTTATATGTAGTAAGAATATCTATGACTGTAGAAACACGGCTGTCATTTGGAATTTCTGTCGGCCAGAAAGCGCCGGCGCGATACCATGGATCAACCAGATAAAGCTTCTTGCAATGGCCCAGCAGGAACTCCCCAAAACCACCTTTATAAACGCCGATCTCCACGCCGACCAAGTCCTCACGCAGAAACGGTCGAAGCAGTTCATAGCGTTCGCGCTGGCGCTCGTACGAATTCCAGGATGCGTCCTTCCACTTCGGAAAGCGATAATTCATTTCGGCCCCCTTGGCAGTACCACGTCGGTCGCGGGCGCCGCCTTGCAGCACCGCCTTCTCAGATAGAAGCGAGAGGAACCGGAGCATGTCCACTGGCCCTCCCGTATATTGGCCCGCGTCAGCTCCGCACCAAAGAAGACGTCGGTAAGGCTGCAGGTCTCCGTCAGATCACAGACCGCCCCCAAGTTCCGGGCGAAGTCCACCGCCTCATAGCCCCCACCGTCGATCCCGGTGATGTGCTTTCCAAGGCTGATCTCCGGGGCACCGTGAAGTACGCGCTGGCCGGGTTGCGGCTTGGCATAGCGGTCGGGAAACAGATTGATGACCCCGGTCCGCTCATTGGATGTGCATGGCCGGCAACGGGTTTTCGGAATGTTGCGGTCATCCTCGAAAGTCGTCGATCCAGACACTGGGCAGGCAAGATTACTCATCGCTAACTCACCCACCCTGATGTCAAGCTGGTGCTTCGGCCGGAATGCGACGCTGGATCAATGTCCCCAGTCTCTCCGCAACCGCCGCCTGCCCTGAGGTACGCTCAACAAATGCATAGCCCCGCGCAACCTGGGCACGGTAGGCATCCGGGTCAGCCCAGAGTTTGCGGATCGTGGCCTCCACCTCGGCGGGGGTGCAATAGGTGGCCGCGTCGCCAAAGGTTTCGGAGAAGACAGCGGGCAGGATGACCGGAATGCCTTGGGCCATCGCCTCCATGATGTTCCGTCCGAATTCCTCGATATAGTCATCGTGGACGAAATGCAGGAAGAAATCGAGCTCCGAAAGAAAGTCGCTGACCGGGATCTGGTCGAACTCGAAGGACCGCCAGTTTGACGGGATGTCGCCAAGGATCTTCCGCGGACCTTTTACGCCCCCCATCAGCCGCACGTCGACATCGCATTCCGCGCAATAGGCTGCCTTGATCTCCGCCTCGGTGCCGGGCCATTTCGTCCAATGGTCCCGCGAATGCCGGCCCAGCACAAGCCGGCGCGGCGCACCGATATCCGTGCGCGCGGGGGCGCGCGTCGCCGGCAGCGCGTATCCGAGCGGCGGGTGCCAGTCCGCATCGGTCAACCGGTAGCCACCGATATCCCGCAGCACACGCCGGGACAGGGGTGAAATCGGGATCCAGCTTGGCGCATGACCGAACAATTCCTGGCACAGCGCATCGACCTGGTCCGGGAAATAATAATGCGGCGCTTTACTGCGCAATTGCATGGGAAGCTGGTTCACCAGAATACCAACGCGCTCAGCAGTGATCTGCGGCACCGCATCAATGCGATAATTAAGGATGGGCGGGTGGTGGATCAGCACGGTATCGCATTCGATAACGTCTTCGGGCACCAGGATATCCACGTTCGGCCGATAGCTGAGCTTTCGATACTCAGGCGCAATCTCAGTCAGCCTGAGATCGTAACGCGGCCAGTGGAACAACCCGACACGCATCCCAAGGGCGCTTGCCGCCTCGATATAGCTTTCGTTGCACCGGCGGGTGCCACCGAGCAGACCGAGATCGGAGATGAGAACAATGTCGTAGACCGGATCCCGCCGCCACGTCTTTGGCGCAAGACCCGTCGGGATCGGGAACGGCGTCTTGCGATCGCTGCGGACCATAGGTTGCCCGGACGCCAGTTCGCCAGACGACAACTGGTTGCGCCAGAACGCTGCTTGCTGGGCATATTCGCGCCGGATACCGAAACTCAGCGACTTGAGGTGCGTGCCCTTCTGCTCGGTCAGGGACTGATCATGACGCAGAAAAAATGACAGGGGCGTGTCCGGCAAGATATCCTTCAGCGCCTCGTGCCCCCAAGCCGCGCGGGCGCGCTGAACCAGTTCGTCATCGGCATTCGCAGAAATCCCGTCCCACCGGTCCAAAGCGGCAAGATGGTCCCGACGCAGCATCAGAGACGGATAGCTGCGATGGACATATTCAAGATTATTCCGCTCCGGGCGAAGCGTGAATGTCATATCATGGCGCACACGCACCATGGCCGAGAATGTGATCTTGAGTTCA
Source organism: Qingshengfaniella sp. (assembly GCA_047971485.1). Taxonomy (GTDB): domain Bacteria; phylum Pseudomonadota; class Alphaproteobacteria; order Rhodobacterales; family Rhodobacteraceae; genus JBKDZR01. The sequence goes on along the minus strand of JBKDZR010000070.1, from coordinate 12,198 downwards.
GGGTTGGAAAGCAATGCCTTTGCCTGCACTTCCAGCATCTGGGGATGTGACCAGTCGTCACTGTCGTGCACGGTGATGATCTCGCCCTTTGCCTCTGCGAGTGCCCGGTTGCGGGTCGGATAGGCGCCGAGATTGGAATCGTTGCGGAAGATCCGCAGCCTCGGGTCGCCCGCAGAAAGCCGTTCGAGCTTTGCCCAACTGTCATCGCTGCTGGCATCATCGACAGCAATAATTTCAAGATTGTCCCAGCTTTGCGCCAGCAGCGAGGTGATCGCCGTCTCAAGGAACGCACTTGCATTGTAAACCGGCACAAGCACGCTGATCAGGGGGCCATCTTCCACACGCGCCACCGGCGCAGCCCGGAAGTTGCCAAATGTAAACCCCTTCCCCGGGTCAGCGAACGTGACCGGAGCAAGGCCGGCATCACGGTACATCTGATTGACCTGCTCAAGTCGCGCCGCATCCGTCCCAGTCGAAGCGCCCTTTGCAAAAAAGGCATTGGCCAGGGCACAGTGAAAATTTCCGTCTTTTTTCACCTTCAAGCCATGCTCGGCATAATGAATGGCTTTCTCGAAATCTCCGATGCGTATACTGGCCTCAATCATCAGGATCCGGGTTCGCTTGGAGCGAAAGAACTTCTTGTCGAGCCTGGCGATCACGCGAAGATGCTTGATCGCCTCATGCCAGTCCTGTGCAGCCGCTTCCCATCGTGCAAGGTTCCAAGCCGCAGTGACGCGGTCCCGCGTCATGGCAGAGGTATTGCGTTCCAGGCGGGCGAGTTCGCCCTTCGCAGGCCCGGAAAAGCCACCCCATAGCTTTGCCACCAAGTCACGGACCACGCCCCCGGCCGCCTTGCCGGCCGCCGCCTGGGGCGCCTTGTCGCGAAAATTCGCGCCCTCCGCCCCTAACCTGGAAACAAAGGGCTGCGGCGCCTTGCGGCCGGTAAATCGGCGGGAGATGTTGCGTACGGGTTCCATCATGCGCCATGTGCGACTGGATAGGATACCAGATACCCGCTTTTCGAGATCGCGACCGTAGTTCCGCAGCAAACCAAGTTCAATTTCAGTTTCCCGAAGCCGCCGGTCCTGTTTTACCCTCAGATCATCGGCTGCCTGTTTAAGCATGGCAGACTCTGCTCTTAGTGCATTGATTTCCCTTGTATGTTCCGCCCCCGTCGATTCCAGCTGGCGGCCCAGTTCCTCCGCTAGATTTCGCGCAGCCTCGGCAGCGGCCCGTTCGGCTTCAAACGCTTCGATCCGACCCCGCGTCTCAGCCTGTTCGGCCATTAGCGCCTGTTGCAGGTCTTCTTTGTCTCGACGTAGATCCTGCAAGTCACGGGAAAGACGGAAAGGATGCCGCATCGCAAAAGATGAACTCATAAACGCCATGTTCACGCGCCGCAGAAGCGGGCTGTCCTCCAGCCATTCGTTGGTCTGCTCATAGATGCGAAACAAACGATAGCCGTGACCGGCAAGAATATCCTCAATGATGCGATAATAGGTCTGCTGACCGCCATCCGGGTTCATCCCGGCCTCAATGTATATGACATCAATGCTCTGATCCGACAGCAGACGGGACGCACCGGCCAGAACCTCGGCCTCATGTCCTTCTACATCGACCTTGAGGATAGAGACATGTGGCATCGTGAAACTCTGGGCCAATTCATCCAGAGTGCGAATATCGGCCTCAAACAACCGGTCCGAAACATCCCTGGCAACAGCCTCGGGATCAAGCACAACCTTGCTCATGCTGTCGGCATCTCGCATGTGCACACGACCAGCGGCGTCTCCCATCGCCACCTGATAACAGGTCGTGAAAGCCTCAGCCTTCGACGAAGCGACTGTCTGCTTGAGCACAGCAAAGGAAGAAGGGTTCGGTTCCACGAGATAGGCACGGTGCACCTTCATCTTCGTGGTCAGAAGTTCTCGAAAGACCTTGCCCCGATGGGCGCCAAGATCGACATAGATCATCGGTCGATCATAAAAAAACGGCTCAATGTCGTGGAAAAATGATCCCTCAAACCGGGCAGCAGAACCATGCGGCACCGTGCCCCTACCGCTATTCATCTGAGATTTCACCTCACTGCCATGGCTAGGTTTCTGGGTAGCCACAGCGGCCCGGGACGCGTCCTTGAGGTCCATTGTACTAAATCCTGCCCTAATGCGGCTTTAAACAGCTTATTACCAATCCTGTATAGGATGGCGCTGTATCGGAACACAAGGTGGGATCCTGCCTGTGCCTAAAGGCCAAGCCCCCTATCCTTAACACCCACAGGTTGTCCCTCTTCTGCAGATCGCTTAACGGCGCCGGACCCCGGCAAACGGATCATCCCTTGTCCTTTGGGAGGGGATGCTCACGGGGCATTCAGCCCCCGCGTGTTGGTGGCGATCCGGGTCAGCAGCGCGGTGTCATGGCTTATTGCCAGGATCCCGATGCCACGCTGCCGGGCCAGACCGGTCAGCGTGTGCCAGATCTCTGCCTGGGCAATGGGATCCAGCGCGGCGGTGATCTCATCGGCGATCAGATAGCGTGGCCCGGCGCCAAGCGCCCGCAGGATCGACACCCGCTGCAGCTGCCCTCCGGACAGTTCATGGGGAAACCGCCGGGCCCAGCTGGCCTCGACCCCCAGGGCCTTCGCCAATGCAGGATCCGGATCGCCACTTTCGGCCAGAATCCGCGCGATCCGCCAGCGGGGGTTCATTGCCAAAAGGGGTGCCTGGTGCAGATACTGGACCGGCGCCGGCCCCTGTCGGGGCAAGGGCTGGCCATCCAGCAAGACACGGCCCGCGCCGGGACGATCCAGACCGGCCAGCAGCCGCCCCAGCGTGGTCTTGCCCGTGCCGGATGGCCCCGACAGCCCCAGGATCGCCCCCGGCGCCAGATCCAGCGAGAAATTGCGAAACAGCACATGGCCCCCGCGCGCCATGCTCAGGGACCGGGCTTCAAGCATCCTGGGCAAATCCATTCTGCGGCAGGGCCCGCCAGAGCCGCCGCGCGTAATCCGATCCCAGCCTGTCTCCTGCGCCGACAAACCCTGAGGCCGGCTCAATCCCGCACAGCCGTCCGTCCCGCAACAGCGCGACCCGATCGGATCGTGACAAAGCCGGCACCAGATCGTGGGTAATCAACACCACCGCCGCCCCTTCATCCGCGAAGGTACGCAACCGGTCCAGCAGGGCGGTTCCATTGACCGCATCCAGCCCTGCCGTCGGTTCATCGGCCACCAGGACCCCGGGCGTCCCGGCCAGACTGACTGCCGCCATCACCCGGCGCGCCATTCCCCCGGACAATTCATGCGGAAACAACCGCGCGGTTTCCAGCGACAGCCCCACCCCGGACAAGCGTGGACCGATCCGGGGCGCCTGCCCGGCCCGACGCGCGGCCCACCCGATCTGCACCCCGGCGCGGGCCAGGGGATCGAGATGGCTGATCTGTTGCGGCAAAAGCGCGATCCGCCGGCCACGCAGGCCAGGCCAGGCCGGCCCCTCCAGCAGCCGCCCCTCAAACCGCACCTGACCGCGGACAACCGCGTTGGATGGCAAAAGTCCCAGAATGGCATGGGCCAGCAGGCTTTTCCCCGCCCCTGAGGCCCCCAGCACAGTGACCACCTCGCCGGCCTGAACGGTCAGGTCGATCCCGGACAGAATGGTCATCTCTTCACGCCGCAGAAGACCGCGATACTGGCGGAAAGCGACGGAAAGATCCGCAACCTCCAGCATCAGATCCGGGCCTGGCGCGGGTCGGTCAACCCGCGCACCCCATTGGCCAACATGTCGAAACACAACACCAACCCGACCAGCGCCACACCGGGAAACAGGGCCAGCCACCAGCGGCCAGCGCTGATATGGCGCATGGCCTCGGACAACATGCTGCCGATCGCCGGGCGGGTCGGTTCCAGCCCAAAGCCCAGAAAGGTCAGCGCCGCCTCGTGCAGGATCGCATGGGGGAACATCAGCAGGACCCCCAGCATCATCTGCGGAACCAGATGCGGCAGGACGTGATGGCACAGGATGAACAGACGGGAGCGGCCGAAGCCGCGCGCAGTCTCGATATAAGGTGCGGCCCGGATCTGCAGCAATTCGGCCCGCAGGATTCGGGCCAGACGCGGCCAATGGGACACGGCCACCGCAACGATCACCGCCCCGCTGCCCCCTCCCAGGGCAAAGCTGATCAGGATCAGCAGCAGCAGATGGGGAATCGACAGCGCCGCATCGGTCACAAAGCCCGCCAGTGCATCGGCCAGCCGCCCCAGCCCGGACAGCCCCGCCAGCACCAGCGCGATACTGACCGACAGGGCTGTGGCGGTCAGCCCGAGCCTGAGGCTGAGCATCAGGCCATGCACGGTGCGGGCCAGCATGTCGCGCCCCATCTGATCCGTGCCAAAAGGATGCGCAAAGGACGGCGGCAGGCTACGGACGCTGAAATCGGGGCGGACCCCTGCCTCACCCAGGGCCCATGCCGCGATCGCCAGCCCCACAACCAGCGCGCTGGCCAGCGCCGCGCCGACCAGAAAACGCCCCCGCCCACTGTCGTACAACGCGATCACAGCGGCCTTCGCATGCGCGGATCCACCACGCCATAAAGCAGATCGGCAATCAGGTTCCCGGCCATGACCACCCCCGTGGTCAGCAGCGCGATGGCTAGAAGCAAGGGCACATCGCCCTTGATCCCCGCCTCGACCGTGGCCCGGCCCAGCCCTGGCCAGGCAAAAACCTGCTCGGCCAGGATGGCACCGCCCAGCAACTCGCCCACCGATGCGAACAGAATGGTCAGCGCCGGCAAGGCCGCGTTGCGCACCCCATGACGCAGAACGATATCGACCGTCCCGGCGCCCTGGGCGCGGGCGAAAGTGACGTAATCGGCACCCAGCACCTCGATCAGCTTGGCTCGGGTATACAGCGCAATCTGGGCCACCCCGAACAGCGTCAGCGCGGTCAGCGGCAGCAGCAGATGGTGCAGCCGTGCGCCCAGCCCGACCTGACCGGGGGCCACCCCAACCGGTCCGGCGCAACAGATCGGCGTCCAGCCCAGCCAGACCGAGAACAGCATCAGCAACATCATCGCCAGCCAAAAGGTCGGCGTCGCGGCCAGCACATAGCAATAGACGCGGATCCCCCGATCCAGCCAGCTTCCGGCCCGCGCCGCTGCGATCAGACCAAGAGCACCCCCCAGGATCCCGGACAGGATCCAGGCCAGTCCGCTCAGCGCCAGCGAGGCCCCGATGCGGTCCCCCAGAACCTGGGTCACCGGCGCGTTATAGGCCGTGCTGCGGCCCGGATCCCCGCGCAGGAGATGCCCCAGCCAGATCAGCGCCTGTTCCGCCGCAGGTCGATCCAGGCCCCAGGCGGCCTCAATCGCGGCCTTCTGTTCCGGGGCCACATGAACCATGGCCGGGCCAAGATAGGCCTCTACCGGATCGATGGGCGACGCTTTCATCAGCCCAAAGACCGCCAGCGCGACAAACGCCATCAGCGCGACAAGCCGCCCGAGCCGCAGAAAAATCCGGAAGACCGCCATTCCCGGCCTTAATCGCAGGTCCAGCGCCAGGCGGCGATGGTGGCGGTGATCGGCCAGCCATGTTCATGGGGCTCGATCTGCGGTTCGCCCAGGGCAAGGCAGCTGTTGACCATGTAAACATGATCGAGATTGACCAACCAGGCCCAGGCATTGTCCCCCTGCACACCATATTGCGCCGCCGCCTGCGCCCAATAAGGCACCGCCGCCTCCAGCGAGGATGCATCCTGGGCCTTGGCGAACAGGGCATCGACCTGCGGATTGCGGTAATAGGTCGGGTTCATATAGCCGATCCCGCCCAATTCCGAGGCATACAGGCTGTAGAGTTCATAGGGTGAATGACTGCCGAACCCGAATACGACCGGTTCAGCATGCATGACCCGACCGATGGCATCCCAGCTGCCCCCCTTGGGCTGGGCGGAAATGCCCAGCGGGTGCAACAATGCGGTCACGGTCTCGGCCAGGGCCTGGCGGGTCGGATCACCGGCGGGAAAGTTGATCGTAAAACTGGCGCGCTGGCCATCCTTTTCACGCACCCCATCCGCACCCGGAACCCAACCGGCGTCCTCCAGTACCGCACGCGCCGCCGCAGGATCGAAACGGACATGATCATCGCGGCCATCCCAGGGCAGGCCATCCACCGGACCGAAGGCTGGGCTGCCATGGCCATGCAGCGCCACCTCGACCAGAAGATCACGGTCCAGACCCAGGTTGATCGCCTGGCGGATCGCCGGATCTGCGGTCACGGCATTGCCCACCGGGCGCCCGTCGATCTGCTGCGGTTCCAGAAAAGGCAGGCTCAGACCCCGGCTGTCCACGCTGGGCACCGCCACGGCCCGAAACCCGGCGGGCACTGCATCGGCCAATTGCCCCGGCACCGCCACCAGATCGGCCACACCGGCCCGCGCCGCCGCCAGGCGCGTATCCGAACCGGCAAACAGGAAGGTCAGCTGCGTGAAGGCCGGCATCGGTCCGTAATAGGCCTCGTTGCGTGCGACGATCAACTGTTCGCCCTCGGTCCAGGACACCAGCCGGTAAGGCCCCGACCCGATCGGATCGCGGCCGTAATCCGGCCCATAGCGATCCGCCGGCACGATCCCCAACGTAAAGAACGCTTCGGCAAAGGTGGTCCAGGGGCGCGACAAGGTCAGGCGCACCGTCTGGTCATCCACCGCCTCGGCCTGATCCAGCACCCGCAGATCCACCGGACCGGCCGCCGCCTTTGCCGTCTGGAAGGTAAAGGCGACATCGCGGGCGGTCAGGGGGGTGCCGTCGGAAAACCGGGCATCCGGGCGCAGGCGGATCGTCCAGACCCGGCGATCGTCGGACAGGCGCCAGTCCGTGGCCAGGTCCGGCCGGGTCGCCAGATGGGCATCCCGCGTCAGCAGGGTCGACTGGAACAGGGGCGTCCCGGACATGCCCCAGCCCAGAACCGGATCAAACCCGGTCTCCGGTTCCCCGCCAATGGCCAGGACCAGACTGTCCCGCGGCGCCGCCTGCAGCGCAGTGGCCCCCACCACCCAAAGGCATAGAACGGTTCTCAGGATCGACATGGGCATCTCCGGCACAAGTATGACGAATACCAAAAAATCTCATACCAACAATACAGTGGAGAAGACAAGCCGGTCACGTTAGAAATTCCCGGCAGGCCACCGCCCGACCGGGGCCTGTCTGGATGGCCCGGCCTGTCGGAACCCGGAGGGAAGAATGCAACGCGTCACTGTGACACTGGACGACGACCTGATGGCGGAACTGGACCGGGTGATGACCGAGCGCGGCTATGCCACCCGTTCCGAGGCGATCCGCGATCTGACCCGCGCCGGACTGACCCAGGCCCGGATCGACGGCGCGCCCGATACCCCCTGCGTGGCGGCGATGGTCTATACCTATGACCACCATTCGCGGGAACTGGCGCAGCGCATCACCTCGGCGCATCACGATCACCACGATCTGGCCATTTCAGCGCTGCATGTGCATCTGGATCAGGGCACTTGCCTGGAGGTTTCGGTGCTGAAGGGATCCGTGGGCGAAGTCCGGCATTTCTCGGAACACCTGATTGCCCAACGCAACATCCATAACGGCGAAATCGTGATCATCCCCCGCAGCGACGATACCGGCGGCTGAACGCGTGTGATCGGTTTGAGGCTATTCTGTCTCTGACCCCTCACGGCGCGGGACAAGCCCGTAGGGCGCCGCGCCATCACTGGGGCGGCCCACCGGTCTGGCGCTCGGCCACCGTTGGTCCAACGCTCTGGGGTTTTGCCACCACGGCCACCATAAACCGCGCTGATCACAGGATGGGTGCGCCAGCCCCCGGTCCGGCGCTGGCGCGGCTTGCGCGCTGGTGGTAACGACAGCTTACGTCCCGCAAAGCCGACCGTCACAAACAGTCCTTTTTTAGGACTGTCGGGATCAGACGCCGGGCCTTAGCCCAGGGTCGGCATAGTGAACTGCGCATCCGCCGCAATGCCTGTGGGCCAGCGCGTCGTGGTGGTCTTGATCCGGGTGTAAAACCGAACCCCTTCCATCCCGTGCATGGCGTGATCGCCGAAGATCGAGGCCTTCCAGCCACCGAAACTGTGGAACGCCATGGGCACCGGGATCGGCACGTTGACGCCGACCATGCCCACCTCGATCTCCTGGGTGAAGCGGCGCGCGGCATCGCCGTCACGGGTGAAGATCGCCGTGCCGTTGGCATAGGGATGGGCATGGATCAGATCCACCGCCTCCTGGAACGACTGGCGGCGTACCACCGACAGAACCGGGCCGAAGATCTCATCTTTCCAGACGGACATTTCGGGGGTCACGTTGTCGATCAGCGTCGGGCCGACGAAAAAGCCCTGCTCATAGCCTTGGGGCGCCTTGAAATCGCGGCCATCGACGACAACCCTGGCGCCCTCATCCGCGCCCTTGCCGATATAGCCGAGGATCCGCTGCTGCGCCTCCGCCGTCACCACCGGCCCCATTTCCGAGGCCTGATCGCTGGCCGGACCAACTTTCAGCGCCTCGATCTTCGGAACCAGGCGTTCAATCAGCGCATCGGCCACTGCATCGGTCACCGGCACCGCCACCGAAACCGCCATGCAGCGTTCCCCGGCGGACCCATAGGCGGCCCCCATCAGCGCATTGGCCGCCATGTCCAGATCGGCGTCGGGCAGGATCACCATGTGGTTCTTGGCCCCGCCCAGGGCCTGAACCCGCTTGCCATTCGCCGTGCCCGTACGATGGATATAATCGGCAATGGGGGTGGAGCCGACAAAACTGATCGCCTTGACATCCCGGTGCTCCAGCAGCGCATCCACCGCCGGCTTGCCCCCTTGCACGACGTTGAACACCCCGTCGGGCAGGCCGGCCTCGGTCAGCCACTCGGCGATCAGGATCGAGGCCGAGGGGTCCCGTTCCGACGGTTTCAGCACAAAGGTGTTGCCACAGGCCAGCGCCACCGGAAACATCCACATGGGCACCATGGCCGGAAAGTTGAACGGCGTGATCCCGGCCACAACCCCCAGCGACTGGCGAATGGAGATGCTGTCAACGCCGGTGCCGACATTTTCCGAAAACTCGCCCTTCAGATGGCTGGGGGCCCCGATGGCGAATTCAACCACCTCAAGGCCGCGGGTGACCTCGCCCAGGGCGTCATCATGGGTCTTGCCATGCTCAGCCGAGATCGCCTGGGCCAGCTGATCGCCACGCTCCCACAGGATCGTCTTGAACCGGTCCAGCACCCGCGCCCGGCGCAGCGCCGGCATCCCCGACCAGGCCGGCCAGGCGGCCTTGGCCGCTGCCACCGCCTGATCCACCTCGGCCGTCGAGGCCAGTGCCACGGTCTTTTCCGCAACACCGGTGGCGGGGTTGAAGACCGGTTGGGTTTGTCCGGATGTGCCGGCAACCCGCGCACCGCCGATGTAATGTCCGATCTCGGTCATGGGGATCCTCCTGCTGATCTGTCCCCGCCTTGTCGCTTATCTCTTTTTGCATATAAATATCCGTTATTACGAATCCGTTATTCATATATGGAGAACGAGGATGGACTGGGACGATGCGCGCTATTTCCTGGCCATTGCGCGTGAAGGCCAGATGCTGGGCGCGGCGCGACGGTTGGCGGTCAGTCAGGCCAAGCTCAGCCGGCATCTGGCCACGCTGGAGGCGGCGCTGGGGACGCGGCTGCTGGAACGGACCACCCGGGGCTGTGTGCCCACCGCCGATGGCCGCGCGTTTCTGGAAACGGCCGAGCGCATGGAATCGGCGGCCCTGACCGGGATGGCACGCCTCAGCCAGGCTGCAACCGGGCTGGCCGGAACCGTGCGTATCGGGGCACCGGACGGGCTGGGGGCCAGCTTTCTGGCCCCGCGTCTGGCCCGGCTGCACCAGATCCATCCCGGTTTGCGGATCCAACTGGTGCCCCTGCCGCGCACCTTTTCGCTGTCCAGCCGCGAGGCTGATCTGGCCATCACCGTCGAACGGCCCACCCAGGGCCGGCTGCGCACCAAACGGCTGAGCGATTATACCCTGGGCCTGTATGCCGGCGCCGATTATCTGGCCCGCCAGCCCCCCCCGGCGACGGCCAGGGATCTGCACGATCATGTGCTGGTCGGCTATGTCGAGGATCTGATCCACACCCCCGCGCTGAACTATGCCGAGGAATTCCTGCCCGGCTGGCGATCGACCATCGAGGTCTCGACCGCGATCGGCCAGTTGCAGGCGATCCGCGCCGGGGCCGGGATCGGGGCGCTGCATGATTTCATGGTGGCGGGCGACCGGGCCCTGTGCGCCGTCCTGCCCGACCTGAGCGTCACCCGCAGCTACTGGGCCGTCTGGCACGAAGACCTGCGTACCGACAGCCGGGTTAGGGCCTGTGTGGCTTTTCTCGACACCGAAATGCAGGCGGCACGGGCCGATCTGGTGCGCAGCCCTGCGGCATAGAGCCTTTCGAGAAAAAGCTGACAGACTTTTTCGGTTAAGAAATGCGTGAAACCAACATCCCATAGCGTTTCAGGTGAGCCATCCTTTTCCCGAAACGTCATCGGGATCAGTTCTGGGCCAGGCGGGTCCCCAACCAGCTGCGCCAATGCCCGCGCGATCCGGCGAAGACATTGATATCCACCGGGGTCGCAACGCCGGGGACCAGACCGGTGCCGGTATATTGCCAGAACGCCCAATCCGCCCCGTCATAGGTCCGGCTGGGATGTCCGGCGACCGAGCGCAACCAGAACTCGGTCCGGGGCAAGCGGCCAATATCGGTATCGCGGTAGAAATCCACGGTGGTGTAGACGATGGGCCGCTGGCCATAATGGCGGGTCAGGATCGACAGAAAGCGCGTGGCCTCGCGCCGGGCCGTGGCCGGGTCGGGTTTGCGCAGGCAGGTGCGCGACTGGTGGTTCCATTCCATGTCCAGCACCGGCGGCAGGGCGTTCACTTCGCGCGGGACATGGCGGATGAACCATTGCGCCTGTTCCTCGGGACTGCGGCAAAAGTAGTAGAAGTGATAGGCCCCCCGGGGCACTCCGGCTGCGCGAGCTGCCTTCCAGTTCTGGGTGAACAGCGGATCGGCAACATCGCCGCCCTCGGTGGCCTTGATAAAGGCGAAGGAAATCCCCGCGCGGCGGACCCGGTGCCAGTCGATATCCCCCTGCCAGCGCGACACGTCGATGCCATGCACCTCATGCCGGGCGGGGCTGGGGTGATCCCAGTCATGGGGCTTGATGTCCCCGAACAGCATTTGTCCCAACCGGGCAGGCGCAGCAAGGGCAGGGCCATGGCTGACCTCGGCACTGCGCGACCCGCACGCGCCCAGCAGGAAAAGGAGAAGAAGTACCGTGACTGCCCGCATTCCGATCCGTTCCGGGGCCGGCCGACCCCTGATTTATCCCTGTGTTCCTGCCTGTCCTTGCCGCGGCCGGCTTGGGCCGGCTCGTTAAGGGAAAGGTACAGGAGCGGGGGGATTCGGTCGATGGGGTTTGTTGAAGACAGGCCTGACCCAAGCGGTGCATCCAGAGCGTGTCGCGTTCATTCGTATTGACGCGATACGCCCTAAGTCTTTGACACTGCATGTTCGAGGAGCACAAAACCGGTGCCCAATTTTGTGCAACATGCTCTATGCGCGGGGTCCTGAACTGGGGCGGGCCCGTGAAGCACGGCACGCTTATTGGGGCGTGCGTCATGCTGACAGGCATCAGCCGGGGGCTCAGGCTGTCACAGGCCCGGGCAACCCGGACCTGCGGACATGGGATCAGGCGGCGCGGCGGCGGGGACGACGGCGGCGGTTCCCTTGGGGTTTGCCTGCGCCGGGGCCCGAGGAGGGCCCGGGTTTGCCGCCCCGTCCACGGCCCGGACGTCCCCCCTTGGGACGGCTGTCGGCCTCGGCCCCCGTAGGACGCTTGCCGCTGGCCACGGGCACCTCGATCTTCATCAACCGCTCGATCTGGCGCAGCAGCCCGGCCTCATCGGGGGCGCAGAAGGCAATTGCCTCGCCATCGCGGCCGGCGCGCGCCGTACGGCCGATGCGGTGCACGTAGTTATCCGGCACTTCGGGCAGATCATAATTGATCACATAGGCCACACCGGGAATGTCAATGCCCCGCGCGGCAACATCGGTGGCCACCAGAACCGTCACCTCGCCCGCACGGAAGGCCTTGATCGCCCGGTCCCGCTGGCCCTGGCTTTTGTTGCCGTGGATCGAGGCCG
>JBKDZR010000069.1:0-15174 GCA_047971485.1 Qingshengfaniella sp. | reverse complement strand
GCCGCCGGCATGAACCCGATGGATCTGAAGCGCGGCGTCGATATCGCCACCGCCACCGTGGTTGAGGCCATCAAGGCCGCCGCCCGCCCTGTCAGCGACAGCGACGAAGTGGCCCAGGTCGGCACCATTTCCGCCAATGGCGAAGCTGAAATCGGCCGCCAGATCGCCGACGCGATGCAGAAGGTCGGCAATGACGGCGTGATCACCGTTGAGGAAAACAAGGGTCTGGTCACCGAAACCGATGTCGTCGAAGGCATGCAGTTCGACCGTGGCTACCTGTCGCCCTATTTCGTGACCAACCCCGACAAGATGATCGCCGAGCTGGACGACGCCGTTGTCCTGCTGCACGAGAAGAAACTGTCCTCGCTGCAGCCGATGGTTCCGCTGCTCGAATCGGTTATCCAGTCGCAGAAACCGCTGCTGATCATCGCCGAAGACGTGGAAGGCGAGGCCCTGGCCACGCTGGTCGTCAACAAGCTGCGCGGTGGTCTGAAAATCGCTGCGGTCAAGGCCCCGGGCTTTGGTGATCGCCGCAAGGCCATGCTGCAGGACATCGCGATCCTGACCGGCGGCCAGGTGATCTCGGAAGATCTGGGCATGAAGCTGGAAAGCGTCACGCTGGACATGCTCGGCTCGGCCAAGAAAATCTCGATCACCAAGGACGAAACCACCATCGTCGACGGTGCCGGCGACAAGGCCGAGATCGAAGCCCGCGTTTCCCAGATCCGTCAGCAGATCGAAGAAACCACCAGCGACTACGACCGTGAAAAGCTGCAGGAACGCGTGGCCAAACTGGCCGGCGGTGTGGCTGTCATCCGCGTTGGCGGCATGACCGAGATTGAAGTGAAAGAGCGCAAGGACCGTGTCGACGACGCGCTGAACGCGACCCGTGCCGCCGTTCAGGAAGGCATCGTTGTCGGCGGCGGTGTGGCCCTGGTTCAGGCCGCCAAGCTGCTGCAAGGTCTGGAAGGCAACAATGCCGATCAGAACGCCGGCATCACCATCGTGCGCCGCGCGCTGGAAGCCCCGCTGCGTCAGATCGCCGAAAACGCTGGTGTTGATGGCGCCGTGGTTGCTGGCAAGATCCGTGAAAGTGACGACAAGGCCTTTGGTTTCAACGCTCAGACCGAAGAATATGGCGACATGTTCAAGTTTGGCGTGATCGACCCGGCCAAGGTTGTCCGTACCGCTCTGGAAGATGCCGCCTCGGTTGCCGGTCTGCTGATCACCACCGAAGCCATGGTTGCCGACAAGCCGGAACCCAAAGGCGCTGCGCCCGCCGGCATGCCCGACATGGGCGGCATGGGTGGCATGGGCGGCATGATGTAATCAGCCGCCAGAGCCCAGCTTTGGTCAGGGGGTCGCCTTCGGGCGGCCCCCTTTTTGTTTCCGGCCCCGGGCAGTGGCTTGCAAACCTTTGCCCGCAGCTTTACATCGCGGGACACTTTCCGGGAGTATTGTCTTGATTGCGATCCGTAGCGCACAACCCGATGACGAAACGGCGATTTCCATCCTTTTGGATCACGCCTTCGAGGGCCCAGCCGAGTACAACCTGATCCGCGCCCTGCGCGCCAGCGGGGATGTCGCCTATGAACTGGTTGCCACACGCGCAGACGAACTGGTCGCCCATATCTGCTTTTCCCGCCTGGAGGCCCCGGTGAACTGGCTGGCGCTGGCCCCGGTCTCGGTCCGTCCCGAGGATCAGGGCAAGGGCATCGGGGCGGAACTGATCCGCTATGGTCTGGATCAGGCCCGGCAACGGAAATTCGCCGCTGTCGTCGTGGTGGGCGGCCCGGCCTATTACCAGCGTTTCGGCTTTCTCTTCCCCGGCGAGCGCAAGGCCGAACTGTCCGGCCCCTATGCTCCGCAATTCACCGGTCTGTACCCGATTGACCCGACCATGGCCGCAGCCAAGGCGGCCTTGTCCTATCCGTCGCCTTTTGAGGGGGCCTGAGTACCGCCCCCTTCTCAGGCTCCGGCCGGGCCGGTGATCCGGTTGACATGGCCCATCTTGCGGCCCGGGCGTGTATCGGCCTTGCCGTAGAGATGCAGGGCGGCTCCTGGATCGGCCCGCAATTCGGCCAGCCGGTCCATGTCGTCGCCGATCAGATTTTCCATCACAACATCCGAATGGCGCCGCCCGTCCCCTAGAGGCCAGCCTGCCACGGCACGGATATGCTGTTCGAACTGACAGACAGTGCATCCATTTTGGGTCCAATGGCCCGAATTATGGACACGCGGCGCAATTTCATTGACCAACAAGCCCTGCGCGGTGACAAACAGTTCCACCCCCAGAACGCCCACATAGTCCAGCGCATTCAGGATCCGCCCCGCCAGCAACACCGCATCGGTCTTGCGCGCCGTGCTCAGCCGTGCGGGCACAGTGGTGTGGCGCAGGATACCGTCGCGATGGACATTCTCGCCCGGGTCGAAACAGGCCACCCGCCCGTCCAGCCCCCGCGCGCCGATCACCGAGATCTCGCTCTCGAAGGCCACCATGCCTTCCAGAATGGCCGGCGCCGCGCCAATGTCCCGCCAGGCGGCCTCCGCGCCGGACAGATCGGTCAACCGCGCCTGGCCCTTGCCATCATAACCCAGACGCCGGGTCTTGAGGATCGCCGGCAGGCCGGTGTGTTCTGCTGCGGCCGTGATCCCCTCGGAGCCATCGACCGGGGCAAAAGGCGCCGTGGCCAGCCCCAGATCGTTGAGGAACCGCTTTTCCACCAGCCGGTCCTGCGACACCTCCAATGCGCGCACGGTCGGGCGCACCGGGCACCGGGCCTGCAACCTGTCCAGGGCGGCGGCGGGGATGTTCTCAAACTCATAGGTGATGACATCGACAGCAGCAGCAAAGGCATCCAGCGCAGCCGTATCGTCCCAGCCAGCCGTGGTCGCTGCCGCACAAACCTGCGCCGCCGGTCCGTCCGGTGCGGGATCATAGACATGACACCGCAGCCCCAGACGCGCCGCGGCAAGGGCCAGCATCCGCGCCAGTTGCCCACCGCCAAGGATGCCAATCGTCGATCCGGGGGAAAGTGGCTTAGTCATCGGCGGGCTCCTCCGGGATCGAAGCCGACAGCGCGGCGCGCCAGTCCTCAAGCCGCGCGGCCAGGGCCGGATCGCCAAGGGCCAGGATCCCCGCGGCCATCAGCCCGGCATTGGCCGCCCCCGCCGCCCCGATGGCCATGGTCGCCACCGGATAGCCGCGCGGCATCTGGACAATGGAATACAGCGAATCGACCCCACTGAGAGCCCTGGTCTGGATCGGCACCCCGATCACCGGCACCCGGGTCTTCGAGGCCATCATGCCCGGCAAATGCGCCGCCCCCCCGGCCCCGGCAATGATGCATTTCAGCCCACGCCCGGCCGCTGCCCGCCCGTAATCCCACAACCGGTCCGGCGTGCGATGGGCAGAAACGATCCGCGCCTCATAGGCAACGCCCAGGTCATCCAGGATTTCAGCGGCCAGTTTCATCGTCGGCCAGTCGGACTGGCTGCCCATGATAAGGCCGATTTCGGGGTCTGCCATGCTGTGCTCCGACCAGATACGACAAGCGGAACGGCGAGGTTCCGGAACGGGCACTATACCTAGCCCGCGCCGCGCCGCAATGCACCTTGCGTGTCAGGCGATGATGTCAGGCAGAAGCTCATCCTCGATCTGGGCGATCTGATCCTTGAGGCCCAGCTTCTGCTTCTTCAGCCGGCGCAATGTCAGATGATTCGCCCCCGCCGCCGCGTCCTGCAACGCCGCGATGGCGTTATCGAGATCGCGGTGTTCGCGGCGCAGCACCTCCAGCTTTACCCGCAACACTTCCTGATGGGACATGGATCCGAATGCGTTCATTGGCTAGGTCCAGCTTGCCGTGCAGATGCGCAGCTTAGCCGAGAATGCGCCCTGAGAAAAGTGTTTCGACATCAGAGGCATATTCCGGCCTGCCCCGGCCGATCTTGTAACACAGCCCCGCGCCGCCCATATATTTTCCATGGCCGCCAGTTTCGGGGCCGAATTGCACAGTCGCTTAACCAAGGACGTGTCGATGAGCAAACTGACGCTGGGGACCCACCCGTTCCTTCTGGGCTTCGAGCAACTCGAACGCCTGGTGGAACACACAGCCAAGACCGGCAATGACGGGTACCCCCCCTATAATATCGAACAGACGTCGAACGGGTCCTACCGGATCACCTTGGCCGTGGCCGGCTTCCGTGAAGACGACCTGGCGATCACCGTCGAGGACCGCCAGCTGGTCATCCGTGGCCGCCAGCCCGAGGACGAAGCTGAGCGCGTCTATCTGCATCGCGGCATTGCCGGGCGCCAGTTTCAGCGCAGCTTCGTTCTGGCCGATGGGGTCGAGGTGCGGGGCGCATCAATGGAAAACGGGCTGTTGCATGTCGATTTGCGCCGCATCGCGCCCGAGACCGTGCTTCAGCGCATCAAGATTACCAGTGGAGGTCCGTCATGAACACACCGCAGGATTTCGCCCAGGCCCCTCAGGATCAGCGAATCGTCTATGTGCGTCCGGTCAACCCCGCCGATCTGCCCGAAGATCTGCGCAGCCAGGCCGGGGATGCGCCGCTCTTTGCGGTCCACGCCCCCAATGGTGACCGGCTGGCACTGGTGCGGGACCGCAAGTTGGCCTTTTTGCTGGCCCGGCAGAATGACTTCACCCCGGTGAACGTGCACTGATCAAACAGGTTGCGGGACGCGCCCTGTGCGCCCCGCACGCAAGCTTGGCCGGATTTACGGGTTGAGATCAGCCAGGAAGCGCTCGGCTTCCAGCGCAGCCATACAGCCCATGCCCGCGCTGGTCACCGCCTGACGGAACACATGGTCCACCAGATCGCCGGCGGCAAAGACCCCGGGGATCGAGGTGGCCGTACTGTCGGGTTTGGTCACCACGTAGCCGCCATGATGGGTCTCCAGCTGATCGGCCACCAGTTCCGAGGACGGCGCGTGGCCAATGGCGATAAACACACCCTTGGCCGGCACGGTGCGGATCGCGCCGCTGGTCACATCGCGCAGCCGCACCTCTTCAACGCCCAGCGGATCGGTGGGGCCATCCACAGCGTCCAGCGCATGGTTCCAGATCACCTCGACCTTGTCATTCTTGAACAACCGGTCTTGCAGGATCTTTTCAGCGCGCAGACTGTCGCGGCGATGCACCAGTGTCACTTTCGAGGCGAAATTGGTCAGGAACAGGGCCTCTTCCACGGCCGTATTGCCGCCGCCGACGACCACAACCTCTTGCCCGCGATAGAAAAACCCGTCGCAGGTGGCACAGGCCGACACGCCGAACCCCTTGTATTTCTCTTCCGTGTCCAGCCCCAGCCAGCGCGCCTGGGCGCCCGTGGCCAGGATCACCGCATCGGCCAGCCAGACCGCGCCACTGTCGGTTTCGGCACGGAACGGGCGGGCCGACAGGTCGATCCGCGTCACCACATCCGACACGATCTCGGCGCCCATTTCGCGGGCATGTGCCTCCATCCGGACCATCAGATCCGGCCCCATCACCGACAGATCCCCGGGCCAGTTTTCCACATCGGTGGTGATGGTCAGCTGACCGCCCGGCTGGATCCCCTGAATCAGCACCGGTTCCAGCATCGCCCGCGATGCATACACCGCCGCCGTATAGCCGGCCGGACCCGACCCAATGATCAAAACCTTCACCCGGCGTTCGTTCTGGGCCATTCCGCATCTCTCCTGTCGCAGCGACGCGGGATATAAGCCCGTTGCGACGACGAGAAAACCCCTTTACCCGTGCCGGTCCCACAGAGCGCCCGGATCGCTGACCAGCCTGCGAAATATTATTGCGCAAATCCGGCGTAATGGCTAAGTTTGCATGAAAACTCGGAAGGGTATGCTGGCAATGTCCAAACTCGATCCCATTGATCGGAAAATCCTGTCCGAACTGCAATCGGATGGCCGGATGACCAATGTCGAACTGGCCAAACGCGTCGGCATTTCCGCCCCGCCCTGTCTGCGGCGCATGCGCACGCTGGAGGAAAGTGGCTATATCCGCGGCTATCACGCCGAGGTCGACAGCCGCGAACTGGGCTTTGAGGTGCAGGTGTTCGTCATGGTCGGGCTGCAAAGCCAGGCCGAAACCGATCTGGCCGCCTTTGAGGCCCGATGCCAGAACTGGCCATTGGTCCGCGAATGTCATATGCTGAACGGCGAGGTCGACTTCATGCTGAAATGCGTCGCCCCCGATTTGTCCAGCTTTCAAAGCTTTCTGACCGGCGAGCTGACCGCCGCCGAAAATGTCGCCAGCGTCAAGACATCGCTGGTCATCCGCAGCAGCAAGGACGATCCGGGTGTGCCGTTCGAGGTTCTGGAAGAACGGCTGAGCCGCTCGGCCTGAACCAGAAGGGCCGTCCGGGGTGGATCCGGACGGCCCCGTAAGGATAGGCCACTCGTAAATTCCGTGCCGACCCCCTGGCGCAAGCGCGCGTTACAAAAACACACCCAAGCCCGCCACACCTGGTTTCAAAACCCGGCCGACACGGGGACTATGTACCAGTTTTCAGGGATTCCCCAAGAATTTTCTGCGGTGCAGCAAGCGGTTTTCCGCTAAAGACGGATTGCCGATATCAGGCGCCCATAATCTGCCTGTTTTTCATGCACGCTGCGCCGATAACTGAAAAACCGCCAGGGTTCGGAATAGGTGCAATGGCGGGTCCATTCCGCGTGACCGATTCCCGCCGCACGCATGCGCTGCAGGGCAAAGCCAGGCAGATCGAAATGATAGCGGTCGCCATCGCCATTGACGAAAAAGCGGGCGTGATCGCGGCTGTCATCCAGGAAACGTTCGAGAAATTCGGGACCGACCTCATAAGCGCGCTGGCTGATCGTCGGGCCGATCACCGCCGAGATATTCGCCCGGGCTGCCCCCAGCCCCTCCATTGCATCCAGCGTCGCCTCCAGCACCCCGTCCAACGCTCCGCGCCAGCCGGCATGGGCCGCGCCGATGACCCGCGACTGGGAATCGCCGAACAGGACCGGGGCGCAATCCGCAGTCAGGATCGACAGGACCAACCCCGGACTGGCGCTGACCACGGCATCGGCATCAGGCGCGGGACTGGTCTGCGGTGCATCGACCGTGACCGCACGGGCCGAATGGGTCTGGAACAGGCCGATCAGGTTTTCCGGCTCGGCATCCATAGCCCGGACCGCGCGGGCGCGGTTGATTTCAACCACCTCGGACTGGTCGCTGGACCCGCGCCCGCAGTTCAGTCCTTCGAACACACCCGATGAGGCCCCGCCCCGCCGGGTAAAGAACCCGTGGGTAAAGCTGGCAAGCGCGTCAGCGGTGATCGGTTCGAGTGTCACAATCCTTGCCCCAATGTCACAATCCTTGCCCCATGTTATGTTTCCTGCCCAGTGTCACGATCCCCGCCCTACTGTCACGATCCCCGCCCCAGTGTCAGCCCAGGCAGCAGGGGGGCCGCCGGCGGGGACACAGCAAGTGTCTTGAACAGGCTTCCCATTTCATCGGGATGGGTCAAGCGCCGATGTGCGGCAAGATGGTTTTCCCTGTCCACGCCGCTCAGGGATTTTGCCAGAACCTGTGCCCGCTGCGTGATCCCCAGCCGTTCCAGAAACACCCCCTGGGGGGTCATGGCGCTGGTCCGCGCACCAGCGACACGGGCGGCCTGGGCAACGGCCTCGAAGTCGACATGGGCGGTCAGATCGGCCTGCCCAGGGTGATCCAGGACCCCCTCTGCCCGATGGCGGCGCAACGCTTGCAGCGTATCGCCCCGCCCGTGCCAGCCGCCATAGTCGATGAACAGGGCCACGCCCCCCTGCCCGACAATCCGTTCCGACAGGGCGGCGACAATCCCCGGCAGGGCCGGGCACCGCTCAATCACATCGCCGGGGTCGGTGTCCCCCAGCCGATCAGTCAGATCCGCCAGCGCAGCTTGTGGCGACAGTCCCAACACCAGCCTTCCCGCCCTATCCAACGCCACTTGCCGTTCCCGCCAGAACGGACCGGGCTGGCGTTCGAACTGGCGCACAGGCAGGGCATCGAGAAATTCGTTTGCCACGGCATAGACCGGCAGGCCCGGCAGGCTGGCCACGTCGTCATGCCACTTTGGCGACTGACCGGTCGGGGCCAGAAGCGGGGCCAGGGTCCGCGCCTGCACAGCGCGCAGGGTGGGCGAGGCCTCAATCAGATGCACCTCGACCGCCCCGGGAAATCCCGGCACGATCCGGGCGCTGCGCAGGATATCGGCCATCAGCGTGCCCCGTCCCGGCCCCGCTTCCACCAACGCGATCCGGCCCGGCTGCCCCTGATCCAGCCAGACCTGAGCCAGGAACAGGCCGATCATCTCGCCGAACATCTGGCTGATCTCGGGGGCGGTGGTGAAATCGCCAGCGGCCCCAAAGGGATCGCGGGTGGCGTAATAGCCATGCTCGGGATCCATCAGACAGGTGGCCATATACTCGGCGATGCGGATCGGACCCGTGGCCGCAATCCGGCGTTTCAGCCGCCCGGCCAAAGGCGTCATTGCCCGGCCCGGCGCCCCGCCCGACGCCAGGACAGGACCAGCAGGATCAGACCCGCCACCGCCAGCGGCACGGACAGGATCTGCCCCATGGTCAGCCCCCAGTCACCCAAGATCAGCCCATAGCCCTGCGGATTGGTCAGGGACTGGAACTGCGCATCGGGCTGGCGGAACAGTTCGACAAAGCTGCGCGCCAGCGCATAGCCCAAAAGCAACGCCCCGCAAATCCGCCCCGGATGACACAGCGCACGCCGGCCAAAAGCCAACCACAACAGCACCGCGCCCAGAACCAGTCCCTCCAGCCCCGCCTCGTACAGCTGGCTGGGATGGCGTGTGCAGGCCCCGACCCAATCCAGCGGGCAAACCTGCGCGGCAGGATCGGGAAAGGCCATGGCCCAGGGCACATCGCTGGGCCGGCCCCACAGTTCTCCGTTGATGAAATTGGCCAACCGGCCCAGAAACAACCCCGGCGGCGTTGCCAGCGCCAAGGCATCGGCCACCGACAGGGCCGGCAGACGGTGGCGCAGGCAGAACAGTGCCGCGGCGATGATCACCCCGGCCAACCCGCCGTGAAAGGCCATGCCGCCCTGCCAGACCTTCACGATCTCGTCCGGGTAGGCCAGGAAATAGGCGGGCTGGTAGAACAGCACATACCCCAGCCGCCCGCCCAGAACGACGCCCAGCACAATCCAGGTCAGAAGCGCATCGGCCTGTTCACGGGTCATCGGCGCCACCGCCCCCGGCCACAGGCCCGGCCGCGCCAGGCTGCGCTTCAGGATCCACAGACCGATCAGGAAACCGGCGATGTACGCCAGCGCATACCAGCGCAACGCCAGCGTCAGTGGACCCAGCGTAAGGCTGAAAATCTCGGGGGCGATCTGAGGATAAGGCAGGGCAAGGATCATGCCCCCTTGTCGCCAACCACAGGCCCATGTCAACGCCCCTTCGGCCTTGATGCCCCGCGCCCGGCACGCCATATCAGGGACAAGTCAGAAGGAGACGGCCATGCAAACCCGCAACAAGGTGCTCGATGATCTGTCGCAGCTTTTCACCAATGCCATGGGCGTGGCGCAAGGTGCCAAGGATGAGGCGGAAACCGCGCTGAAATCCGTACTCGACCGCTGGCTGGCCGATCGCGATTTCGTCACCCGCGAGGAATTCGACGCGGCCCGGGCCATGGCCCAGAAAGCGCGCGAGGAAAACGAGGCGCTGAAAGCCCGCATTGAGGCGCTGGAGAACCGCGCCGGATCCTGACCCCGGGATTCCAGGCCTCAAGACCAGTACGGCAGGGCGATCCCCCAACGTGCGCCCTGTCCCTTTGCGCACCGTCTCGTTGCGCCCTGTCGCCGGGAAAGGGGTCAGGCCGGGCGCGGCCGCCCGGCCGAGACCTTTAGCCCCGTTCCGCCAGATAGTCGTCCAGCATGTCCAGCCGGTCCTGACCCCAGAATTTTTCCTCGCCGACCACATAGAACGGCACACCGAACACACCTCGGGCGACCGCCTCTTCCAGATTGGCAGCGTAGGTCTCGGCGCCGGTCAGCAGACCGCTATCGGCCAGCCCCGGATCGAACCCCGCCTGGGACAGGCAATCACGGATCACCGCATCCTCGGAAATGTTGCGTCCCTCGACCCAGCAGGCCCGCACGATTCCATGGACAAGCGCCCCCAGATCACCACCCCCGGCATTCTGCGCGGCGATGATCGCATAGGAACTGGGCGCACTGTTCACCGGAAAAAATGCCGGTTTCGACAACGGCAAATCCAGCTTTTTCGCCCAGCGGCGCATTTCCTGGCGGGCGTAATCCATGCGGCAGGGCGCGCGTTCCGCCGGGTGAGTACCCCCGGTCCTTGGAAAAAGCTGCAAAAGGTCCAATGGCTTGTAGGCGATTTCTGCACCATGCCGGGCCGCGATTTGTTCCAGCCGCGTGCCGGCCAGATAGATAAAGGGCGAAAGTGTCGAAAAATAGTAGTCAATCTGCGTCACGTGGTGTCCTCCCGTAAGGTGCGGTTGTCGTCAGATGGAACCGGGTGTTAAGCGGTGTCAACCACACGATTCCGTCACATCGCATGCGAAGGACCCCGGCATGGCCAATCTTGTTGAACCGAAACTCATTGCGGGCAATGCCAATCGCACCCTCGCCAATGCCGTCGCGCGGCGCATGTCGATGCATCGCGGTGTCAATGTGCAGCTGCTGGATGCCCGGGTCGAGCGGTTCAACGATCAGGAAATCTTCGTCGAAGTGTACGAAAACGTGCGCGGCGAGGACATGTTCATCATCCAGCCGACCTCGAACCCGGCCAATGACAACCTGATGGAGCTGATGATCATGGCCGATGCCCTGCGCCGTTCCTCGGCCGGGCGGATTACGGCGGTGATTCCCTATTTCGGCTATGCCCGTCAGGATCGCCGGACCAAGGCGCGCACACCGATCTCGGCCAAGCTGGTGGCCAACCTGCTGACCGAGGCCGGGATCGAGCGGGTGCTGACCATGGATCTCCACGCCGCCCAGATCCAGGGCTTTTTCGATATTCCGGTGGATAACCTCTATGCTTCGCCGATCTTCGCGCTGGATATCGCCAGCGCGTTCCAGGGCAGGATGGACGATCTGATGGTCGTTTCACCCGATGTCGGTGGTGTGGCCCGCGCCCGGGAACTGGCCCAGCGGATCGGCAGCCCGCTGTCCATCGTCGACAAGCGCCGGGAAAAGCCCGGCGAGGTCGCCGAGATGACCGTGATCGGCAATGTGACCGGCAAAAGCTGTATCATCGTCGATGACCTGTGCGACACGGCCGGCACGCTGTGCAAGGCCGCCGATGTACTGATGGATGCCGGCGCCGCCGAGGTCCATGCCTATATCACCCATGGCGTTCTGTCCGGGCCGGCGGTCGGGCGGATCACCAATTCGCAGCTGAAAAGCCTGGTGATCACCGATACCATCGAAGCCCCCGAACCGGTACGCAATGCCCCCAACATCCGCATCGTGCCCACCGCCCCGGTTTTTGCACAGGCGATTCTGAACATCTGGAACGGCACCAGCGTGTCGTCGCTGTTCGACATGGAAACCCTGGGCCCGATCTATGAAGGGCTGTATCCGCGGCCCTGATCCGTTACGGCGGGGAAGTATCTCCGCCCCCCGGACACCCCGGGAAAGGAAAGGGCCGGCTGATGCCGGCCCCATCTGGATCTTTCAGTGGACCACCGCCTCTTTCGGCGGCTGCCGGTCCGAACTGCTGATGCGATCCCCAACCTTCAGCCCATCGGGCCCGACGCTGACAGGCACCCTGCCACCATCGCCCACCTCGCCGGTCAGGATCATCTCGGCCAGGTGGTCTTGAAGGGCGCGCTGGATGACCCGTTTCAACGGCCGCGCGCCGAACACCGGATCATAGCCCTCATCGGCAAGCCATTGCTTGGCGCCATCATCCACGGCCAGCGCGATCTGGCGCGCCGCCAGACGTTTTTCCAGGCGCCGCAACTGGATATCGACGATACCGCCCATTTCATTGCGGGTCAGGCGATCAAAGATGATGGTTTCATCCAGCCGGTTCAGGAACTCGGGCCGGAAATGGGCGCGGACAGCCTCCATCACCTCGGCTTTCGCCTGGGCGCTGTCGGTCCCCTCGGGCAAACGGCTGAGCGCCTGAGAGCCAAGGTTCGACGTCAGGATGATCAACGTCTGCTTGAAGTCCACGGTCCGGCCCTGACCATCGGTCAGCACACCATCGTCGAGCACCTGCAACAGCACGTTGAACACATCCGGGTGGGCCTTTTCGACCTCATCGAACAGCACCACCTGATAGGGCCGGCGGCGCACCGCTTCGGTCAGAACCCCGCCCTCATCATAGCCGACATAGCCCGGAGGCGCCCCGATCAGCCGTGCAACCGCGTGCTTTTCCATGAATTCGGACATGTCGATCCGCACCATGGCGGTGTCATCGTCGAACAGATACTCGGCCAGTGCCTTGGTCAACTCGGTCTTGCCGACGCCGGTGGGCCCGAGGAAGAGGAACGAGCCCAGGGGGCGGTTTTCATCGTTCAGCCCCGCCCGCGCACGGCGCACCGCGTTGGACACAGCAACCACGGCCTGACGCTGGCCAATAACGCGCTTGCCCAGTTCCTCTTCCATACGCAGCAGTTTTTCGCGCTCGCCCTCCAGCATCTTTGAGGTCGGAATGCCCGTCCAACGTTCGACCACTTCGGCGATCTGTTCGGGGCGCACAGCTTCGGCGACAAGGGCGGCGCTTTCGCTGTCCTCGGCCACGGCCAGTTGCTTTTCCAGCCCCGGGATGATGCCATAGGACAGTTCGCCCGCGCGGGCCAGGTTGCCCTCGCGCTTGGCCTGATCCAGCTCGGCCCTTGCGTGATCCAGCTGCTCCTTCAGATCCCGCGATGAGGCCATCTTGTCACGTTCGGCCTGCCATGTCGCCGTCATCTCGGCAGATCGATCCTGCAAGCCGGCCAATTCGCCCTCAAGCTTTTCCAGCCGGTTCCTGGAGGCCTGATCATCCTCTTTCTTCAAGGCCTCGGCTTCGATCTGCATCTGCAGGATCTGGCGGTCCAGCGCGTCCAGTTCCTCGGGCTTGCTGTCCACTTCCATCCGCAGGCGGCTGGCGGCTTCATCCACCAGGTCGATGGCCTTGTCGGGCAGGAAACGGTCGGTGATGTAGCGATGGCTGAGCGTGGCCGCGGCCACCAGAGCGGAATCCGAGATCCGCACCCCGTGGTGCAGTTCGTACTTTTCCTTGATCCCGCGCAGGATTGAAATCGTGTCTTCGACCGTGGGTTCCTCAACCATCACCGGCTGGAAACGCCGGGCCAGGGCCGCGTCCTTTTCCACGTATTTGCGGTACTCATCCAGCGTCGTCGCGCCCACGCAGTGCAACTCACCGCGCGCCAAGGCCGGCTTGATCAGGTTGGCCGCATCCATGGCGCCATCGGTCTTGCCGGCGCCCACCAGCATGTGCAGTTCATCAATGAACAGGATGATCTCGCCAGCCGCCGTCTCGATCTCTTTCAGGATGGCCTTCAGCCGTTCCTCGAATTCACCGCGATATTTGGCCCCCGCGATCAGAGCACCCATGTCCAGCGCCATCAGACGCTTGTTGCGCAGGGATTCCGGCACATCGCCATTGATGATCCGCAGCGCCAGCCCCTCGGCGATGGCAGTCTTGCCGACGCCGGGTTCCCCGATCAGCAGCGGGTTGTTCTTGGTCCGCCGCGAGAGCACCTGCATGGTGCGGCGGATTTCCTCATCCCGGCCGATGATCGGATCAATCTTGCCATCGCGGGCCGTCTGGGTCAGGTCGCGGGCGTATTTCTTCAGCGCCTCGAAACTGTCCTCGGCGGTGGCGCTGTCAGCCGTGCGGCCCTTGCGCAGATCGTTGATCGCCTCGTTCAGCTTTTGCGCACTGACAGCGCCGGCATCCAGCGCCTCTTTTGCCTTGCTGCGCACCAGCGCCAGCGCCGTCAGCAGGCGCTCGACCGTGACAAAGCTGTCACCGGCCTTGGTGGCAATCTTCTCGGCCTCGTCCAGCACCTTGGCGGCCTGCTGATCCAGAAACACCTGGCCGGTATCGCCACTGACCTTGGGCTGTTTCGACAGCGCCAGATCATTGGCCTCGCGCACACGCTCCGCCGCGCCACCGGCACGCTGGATCAGGTTGGCGGCCAGCCCTTCGTCATCATCAAGCAGCGCCTTCAGCAGGTGTTCTGGGGTCAGTTTCTGGTGGCCTTCACGGATCGCCACGGTTTGGGCCGCCTGCAGGAAGCCGCGCGCCCTCTCGGTGAACTTTTCAAGGTTCATGAGCAATTTCTCCTTTCAAAGCACCCCTTTCGCATCGCTGCACCCGATTGCGGCGCGCAGCCCCGGGGCCTTGGCACAAATGTGGGCGTGCGCCTCAACTGTTGCAAGACGGTGAAAGACAGCTTTTCTGCCGCAGGCCCGGGGCTTGTCCCTTGCCGGAGGGGGCGCGAAGGCGGTAACCATGCGCAACGCCCCAAAACGGATCTGCCCATGCCCAGCGATGACCGCCTGATCGTAGCCCTTGATGTCCCCGACGCCCTGTCCGGCCTGAAGCTGGCCGACATGATCGGGCCGGCGGTCGGGTTCTACAAGATCGGGCTGGGGATGCTGACCGGGGGTGGGCTGGCCCTGGCAAATGAACTGAAGGAAGAGCACGGCAAGCGCATCTTCCTGGACATGAAGCTGTTCGATATCGGCGCCACGGTTGAGGCAGCCGTGCGCGGGATCGCCCGGTTTGAACCCGATTTCCTGACCGTTCATGGCGATCCCCATGTGGTCCGCGCCGCCAAAGAGGGGGCTGCGGGATCGAAGACGCGGATCCTGGCGGTGACGGTGCTGACCTCGCTGGACCGGGGCGATCTGGATGCCGCGATGATCCGGGATGGCGCCGTGCCCGACATCGTGACGGAACGCGCCGCCCGCGCCCTTGAGGCCGGGGCTGATGGCGTCATCGCCAGCCCGCGTGAGGCCGCTGCCATCCGCGCCCTGCCCGAGGCCACGAACCGCCTGATCGTCACCCCCGGCGTGCGCCCCACGGGCAGTGCAGCCGGCGATCAGAAGCGCATCGCCACCCCGGCCGGTGCCATCGCGGCCGGCGCCGACCACATCGTCGTCGGACGCCCGATCTGGCAGGCAAAGGATCCTG
>JBKDZR010000068.1:0-17182 GCA_047971485.1 Qingshengfaniella sp. | reverse complement strand
GGAGGCTTTGCGATCAACGGCGCTTCGGCGGACGATCTGTCCGGCCGTTCGGTCAGTTCCGCTGGCGATGTAAATGGGGACGGTCTGGACGATCTGATCATCGGGGCAGCCTGGGCCGATCCGAATGGCCAAGACACGGCCGGTGCCAGCTATGTTGTTTTCGGCCGAACGGATAGTGGGACGGTGGAATTGTCGTCACTTGGCGCCGGCGGCTTCGTGATCAATGGGATCACTGACGGAGATTCGTCTGGTTATTCCGTCAGTTCTGCTGGCGATGTGAATGGCGACGGGTTTGACGATCTGATCATCGGGGCACCCTACGCCGATCCGAATGGCCAGAACATGGCCGGCGCCAGCTATGTCATCTATGGCGGCAATTTCACCAATGCCGTGACGCAGGTGGGGACGACCGGGAATGATACTCTGATCGGGACCTCGGCGAATGATGTGATTTTTGCCGGGCTGGGGAATGATTTCCTGGACGGCATGGGTGGCACGGATCGTTTGTCCGGTGGGGCCGGTGCAGACAGGTTCATCATGCGCGATCTTGAAGGCACCACCACGGTGATCGACTTTGACGGTGCTGAAGGCGATAGGCTGGATGTCGCGAGTTTCTGGTTCGCGGATTATGCCGCGTTCCAATCGGCGGTGACGATTACGCCCGAGGGGCCGGGGGGACATGACACCCGCATCCAGTTGGATGCCGATACGGCGGTCATCCTGGAAGATGTGAAACCGGCGGAATTGGATCCCTCACATGTCATGCTGGCCTTCATTTAGCGGGAAGGCCGATAAAGCGGTCCGGCGTGTCCGCCGGGCCGCTGTTTTGCCGGTCTGACGGGGTTACTTCCAACCGACCTTGGCAAAGATGCGCTGGGTGACGGGGATGTTCTGAGCAACCGTGGACAGGTTGATACTGTCGGCCTTGAAGCTGCCCAGCTGTTCCACCGACGGGTTGATTGCGACGCCCTCGACCACGGGAAACTCATCATTGCCCGATGAGAAATAGTGCTGGGCGCTGGGGCTGGTCAGGTATTCCAGGTATTTGATCGCATTTTCCCGGTTGGGCGCGTGTACCGCCACACCGCCCCCCGAGAGATTGACATGAGCACCGTTGCCATCCTGATCGGGCCAGACCCAGCCGATACGGTCGAGATGTTCACTGACCCCGTTCACCTGGGTTCGGATGGCGCGGGCGAAGTAGTAGGTGTTGGCTACGGCCAGGGCACATTCGCCAGAGGCCAGGCCGCGCAATTGATCGGTGTCGCCCCCCTGGGGCGCGCGGGCCATGTTGTCGACGACGCCCTGGGCCCAGGCTGTGGCGGCCTCTTCGCCTTCGTGGGTGATGATGGCGGCCAGAAGGGTCTGGTTGTAGGTATTGGTTGAGGACCGGATGCAGATCATGCCCTTGTATGCGGGATCGGCCAGATCGGCATAGGTTTGCGGCGGATTTTCGACCTGTTCCTTGTCGTAAAAGATGATCCTGGCCCGCTGGGAGAAGCCGAACCACTGGTTGTCGGCATCGCGCAGGTTGACGGGGACGCGGTCGGTCAGGATCTGGCTGTCGATGGGTTGCAGGACACCGGCCTCCTTGGCGCGGGTCAGGCGCGAGGTATCGACGGTGATCAGGACATCGGCCGGGGAATTTGTGCCCTCGGCTGTCATGCGGGCGATCAGCTCATCGGCGTTTGCCTCAATCCGGTTGACGGTGATGCCGGTGGCCTTGGTGAAGTCGGAATAAAGCTGTTCGTCGGTATCGTAGTGGCGGGACGAGTAGATGTTGACCTCGCCTTCGGCCTGTGCGGCAAGGGGCAGGGCGAGCACTGTGCTGGTCAGGATGGCGAGGGTCGTGGAACGGTTCATGGTCATCGCGGGTCCTCCGATATTTCCGAGTTTTTTTATCAAGAAAAAGATAGCAGGGTTTTCTCTTGTCCAAAAGAGGGAATAACCGGGTGCTTCAGAAGCGCCGTCGCCCCCTCAGGGCGGCGCCGATGGTCCCATCGTCCAGGTAGTCCAGCTCGCCACCGACAGGCATGCCCTGGCCAAGGCTGGTGACGGTGACCCGCCCGTCGAGCGTCTCGGCGATATAGTGGGCGGTGGTTTGGCCATCTACGGTGGTGCCGAGGGCCAGGATCACCTCGGTGATGGCTTCGTCCTCAATCCGGTCCCAGAGGCGGGGCAGGCCAAGGTCTTCGGGGCCGATGGCATCGAGTGCGTTGAGTGTGCCGCCCAGCACATGGTAGCGGCCGGTGAACAGGCCGGACCGTTCCATGGCCCAGAGATCGGCGACGGTTTCGACCACCACGAGTGTGCCATCGGCGCGGCGCGGATCGGCGCAGATCGGACAGAGGTCATCCGTGGCGATATTCCCGCAGGTGACGCAGCTGCGCACGGTGGTGGCGACCTCGGACATTGTCTCGGCCAGAGGGTGCAGCAGCAGCGCGCGTTTGCGCACCATGTGCAGGACGGCACGCCGGGCCGACCGCGGACCGAGCCCGGGCAGCTTTGCCATCAGGTCGATCAGGGCCTCAATGGCAGGGGGGGCGGAAGACATGGGTGCCTGGGCCTTTGTTCGGTGGGGCGGTTTGTCGGGCGGGGCCCTCCCGCCCGTCTGCGACGCTGGTGCGTCTTATCCCGTTGGGCCGGGCCGCGCTGGCGCGCGGCGGTTGGATCAGAAGGGCAGTTTCATGTCGGCAGGCAGGCCCATTTCCTGGGCGATACGCTGCATTTCCTCTTGCTGGCGGGTCTGGGCTTTGTCCTGGGCATCCTTGATGGCGGCGAGGATCAGATCCTCGACCATTTCCTTTTCGTCGGGCTTGAATATCGACGGGTCGATATCCAGCCCGGTCAGCACGCCCTTCGCGGTGCAGCGGGCCTTGACCAGCCCGGCGCCGCTTTCCCCGATGACGACAATGCTGGCCAGGTCATCCTGCAGCTTGGTCATCTTTTCCTGCATATCCTTGGCGGCCTTCATCATCTTGCCCATGTCGCCAAGATTGCCCAAACCCTTGAACATCGTGTTCTGGTCCTTTTTGTTCAGTCGTCCTCGAAAGGATCCCAATCATCTTCGACCTCGGGCAGCGCCTGTTCTGCGGCTTTCCGGGCCATGTCTTCTGCGGGGGTGATACGGGCGATTGTCGCGCCGGGAAAGGCCTGTTCGACCGCCGCAACCAGGGGGTGTGTCCGGGCCTGGGCCTTGAGGGCCTCGTTCTTGGCATCGCGTGTTTCGGCGATGGTCGGGGTGCCGCCGGTGTTTTCCAGGGTCACCGCCCAGCGGGCGCCGGTCCAAGCGCCCAGGCGTGCTGTCAGCCGTTGGGCCAGGTCGGCGGGGGCGCTGGGGGCCGGACGAAAGGCGATGCGGCCCGGTGTGTAGGTGACTAGATGCACCCCGGTTTCCACGTCGATCAGCAGTTTGACATCACGCTGGGTGCGGATCAGATCCACCACCTGCTCGAAGCTGGCATAGTGGGCCAAGGCGTCAGGTTCAGCCAGGGCCAAAGCGGTGGCGGCCCCGTTGCCGCTGGGCCGGGATGTTGGGGCGATGCTGGTGGGGGGCGTTGGAGCGATAGCCGAGGCGCCCCCTTGTGGTGAGGGCGCCGGCCCGCTGGGTGCGGGGCTGTCCGGCCCCTGGGCCAGCAGGCCTTCGACCCGGCGCATCAGGTCCTCGGGCGGGGGCAGATCTGCGACATGGGTCATGCGGATCAGGGCCATTTCCGCTGTCATCATCGCATTGGGTGCGCCGGCGACTTCCTCCAGTGCCTTGAGCAGCATTTGCCAGGCCCGTCCCAGCACCCGTTGCGACAGCCGTGCCCCCAGCGCCAGCCCCCGGTCGCGGGTGTCGGGGGGCAGGGTTGGGTCATCGGCGGCCTCGGGTGTGACCTTGAGCACGGAAATCCAGTGGGTGATCTCGGCCAGATCGCGCAGCACGGATGCCGGATCGGCGCCGTCGGCGTATTGGCTGGCCAGTTCGTTCAGCGCGTCGGCGGCCTTGCCGGCCATCACCGCTTCGAACAGATCGAGTACCCGGCCGCGATCGGCCAGCCCCAGCATCTGGCGCACGGCGTCAGCATCGGTTTCGCCACTGGCCCCCATGCCGATGGCTTGATCCAGCAGGCTGGTGGCGTCGCGGGCCGATCCTTCGGCGGCGCGGGTGATCAGCGCCAGCGCGCCATCGGTGATCGCGGCCCCCTCGGCATCTGCGATCCGGCGCAGCAGGGCGATCATGTCCTCGGGCTCGATCCGGCGCAGATCGAAGCGCTGGCAGCGCGACAGCACAGTGACGGGCACCTTGCGGATTTCCGTGGTGGCGAAAAGGAATTTTACGTGGCGCGGCGGTTCTTCAAGCGTCTTGAGCAGCGCGTTGAAGGCCGAGGTGGACAGCATGTGCACCTCGTCGATGATATAGATCTTGTAGCGGCTTTCGGAGGGCGCGTATGTCACGCTGTCCAGCACGTTGCTGCGGATATTGTCGACCGAGGTGTTCGAGGCGGCGTCCATCTCGATCACATCCACATGGGTGCCGGCCGCGATGCCGCGACATTGCGGGCATTGGCCGCAGGGGTCTGTGGTCGGGCCGCCCTTGCCGTCGGGGCCGGTGCAGTTCAGCCCCTTGGCGACGATGCGGGCGGTGGTTGTCTTGCCGGTGCCGCGAATCCCCGTCAGCATGAAGGCTTGGGCGATGCGATCGGCGGCAAAGGCATTGCGCAGCACGCGGACCATGGCCTCCTGACCGACCAGATCGGCGAAGGTTTCCGGCCGGTATTTGCGGGCCAGGACCTGATAGCCGGGGGAAGGGGCGCCAGAGGCGGCGTGGGACTGGGGCATTCTGTGATCCATCGCAGAGTGCAGGAACCCTATCGCCTGTGACCGGGGGGGACAAGCCGGCCATCTGGTCCGGGGGGATCAGCCGCGCTTGCGGCGCCTTAAGGCGATCAGGGCTGCGGCCCCGCCGATCAGCAGCCATCCGGCGGCGGGCAAGGGAACCGGGGGCGGGCTGTCGCCACGGATCTCGTAGCCCAGCTTGGCCTTGATTGCCGGGCCGAAGCTGTAGAACGTGGTTTCGGCCAGCACGAAATTGCCAATGCCGCCCGTGAGATGGCTGTCATACCAGATCGGGATCACATCGGGGCCGATGGCCAGGCCATTGATCCGGTCGACCCCTTTGGCCAGCGCGGCATCGCGGGCGGTGATCGTGTTGGGCCCGAAATTCTCGATCCCATCGCCCGAGACATCCAGGACGGTCGTCCGGCCTTCAAAGGTGTTGCTGGTCAGGCTGGTGACCGCCAGGTTGATCGCATTGGCCGGTCCGGTCAGAATGCCGATGCCTTTGGCCCGGTCCATGGCTGTCAGCGTGTCGGCGAAGGCCTCGGCGCTGGCCACGCTGTCGATCAGGGTCCAGCCGATGCTTTCCACGGCCTGGCTGGACCAGGAAATGACGTTGACGGCGATGGATCCAAGACGGCTGCCCCCCCGTCGGTCAAGGATCGCCGTCTGCAGGGTGGGGTCGCGGAACGCATCGATATATCCTTGGCGTTGTTGGCCGAATTCATAGCTGTTGATGCTGCCGGAGACGTCGATCAGCAGGGACAGTTCGGTATCGACGGGAACGGCCTGGGCAAGGGATGCGGTGAAGAGACCGGCCAGAGCAACCGCACCGGCGGTGGCAGACCGGGTGATGAGAAGAGTCAGCACAGCGAAATCTCCCATAACAGGATGTGATGTGGGGATGTCCGGTCGTCGTCATCGGACGCAACGCGCGGGATGGCGGGGTTGCGGAGGACGCTGATCGGGAAGGATGAGGGGGACGGGGCGGTGCCAGAGCCCCCGCTCATGGAAAAAGCATATCAGAAAATCGTCGAATAAGCGAGAGGGATTAACGTCCGGTCCTGTCTCGGTTTGCTAATCGGCTGAACCAAGCCGCGCATCGACGGGCTGCGGTCCTTTGAATCGCGGCGGCCTGCGGCCTTGTCCTGTGCATAAGGGGTTAAGCGGATTGCAAACTGAAACGCTACCTAACGTCCGCCTGTCTGGATGTGACAGACGATCAGGCTCAGCCGTATATCAGCGGTGGGCACCCGGGGGTCCTGGCCGGGTGCGCTTTGGTCTGGCCGTGGTTGCGCGCCCCGTCAGGGTCGCTCAGGCAGTGGCCGGTCGTTGTGCTGGTATGGGGGGTGCCGGGATCAGTCCAGCATCATCTGATAGCTGACCGGCACCCAGCGGAACCCGTCGCCGTCCCGCGCGACATGGCCCAGGGCGGGAAAGGGCATGTGATAGCCGATGGCCAGGATCCGCTGATCGGCGATCATGCCCAGGGTTTTGCGTCGGGTCTGGGTGGCCAGCACCTTGTCCACATCGAACCGCACCTGCCAGTCTGGCCGGCCGAGGGACCACACATAGTGGTTGGCCAGATCCGCGAAATGCAGCAGCACGGCCCCGTCGCTTTCAAACCGAAAGGCCATGTGCCCGGGGGTGTGCCCGGGGGCCAGCAGGGCGTGGATGCCCTCGGCCACCTGATCGCCGTCCTCGATCAGCGTCATGCGATCGGCCAGCGGGGCAACGCGGGTATCATAGGCTTCGGCGCCTGTCCCGGTCCAGTATTCATTCTCGATCCGGCCGGCCAGCAGGGTGGCGTTGGAAAAGCCGGGTGCGCCGTTCTTGATCAACCCGCCAACGTGATCGCCATGCATGTGGGTCAGGACGATCTTGTCCACCTGATCGGGGTGATAGCCGGCCTCGGCCATGGCCGCCGCTGTGCTGTCGGTATCCGTGCCGGTGTCGAACAGGATCCGCTCGGACCCGGTATTGACCAGTAGCGGGGTGTAGAAAAACTGGGTCCGGTCAGTGGGGATGAAGTTCTCGCGGCTGACCTGTCCGAAATCCTCGGCCGTCGCGTTGACCCCGAAGATGCCATGCGGATCCGGGCGGGTCAGGGTACCGGCCAGCAGGGTGGTCATCTCGAACCGGCCCAGCCGAAACCGATAGGCCAGGGACTGCATCCTGCCGTTTTTCCGTTCGTCGCCCATCTGTTGCCCACCCGTTCTGTTTCCCGGCAGGCTAGGCTGGATGATGGGGGGCGGCAAGGCGGGGCCGGGGCTTATTCCCACCAGCGGTCGATTGTGGCGATATCGTCATCGGACCAGCCGAAATGATGGGCAAGTTCGTGAATCACCACATGCTGAACCAGGGCGTTCAACCCGATATCGCCCCGCTCGGCCCATTCATCCAGAATCGGGCGGCGGAACAGCCAGATGGTGTCCGGCCCCTCGGGTTGATCCATCACCGATTTTTCGGTCAGGGGAATGCCATCGTAAAGGCCGGTTAACGCGAACGGGCTATCGAGGCCAAGATCGGCCAAAACCGCGTCATCGGCAAATTCGGCGACCCGCAACAAGACATCGGCGGCGCCGGCGCGAAAGGCCTGGGGCAGGGTGGCCAACGTGGTGCGGGCGATGGTTTCGATCGTATCGAGATCGGGGGCGGTAGGGCCGTCGGGAAAATCGCTCATGCCTGCCGATATGGACAAAACCGCGCCTGTATGAAAGAGCACCGCGGCAAGGAGACCGCCACATGACCGCCCAGACCGTCACCCGCTTCGCCCCGTCGCCCACCGGCTATATCCATGTCGGCAACCTGCGCACGGCGCTGTTCAACTATCTCATCGCGCGCAAGGCCGGGGGCACCTTCATCCTGCGCATCGACGATACCGATCCCGAACGCTCGAAAGAGGAATATGTCGACGCGATCAAGGAGGATCTGGACTGGCTGGGCCTGGGCTGGGACCGGGTGGAACGGCAATCCCTGCGGCTGGATCGCTATGCCGAGGCTGCGGACAGGCTGCGGGTGGCCAATCGATTCTATGAATGCTTTGAGACGCCGACTGAGCTGGACCTGAAGCGCAAGAAACAGCTGAACATGGGCAAGCCGCCGGTCTATGACCGCGCCGCCCTCGCGCTAAGCGCCGAGGAAAAGGACCGGCTGCGCGCGGATCGCAACGGCTATTGGCGCTTTCTGCTGGATCACCAGCGGATCGAATGGACCGACGGGATCCTGGGCGACATTTCCATTGATGCGGCCTCGGTGTCGGATCCGGTGCTGATCCGGGCCGATGGTCAGGTGCTTTATACCGTGGCCTCGGTGGTGGATGATATCGAGATGGGCGTGACCCATGTGGTGCGTGGTGCCGATCATGTCACCAACACGGCAACCCAGATCCAGATCATCGAGGCGCTTGGCGGCACGGCCCCCGGCTTTGCCCACCATTCGCTGCTGACCGGCCCCCAGGGCGAAGCCCTGTCCAAGCGCCTGGGGACCCTGTCGATCCGTGATTTGCGCGCGGCGGGGGTGGAACCCATGGCGCTGCTGTCGCTGATGGCGCGGCTGGGATCTTCGGATCCGGTGGAATTGCGCAGTTCGATGGACGAACTGATCGACGGGTTCGACATCAATCGTTTCGGCGCCGCGCCCACCAAGTTCGACGAGGCCGATCTGGGCCCGCTGAGCGCGCGCTATCTGGCCGGTTTGCCCCTGTCGGCGGTGGCAGATACGGTGCGCGCGGCCGGCATCCCCGACGACTGGGCCGAGGCCGTCTGGACGGTGCTGCGCGAAAACATCGAAACGCGGGCGGATCTGGCCCCGTGGTGGGCGATCCTTCGGGATGGCGCGGATCCCCTGGTGGACGATGCTGACCGTACCTTCGTGGCCGAGGCACTGACCCTGCTGCCTGATCTGCCCTATGGTCCCGACACCTGGGCCAGTTGGACCGGTGCGGTCAAGGAACGGACGGGGCGCAAGGGCAAGCAGCTGTTCATGCCATTGCGCAAGGCATTGACCGGGCGGGCCCGGGGGCCGGAAATGGCCGATTTCATGCCGCTGATGCAGGCCCGGCCCAAATCCGCCTGATCCCCGAGCGGGGGCTGTCCGGACCTGTCAGGGCCGTCGGATCCGCACCGGCAGGGCGGCCAGCGCCGTATCGACGATCCCGCGTTCCTGCGCCGTCAGGGATGTGGCGCGCGGATAGATCGGGGCGGCGCGGTCGTCCAGCACGTCGCGCGCCCAGCCATCGGTGGTGGCGAAGAACCCGGCCGCCGCCGCCGCGCCACCCATGTCCAGGAACCCCTGAATGACGGTGTCGAGATAGCTGAGCAGGATCGCCCCGTCGCAGGGGCTGCGCACGATCCCCGGATCAACCTGATAGACTTGGGTGTGGCGCGGGCCGGGCACCGCCGGCTGGATTGTCGCCGAAATGTCATGGCGCAGATAGTCTGCCTCGCGCTGGTCCAGCGCCGTCCAGTCATCGCCGGGCACCTCGGCGATCAGCCCGGCAATGCTGCCCCCGGGTACCGGGCGGGCCGACAGGATGGCGATGTCGCGCAACCGGGTGCTGCGCCATTCCCGACGCCAGCCCGGCAACGTTGCGGCAAGGGTGCGGTGGTAGTCATGGGTGCGCCGATTGACCAGCGATCCATAGCCGAAAAAGTGGCGTTCCTGCATTGTGTCCTCTTTGCTTGCCGCATGACCTTGACAAGTTTACACCCCCGTCGCAAACACACGCCTCGTGGGGCCGTAGCTCAGTTGGGAGAGCGCGTCGTTCGCAATGACGAGGTCGTCGGTTCGATCCCGATCGGCTCCACCAATCTGATTTCTCGAAATCTCCGGTACAGATGGCATGCTCGGTGTGAAAGCCTTGACGCTGCTGGTCTGCCCCAAGGGGGTGACAGGACAGGCCGTTTTCAGGGGGCGGGGATCCATGGTGTCCTGCAAATCACGCATGATCAACTGGATGTGTAGGGCGTTGGGCGGGGGATGATCACACCGCAGGCTGTTCCTATATCCGATGTCACGCGCCGGGCCAGTCGGCAGACTGCGCAGGCATTGTCCAAAGGATGCGAAACAGCGCGCGATTGGGCGCAAAGCTGGATCAGATCGCTTTACAGTCTGCCGACCCGGTGGTTAACTTCACGTTGAAGTTGGTGAATTGGAGTCGTGCCATGACGTTCGTTCGGCCGTTCAGAACCCCCCGGAAAATCGGTACGGGCCCGCATGGTCCGCTTCACAGGCAAGGCAGCTGGCCTTGGATCCATGGTGGGCATGCCGCCTTGCGCCGTGTCGGTCTTGTGGCGCTGATCACATTTTCGGGAGGCGCAACGGCCGTTTCGGCGCAGGATGATGCGATCCCGGTCAGCGTCGTGACCGCGGCATTGCAGGACATGTCGCAGCAGGTGCAGTTTTCTGGCCGGATCGAGGCGATCAACTCGGTCGCGCTGATCGCGAAGGTGCAGGGCTATCTGGAGACGAAGCACTTCGAAGAGGGGGCCGAAGTTGCGGCCGGGACCCTGCTGTTCGAACTGGAAGATGACGTTTACGCCAATGCCTTGGCCCAGGCCCAGGCGGCGCTGGCCAGTGCGCGGGCGCAGGAAACACTGGCCGGCCAGACCTTTCAGCGCCAGGATGCGCTGAGCGAACGCAGCTTTGCCTCGCAACAGGCCCGCGATGAGGCTCAGGCCAACCTGGCTGTCGCCACTGCGCAGGTCGGGCTGGCGCAAGCCCAGGTCGATGCGGCACAACTGGACCTCGACTATACCCGCATCTCGGCACCGCTGAGCGGACGTATCGGCCGGGCGGCGGTGTCGATCGGCGATCTGATCAGCCCGCAATCGGGGGCGATGGCCACCGTCGTGCAGACCGATCCGATCTATGCGACCTTTCCAATTCCGCAGACCGTTCTGATGGACATACAGAACAGCCAGCACGATATCGAGGATGTGACGATCCGCCTGTTTCTGGCGGATGGGTCGGTCTATCCGATGAACGGCACGTTCAAATATGTCGGCGTTCAGGCCACGGCCAGCACCGACTCGGTTCTGGTGCGGGCGACGGTGCCCAACCCCGACGGGGTGTTGCTGGATCGTCAGCTGGTCAATGTCGAACTTGTTTCCGACAGGGAAAACATGGTGTTGACTGTCCCGCAGCAGGCCTTGCTGGTCGATCAGCAAGGGGCGTATGTGATGGTCGTCGACGACAAGGATGAAGTGCAGCGCGTCAATATCGAGATCGGCACCCAGCGGGATAACCTGCTGGTGGTGACTTCAGGTCTTGATGAGGGGGCCCAGGTCATCACCGAGGGCCTGCAGAAGGTTCAGCCGGGCGCCAAGGTCCGGGCCACCGCCGCTGAAACGCAACAGTAAGGGGTGACGACATGATCTCGGATGTCTTTATCCGCCGTCCCCGACTGGCGATTGTCATATCATTGATCATCACGATCGCGGGCTATCTTGCGCTTCAGGTCATCCCGGTGGCGCAGTACCCGACGCTGGCCCCGCCGACTGTCAAGGTGATGGCCACTTACAGCGGGGCTGATGCCGAAACGGTTGAGGAAGCGGTCGCCGTGCCCATCGAAAGCCAGATCAATGGCGTCGAGGGCATGCGCTTCATGAGCTCGAATTCGAACGATGCGGGGCAATATTCGCTGACCGTCAGTTTCGATCTGGACCAGGATCCGGATATCGCCACGGTGAACGTGCAGAACCGGGTGAAACTGGCCGAGCCGCGTCTGCCGGATGCGGTGATGGCCCAGGGTCTGACGATTCTGAAGGCCTCGACCGATATTTTGCAGGTGATCGCCTTTTACGGGGATGACCAGGAATTCGACCAGAAGTTCCTGTCAAACCTCGTGACGATCAACGTTATTGATGAACTCAAGCGCATCAGCGGCGTCGGCGATGTGTTCAACTTTGGTGTGCGCGATTATTCGATGCGCGTCTGGCTGGATGAAAAACGGCTGGAGGAATACGGGCTGGTGCCCAGCGACGTGATCGGCGCGGTCAGTTCCCAGCACCTGCAGGCCGCTGCCGGCCGGGTTGGTGCGGCGCCCTTGGTTGAGGGCGCCAATGGCGATCTGCAGCTGAGCATCACCACCAAGGGCCGTCTGTCCACGCCCGAGGAATTCGGCGAGATCATCATCCGCAGCGAAGCCGACGGGTCCTTCGTCAAGGTCAAGGATGTGGCGCGGGTCGAGGTGGGGGCGTCGCTTTACGATGTCAATACCACGCTGGATGGCCAGCCGACGGCCGCGCTGGCGGTGTTCCTGTCGCCGGGGGCCAATGCTGTGGCGGTGGCCCAGGCGGTCAGCACCAAGCTGGAGGAATTGTCCGCGCGCTTTCCGTCGGGGGTGGACTATCTGTTCATCTACAACACCGCTGATTTCGTTCTGGCGATGATCGAGAAGGTTCAGCACACTCTGTTCGAGGCCTTCATCCTGGTTGGCATCGTGGTTTTCGTTTTCCTGGGCCGGGTGCGGCCGACGATCATTCCGCTGTTGGCTGTGCCCGTGTCGGTGATCGGGACCTTCGCGGTGTTGCTGGCGCTTGGCTATTCGATGAACATGATCTCGCTTCTGGCCATGGTTCTGGCGATCGGCATCGTTGTCGATGATGCCATCGTCGTGGTCGAAAATGTCGAGAAGGTGATGGAACATGAACCGGACCTGAGCCCGGCCGAGGCCACCCGAAAGGCGATGGCGGAAATCACCGGTCCGATCATCGCCATCACGCTGGTCCTGCTGTCGGTGTTTGTGCCTGTGGCCTTCCTGCCGGGGACCAGCGGGGTGCTGTTCCGGCAATTCGCCGTGACGATCTCGGCGGCCATGGTGATTTCGGCGATCAACGCCCTGTCGCTGACCCCGGCGCTGTGTGCGGTGATCATGAAGCCCGGCCACCCGGTCGGGTTCATGCGCAAGGTTTCGGACGGGATCAACAAGGTCAGTCGTGGGTATGGCAGCATCGTGCGGCGCCTGACCCGTCTGGCCGTTTTGTCGGTCGTTCTGGTGGGGGCCTTCGCTGGCGGGATCATCAGCATCGGTTCGGTCACCCCGGCCGGGTTCCTGCCTGCCGAGGACAAGGGCTATGTCATGGCGATGATGACCTTGCCGCCCGGCGCCTCGCTGAGCCGCAGCGATGCCGCGATGGAGGCCGGCCGCAAGATTATCGCCGAGGATCCGGCCGTGGCCAATGTCGCCGCCATCGCGGGCTACAACCTGATTGATGACGGGATCGCGTCGAATGCCGGGATCGCCTTTGTCAAGCTCAAGCCCTTTGAGGAGCGCGAGGATCCGTCCATGCAGGCCGAGGCCGTCGTGGCGCGCCTGTCCGAGAAATTGCAGCAGATCCCGGGCGCGAATTTCCTGGCGCTGAACCCCCCTTCGATCCCCGGGATCGGGACAACGGGCGGCTTCCAGCTGATGCTCGAAGCGGTCCAGGGCCAGGATCCGCAGCAAATGGCCTCGGTCATGCGCGGGATCGTGATGGCGGCCAACCAGAATGACAAGTTGCAGGCGGTCTATTCGACCTTCGATGCCAGTACGCCCCAGATCCGTCTCGATATCGACCGGGACAAGCTGTACACGCTGGGGCTGACCCTGCCCGATGTGTTCGATTCCCTGGGGGGCGTGCTGGGCGGCGTCTATGTCAATGACATCACGCTGTTCGGCAAGATCTATACGGTCTGGGTGCAGGGCGAGGCCTCGGACCGGGCCGATGTCAATTCGGTCTTCGACATCAAGATCCGGAACGCCCAGGGCGAAATGGTGCCGGTTTCGTCCTTTGCCTCGGCAAAGGTCGATGCGGCGCCCCGGTCCCTGACCCGCTATAACAACTATCGGGCGGTGTCGATCAACGGGTCACCTGCCCCGGGGGTCGGGGATGGCGATGCGATCAACCAGATGGAGACGATCGCCAAGGACACGCTGCCTGCCGGGTTCGCCTATGAATGGACCGGTCAGGCGCTGGAGACCAAGGCCTCGGCGGGGCAGACCGGCATCGTGATCGGCTTTGCCCTGCTCTTTGCCTATCTGTTCCTTGTCGCACTTTACGAAAGTTGGAACGTTCCGGTTTCGGTCATGTTGTCCGTATCGTCGGCAGTTCTGGCGGCGGTCTTCGGTGTCTGGGTGGCGGGCGCGTCGCTGGATGTCTACGGACAGATCGGGGTTGTGGTGCTGATCGCGCTGGCGGCGAAGAACGCAATTCTCATCGTCGAATTCGCCGTTATGCACCTGGAACAGGGGCTGTCCATTCGCAATGCGGCGGTGGTCGGATCGGTCGAACGCTTCCGTCCGGTGATGATGACTTCGCTGGCCTTTATCGCCGGTCTGGTGCCGTTGGTAACGGCCACGGGCCCGGGGGCGGCCAGCATGTTCGCGGTCGGTTTGCCGGTTCTGGTCGGCATGCTGGGCTCGGCGCTGGTGGGGATTTTCGTGATTCCGATGCTCTTTGTGGTCATGGAACGGCTGCGCAACCTGATGCGTGCCAAAGACGACAAGAAGCCGCTGGACGAGGATGCCGAGGGCGCGTCCTCTGACGATCACGGCAGTTCGGCCTCCGCCTGAGCGGGGCAATCCGCAGACACCTTTCCCGGGCCGTGTGACCGTCTGGTCTGCGGCCCGGATCCGTTTGGGCAGTTTTGCCTGCGCTCAGCCGGCGGGGGCCGGCGTGGCCGCTTTGGTCAGGATCTCGGCCAGGACCGACACCGCCAATGTCCCCGCATCCCGGGCCGAGGGGATCAGCCCGACCGGCCCGTGCAGCCGGACGATCTGATCCGGCCCGGTCCCCAGCGCTTCCAGCATCAGATGTCGTGCATCGCGCGCGCGGCGGGATCCCTGGGCCCCGATGTAAAAGGCGCTTGTCGCCAAGGCGCCGTGCAGGATTGGGGGTTCCCAATCATGGTCGTGAAAGAACAGGATCACCGCGGTCCGGTCATCGACCCCCAGATCCGTTGGACAATGCGGATGGGTCAGGGCCCGTATCGGACAGCCGGCGGTGCGGGCGTTGGTCAGCGTTTCGTCATCGGGGGACAGCAGCATGTTGGGATAGCCCGCAGCCTGAACCAGCGCGGCAAAGGTGCTGGCCTCGGGGCCCTTGCCGAACACCAGAAAGCGGATGTCCGGGGCGTGGTGGATCCGCAGCGTCCCGTCCGTCCCCATCCCGCTGGCGCCGGTCTCTGTCACCCGCATCGCGCCAGTGCGGCTGTCGACCTCCAGCGTACAGGGGGTGCGTGCCCTGCGATCGGCGGCGATCCGGGCTAGGGCGGCCTTGTCCGGATGCGGTACCAGCAGGATATCCAGCCCGCCGCCACAGGGCAGTTGGATGTCGACGAAAGGCGAGCCCCGGCCATAGCGCAGCATCTGTGGCATGCCGCTGTCCAGACAGCGCATGGCGTTCAGCGCGATATCGGCCTCGACGCACCCCGAGGACAGGGTGCCCACGATGTCATCGGGGGAAAACACCGCCATCAGCGCGCCGACGGGGCGATAGCTGGGGCCTTCGACCCCGGCGATAAAGGCGGCCACGCTGTGACCGGGACGGTTCAGCAGGGCATTGATCGGGTCGCGGTCGGGTGTGGTGGTTGTGCTGAGAATGTTCACAAGAGAACCCTTTGATCTGGTGATACTATGTGCCTATCGTTGGGGTGAGGCAAGGGCGCGCCTCGACCTGGCCCGGCCCGTGCAGGGCATGCGGTTGCGGCGGTTCGGTACACGACTGCACACAACGGATTGACAGGTGTGGAAGAAGGTGGGATAATCACAGGTCATCACGATATGTCTTGACCCATCCGATTCGCGCGCAGATACTATGTCTGCGCGAGGTTGGTTTTCCGCATCATCTGTGCTTTGAGACGTGCCGGGATGGGCGCGGGCGTTTGCCTGTGCCCTGGTGTGGTGTCACTGTGCCTCGCCGATCAAAAACCAAGAAACGGGGGCCACTATGGCATATAAGGTACTGATACTGGGCGCTTCCTATGGGTCTTTGCTGGGCACGAAGCTGGCCATGGCGGGGCACGATGTGGATCTGGTATGCCGGGCTGCCACTGCCGAGCTGATCAATTCCGAAGGAACCGAGGTGCGGATCGCCTTGCGTGGCGAGGATCACCACCGGTCGATCCGTTCCGGCGATCTGCCGGGCAAGATCCGTGCCGTGACGCCGGATCAGGCGAAACCGGATGCCTATGATTTGATCGCTCTGGCCATGCAGGAGCCTCAGTATGGGGCAGATGGGGTACGCCCGCTGATGGCGGCGATTGCGGCATCGGGGCGCCCGTGCTTGTCGATCATGAACATGCCGCCGCTGCCGTTCCTGCGCCGGATCAAGGGGGTTGATCACGCGACACTGGAAGAGGCCTTCGCCTCGCCCCGGGTCTGGGATGGGTTCGAGCCCGGCTTGATGAGCCTGTGCAGCCCCGACCCCCAGGCTTTCCGTCCGCCCGAGGAAAAGGCCAATGTCCTGCATGTGGGCCTGCCGACCAACTTCAAGGCGGCCGCGTTCGCGGATGCCAGGCACAACACCATGCTGCGCCAGATGGAGGCGGATATCGCTGCCGTCACCATCGAGGGCAAGGATGTGCCGGTGAAGCTGCGCGTGTTTGACTCGCTTTTCGTGCCGCTGGCGAAATGGTCGATGCTGTTGACCGGGAATTACCGCTGCATCACGTCAGGCGAAGCCCGCCCGATCCGCGAGGCCGTGCACAGCGATCTGACGCAATCGCGGGCCATTTATGAACATGTGGACGCAATCGCGCGCAAGCTGGGCGCCGATCCGGCCGATCAGGTGCCGTTCGAGAAATACGCCAAGGCGGCCGAGGGGCTGCTCAAGCCGTCTTCGGCGGCACGGGCGGTTGCCGCTGGGGCGACGCAGATCGAACGGGTCGACAAGGTCGTTCAGAAACTGGGGCAGGCGGCGGGCATGCCAATGGCCGAGATCGACGCGATTGTTGCCACGGTTGATGC
Source organism: Qingshengfaniella sp. (assembly GCA_047971485.1). GTDB lineage: Bacteria > Pseudomonadota > Alphaproteobacteria > Rhodobacterales > Rhodobacteraceae > JBKDZR01. Next base: position 411 of record JBKDZR010000068.1, on the reverse strand, counting down.
AAAACTAGCCCAGAACCAGAAAAACGCCGCCTGACCAAGGGCATGGCGCAGGATACGGGCGGGCCTGCGGGTCCGCCCTTTTCGTTTGGGTGAACGCATCCGCGCGGGACCGGACGGATCGGGGCAGGCAATCCGCCGGGCACGAAAAAACGCCGATCCCATGGGGCCGGCGTCAAGTTTTTGGGTTGGCCTCGGTGTGCCACCGCCCGTTGCGGGGCGGCGGCACCTTCGGCTCTGTTGATAGGGTGCTTGTGGCCGATCAAGCCTTGCCCAGGGCCTCCATGACGGCTTTTCCCAAGCCTGCTGGGCTTTCGGCGACGGTTATTCCTGCGGCTTTCATTGCCTCGATCTTGTCTTCGGCGCCGCCCTTTCCGCCTGCGACGATGGCGCCTGCGTGGCCCATGCGGCGGC
>JBKDZR010000067.1:0-24347 GCA_047971485.1 Qingshengfaniella sp. | reverse complement strand
CGTGGGCGAAGCCGCGAATATCTGCTTGGTATCAGGCATTTCGGCTGTCCGTCCGGTTTCTGACCCGAAGTCAGAGCGGACCTTCGTTCAAAGAGCGGTGAAAGCCGGGTCTGAGGCCATGTTGACGCTTCCCCCTATGCGCGGGACAAGGCCGAAGGCCGCCGCGCACCGCCGGGCCGCCCCCCGGCACGGCGATTGGCTGCCACAACCGCGTACCTCAGAGGGAAGATGTACATGGCCGCCATAAAGCGCATCCGCCCGGGCCTGGGATCGCCGCACCGCGGCCCGTCGACGCGCGGCTTGGTCTGCTGATGGCAACGACCGCTCTGTCCCGCAAAGCCGACATCCGAAACAGCTGGTCAGATCTTGTTCCGCAGCCTTCCTGAACAAGAAGAAATCAGGCGAAGAGAACCCACGCCCCTCAGCGCGATGCATCCAACAGTTAACTAAATGCGAAAGAAAATGCGGCGCCTTTCGGGCGAAAGGCGCCGCTTGCTCAAGGAAACCTGCCCCCTGGTTCCTCTGTGCACCGGAATAGCAAATAAACTTTTGCGAAAGGGTTAACGCACCCCGAAAAATCGGCGGTACGTTACTTTTTCGTCCGCGCGATCACTCGGTGACGGTGACCTTGACCATCCGGTCGGGCGGGCTGCCCCGCGTGCCGCTGCGCTTGATCGCGTCGACCACCTCCATTCCCGAAGTCACCTGGCCAACGACCGTGTAGTCGCCATCCAGATGTGGCGCAGCGGTGAACATGATGAAGAACTGGCTGTTGGCGCTGTCATGATCCTTGGATCGCGCCATGCCGACAACACCACGCAGAAACGGGCGGTCCGAGAATTCAGCCTTCAGATCCGGCATGTCGGATCCCCCGAACCCGACACGGCTCAGATCGAAATCCGCCGTCGTGCTGTTGCCATAGGCGACATCGCCGGTCTGGGCCATGAAGCCGTCGATCACCCGGTGAAAGACAACCCCGTCATAGGCGCCGGCCCGGGCCAGATCGGTCAGGCGCGCGACATGGCCGGGGGCCACATCATCGTACAGTTCGATATGGATCGTGCCCGTTGCCTCGCCGGCCACCTCGATGTCCAGGCCCGTCGCCCAGACGGGACCGGTGACCAGCACCAGCCCCGCGATCAACGCCTTAAGCATCGGCATCGGCGGCAACCTTGACGGAAATCATCCGGTCGGGTTCCGCAGGCGGCTCACCCCGGACGATGGCATCGACATGATCCATGCCCTCAATCACCCGGCCATAGACCGTGTATTGGCCATTGAGGAAATGGTTGTCTTTAAAATTGATGAAAAACTGACTGTTGGCCGAGTTCGGATTGGCCGAACGCGCCGCGCCCAGCGTGCCCCGATCATGGGGAATGCGCGAGAATTCCGCCGGCAGATCGGGCAGATCGGACCCGCCGGTGCCGGCGCGCCGCAGGTTGAAATCCTTCTCGGCATTGCCATTGGCAACATCGCCGGTCTGGGCCATGAAGCCGTCGATCACCCGGTGAAAGACGACATTGTCATAGGCGCCGGCCCGGGCCAGTTCCTTCATCCGCGCGGTATGCTGGGGCGCGATATCGGGCAGAAGCTCGATCAGGACGGTACCGCCCTTCAGTTCCATCACGATCGTGTTTTCCGGGTCCTTGATGTCGGCCATCGCCATCTCCTTGCAAGCCTGATTGACTGGCGCGGACCCTAGGCGATTGCGCGCCCAAGGGAAAGCGGTGGTGCGCAGGGGCCGCGTCTGAGGCTGCCTGCACCATCGACGGTTGACGGCGCCGCCATTTCACGCGACCCCCTTGGCAACACGAAGAGGAGAATGATCATGGCCTGGAAGACACTCGACGACATGGACCTGAACGGCAAGACAGTGCTGACCCGTGTCGATATCAACGTGCCCATGGCCGGCGATGTGGTGACCGATGCCACACGGATCGAACGGATCAAGCCCACTGTCGATGACATTCTGGCCCGTGGCGGCACCCCGGTCCTGCTGGCCCATTATGGTCGCCCCAAGGGGAAACCCGTGCCCGAGATGTCCCTGGGCCGGATCCGCGCCAAGGTTGAAGAGGTGCTGGGCACCCCGGTGATCTTCGCCGAGGATTGCGTTGGCCTGCCCGCCAAGACCGCCGTGGCCAATGCCCAGCCCGGCCAGGTAATCCTGCTGGAAAACACCCGTTTCCATGCCGAGGAAGAAGCCAATGATCGCGCCTTCGCCGCCTCGCTGGCCGCCTTGGGCGAGGTCTATTGCAATGATGCCTTTTCCGCCGCCCACCGCGCCCATGCCTCGACAGAGGCCATCGCCCAGTTGCTGCCCGCCTGCGCCGGCCGGCTGATGCAAGCGGAACTGGAGGCGCTGGACAAGGCCCTCGGCACTCCGCGCCATCCGGTGGTTGCCGTGGTCGGCGGAGCCAAGGTTTCGACCAAGCTGGACCTGCTGGGCAATCTGGTGGATCGGGTCGATACCCTGATCATCGGTGGCGGCATGGCCAACACCTTCCTTGTCGCCGAGGGCAAACCCATCGGCACCTCACTGGCCGAACCTGACATGGCCGAAACCGCCCGCGCGATCATGGACAAGGCCCGCGCGGCCCGATGCCGGATCCTACTGCCCGCCGATGTGGTGGTTGCCCGCGCATTCAAGGCCGGGGCGGCCAGTGAAACGGTTTCGGCCGATGCCTGCCCCGAAGATGCGATGATCCTGGATGCCGGGCCGCAGGCCGTGGCCGATATCACGGCCGTTCTGGGCAATGCCGCCACCGTCATCTGGAATGGCCCCCTGGGTGCCTTCGAGATCCCGCCTTTCGATGTCGCCACCAACGCCGCCGCCCGCGCCGCTGCCGATCTGACCGAAGCCGGCAAGCTGATTTCCGTGGCCGGGGGCGGCGATACCGTGGCCGCGCTGAACGCTGCCGGGGCAGCCGATCGCTTCAGCTATGTCTCCACCGCCGGGGGCGCGTTCCTCGAATGGATGGAGGGCAAAACACTACCAGGGGTTGCGGCACTGGATCGCTAACCTGAAATCAAGTTGTTAGCGCTGACAGAGTTGAACCCACGCCATAGTTTGCCTACCGAAGGCACAATCGTCTGCCCTGAAAGGTCCCAAGATGCGAATTTCCAGAACTGTCCGCAATATCCTGAAAAACTATGAGGGCGAGACGCCCGGTGTGAAAGGCAAGCTGTGCAGCATGCTGATGCATGGCCGTCTCGGCGGCACCGGCAAGATGATCATCCTGCCCGTCGATCAGGGGTTTGAGCACGGCCCCGCGCGCTCCTTTGCGCCGAACCCCGCCGGCTATGATCCGCACTATCACTATCAGCTGGCCATCGACGCCGGGCTGAATGCCTATGCCGCACCGCTGGGCCCGCTTGAGGCCGGGGCCGACACTTACGCCGGGCAGATCCCGACGATCCTCAAGGTGAACTCGGCCAACTCGCTGATGTCGGAGACGGCTGGCAAGAACCAGGCGATCACCGCCTCGGTCGAAGACGCGCTGCGCCTGGGCTGTGCGGCGATCGGTTTCACCATCTATCCCGGCTCGGACATGGCCGTGGACATGATGGAAGAGATCGTGGAAATGCGCCGCGAAGCCGCCGCCTGCGGGATCGCCACGGTGATCTGGTCCTACCCGCGCGGGGAAGGCATCACCAAGCAAGGCGAAACCGCCGCCGATGTCAGCGCCTATGCTGCCCATATGGCCGCGCTGTTGGGTGCCCATATCATCAAGGTGAAACTGTCCACCGACCACCTGATGCAGCCCGAGGCCAAGAAGGTCTACGAGGACAAGGCCATCGACATCGCGACCCAGGCCGCCCGCGTCAAGCATTGTGTGGATTCGTGCTTCAACGGCCGTCGCATCGTGGTGTTCTCGGGCGGTGCGGCCAAAGGCGCCGATGCCGTCTATGACGATGCCCGCGCCATCCGTGACGGTGGCGGCAACGGCAGCATCATCGGACGCAACAGCTTTCAGCGCTCGCGCGAAGATGCGCTGCAAATGCTGGGCAAGCTGGTCGACATCTACAAAGGCAACGCCTGATAGGAAAAAATCCGCCCCGGGACAGGCCCGGGGCGGATTTAGATGATTCACAGATGCCGCCTTTTATGCCATAAAGCGCCCGGTCGGCCCGTTTAGAAGGCCGGAATGGACGAAGGCAACGGCAGCAGATGATCCGGTTCAGCGGTATTGGCTTCGCCGCTTATGTGGCAATCGCCCTCGCATTGGCGGGGTATTTCACCTTTTCCGCAGTGCGTGGTGATCTGGGGGTAATGGAGCGACTTGTCATCCAATCCGACCTTGCCCGCCTGACGGAAACCCGCGACCAGTTACAGGCCGAGGCCCTGCGCCTCGACAATCTGGCACTGCGCCTGTCCGACGATTTTCTCGACCTTGATCTTCTGGATGAACGCGCCCGCGATGTTCTGGGCTGGATCAGGGCAGATGAACTGGTGATCCGCTGACAAAAGCGGTTCCAGAAAAAATCAAGACGGTTCCTGGATCGAAAACACGCCAAACCGGCAAGGCGTCAATTGCCCCACGTCTCGGCCACCCGCGTCAAATCCCCCGGCTCAACCGGCAGATCCGCCAACAGCGCGGCCATCGAACGGTTCAGCACCGGATGGCTCAGATCCGGCGCGACATCGACAATCGGAACCATCACGAAACGCCGTTCATGCAATCGCGGATGCGGGACGCTCAGATCCGGATCCGCGGACACCAGATCCCCATGGATCAGCAGATCCAGATCCAGCGTCCGTGCCCCCCAGCGGATCCGCCGTTCACGCAGTTCCGCCGCTTCTATCCCATGCAACCGCGCCAGAAGATCCCCGGCGGCCAATCCCGTATCCAGCGCCACCGCTGCATTCAAATAAGGGCCCTGATTATCCGGACCGCCCACAGGCGCGGTTTCATAAAGGGCAGAAACCGCGCTGATCCGAGTGTCAGGCAAGGCCCGCACCCCTGCAAGGCCGGCCTGCATATGGGCCAGGCGATCCCCAAGGTTTGATCCCAGCGCAACCAGCGCTGTCACCCGTGTCCCGCTCATGCGGCCCGCCGGCGTTCGATGCAGATCCCGACCCCTGCGGCAGCCGCAAAGATGCTGGGTTTTGACACACGGACCTTCACATATTCGACCAGATCATGGCACAGCACGAAGCTTGCCACATCCTCGGCCCATTCCTCGACCAGGCCCACATGATCGGTGCTGGCCGCCTTGGCCTCGATATAGTCGACCACGTCCGAATAACTGACGAAGCGGCCCGTTTCACGGACCAGATCGGCATAGGCCGGCACGGTTGTCATCTCGATATCGAAGATCACATCCTGCCGCTCCAGGTATTCCTGTTCGAGAACCCCGATAAAGGCCGGCACACGCAGCCCCGAGACGAAGATCACATCGCGCCCCTCATCCTGACCAGCAAGGCGCGGGCGGGTTTCATCGGGCATGGGCAGGGCAGCCCGCTTGTCCCGAGGCGCATCAAGGGGGCGCTGCGGATCTGGCGATCTCATCTGTGGATCCCCCGGCTCAGATCTGTTGATCCATGGTCATCGAGGGCTGATCACAGCCCGCCTCACCCACGATCCGGGCCGGCACGCCGGCAACCGTCTTGCAGGGGGGCACCTCTTCCAGGACCACGGATCCGGCGGCAATACGGGAACAATGTCCGACGCGGATATTGCCCAACACCTTGGCCCCGGCCCCGATCAGCACCCCGTCGCCGATTTTCGGGTGCCGGTCCTCTTCCTCCTTGCCGGTTCCGCCGAGCGTGACCGAATGCAGCATGGACACATTGTTCCCCACCACCGCAGTTTCGCCGATGACGATGGAATGGGCGTGGTCGATCATGATCCCCTTGCCGATCCGCGCCGCCGGATGGACATCGACACCAAACAGTTCCGAAATCCGCATCTGGAAAAAATAGGCCATTTCATGGCGCTTTTTCTGCCACAACCAATGCGCGACACGATAGGCCTGAAGCGCTTGAAATCCCTTGAAGAACAGGATCGGCTGGATCAGCGTGTGGCACGCCGGATCGCGTTCATAGACGGCCATCAGATCGGCCCGCCCCGCCGCCAACAGCGCCGGGTCCGACAGATAGGCCTCATCGGCGATCTCGCGCAGCAACTGGCCGGACATTTCAGCCGAGGCCAGTTTCATTGCAATACGGCAGGCCAGGGCCCGTTCGATGCTGGGATGATGCAGGATCCCGGCATGCACGAGACCGCCCAGAAGCGGTTCATTTGCGATAGTCTGCTGCGCCTCAGCCCGGATCTGCATCCAGACCGGATCAAGAGGGGCGACAAGGGAATGCGGCTCGGCCATGATCGTTCTCCCGTTTGCGGGGCTTCTAGCTTATCTGGCCGGGCCGACAAAGGGCAATCGTCCTTTTTCTACATTCGCGGCAGTGTGAACCGCGTCAGATGAACGGCGATGCGGATCTGACCGCCGGTAAAGGTACCGCCCTCAGCGCCGATTACCAGCGCGGTATCGCCGTAATAGGCCTGCGGCTGACCGGTCACACCGCGCGCCCAGGATCCACCGCCCACACCATAGCCTGTACCATAGCGGTCCGGGCCGCCTGCTACGCCCAACCGCCAGCTGGGAACGCCCGAAACCGGCTGGATCACCCGCGCGGTCACCGCCTCCACGACAGATCCCGTCGGGATCAGCGCGGGGGTGATGACCTCGGGCCCCGCGGCCAGCGTAACGTCGGCCTCGATCACCTCGGCCACGGTTGCCGCCCCATTGGGCGACACCGCCACGCCGCCAGGCACCCAGGCGGCCCCGTCATGGACCGCCATGGTGCCCAGGGTCAGATCCCAGGCCCGCCATCCGGCCCCGGGGATCAGAAACACCCAGCCACCATTGACGAACAGGGCGATCTTGCCATCCTGGCCAGCCCAGCCATCCGTCGCCCCCGTGCCGACGCCATAGGCATCGCCCTCAGCCGGGACCAAGGGCGGTGCCACCTGATCGCACCGCCCCAGAACCATCTGGCAGGCGCCATCGATCAGGGCCAGTGCTTCGTTCACCGTGACATGCTTCTGTGCCTGGGCCGCCTGAAGCAGCGGCAATCCGAACCTAGCCGTTGTTGTCATCAATCTCGATCCTTCGATAAAGCCCCGGACCATAGCGATCCGAGATTTGAGCCACATCAAACGTATAGGCGGGGCCCACCCCATCGGCCGCGCGCTGCGCCGCCGTGTAGGTCCAGTCCGGCCCCCCGCTTTCCAGGCTGCGGACAGGACCATTGGCCGTGCTGATCCGCAGGTGATAAAGTTCCCCGGTCTCGCCCAGCGGCACATCCCCCATGTCCCAGAGATCGCCATCAAGGCGCGTGCGCCGGATCCAGGTGAACCGGTGATCGCCGCCGGGGGTGATCGCCCGTCTCAGATGGACCGGTGCATAGGGCCGCAGGCCATTGCCTGCGAAGGCATGGACCAGATGGACCGCACTTGGCCCGCCAATCGGCTGACCAGCCGGAACGATCCGATAGTTGCGTTCAACCCCCCGTGCCGAGGCAGCCAGGGAAATCTGTCCCACCGCATCATCCAGCAGGACCACAACGCTGCCCACCGGCCAGACTTGCGGCATCAACGCGTCAGTACCCAACTGCCCGCGCAAGCGTCCGCCCAGCGCCCAGACATCCGCACCCACCGGAACCGCCTGCTGGAACTGGAAGATTTCCCAGTTGCCCGGCGTTCCGTCGCCGATGGCCATCGCATTCGCGCCGGACAGAAGTTCCTCGGCCGACACGCCGGACAGTCCGCCACCGGACAACCTGACACGCAGCATCGGCCCCCGATCCAGCAGCCCCGGGATCGCCGCCGGCAAGGGATCCAGAGTCGATCCGATCAGCGCGGCTTTGTCGATCAGCGTGTTCAACTCATAGCCCGAATCTGTCGGTGCGGCATAGGCGGCCACCTCGCCCGGCCAGGGCCGGGCTGCCACCGCCAGATGTGGGGCATGGGGCAGTTCCTCACCGGTCAAAAGCGGCAGGTCCAGAAAAACCGGCGAAACCGGCACCGGCGCCGCCGGACCGCGCAAGGCCGGCAACGTATCCCGCACCGGCGCGGGCAAGTACAGCGCGGGTTCCACCCGGACCGCCTCGGCCAGGCTGGCGCCGAACTCTTCCAACCGGTCGATGCGCCAGAATTCCGGTCCCGAGGGTCCGGGCAATTCCACCACATCGCCCGGCCCTACATCCAGCCGCGACGGCGGCAGCGCCAGTTGCACACTGTCCCGCGCCACCCGGGCCTCGGACAACCAGCGCTCGGTGATGCGGCGGGCCTCGGCCTCGGACAGGACCAGGTTCATCTCGGTTTGTGCCACGGCCTGCGTCTCGGCCCCGGGATGGATCGATTCACTGGTCGCCGTGGCATAGCTTCCATCCGCTTCCAGATGCACCAACCGCACCCGCCCGGCATTTTCCCCGTCAGCGGCCCGCGTATAGGACAGGTCCCCTTCGGTTTCGGGATGTACCGCCAGCTCACCGGGGTCGATCGGCACGGCAGCGGCCCCGGCTCGCATCACAAAGCGCAGCCGGCCCCCTGCCTCGACCGCCTGAAAGCCGAAGGCCGTCATCAGCGGCTCCAGCGCCGTGCGCGCCGCCCCGGGATCCGAGATCGCATACCCACGCACCAGACCGTGCAGACCCGTGCAATCCGCGTCCCCCAGTCCCGCCGTGGCGCAGATGTCCTGCACCACAGACGACAGTAGCCGTGCCGCCGTGCGCCCGTTCAGCCAGTGACCGGTGATGTAGTTGTCACGATCCGCCCAGACATCGCCCAGCCCCGGAAACCACGGCCAGGGCCGCGCATCCCAAGCCCAGACATGGGCGCGACTCATGTCCAGCATCGGAGCGCCATACACCGGCGAAACCGGATTATGGGCGGGGTCCTGCCAATAGGACATCATCGCCCGCAGATACTGCATCTGGATCAGGTCGTCGCGCACCCCCGTCGAGCCCCGCGGCAAGGCCGATTCCGAGGATTTCGGGTCAACGAACTTGTTGGGCTCATTGGTGCCCTTGTCGACCGCCGCACAGCCCAGTTCCGTGAACCAGATCGGTTTCGAGAACGGTTGCCAGGCCGTCGGCTGGGCCTGCCGGACCCCACCGATCCGTTCGTGATGGGGCAGCGACCACCAGGAGCGCAGATCCTTGTAGCGCCAGATCCATGGCTCATTATGGGCGCCATCGGTGATCCCTGTCCGGGTCTGGCTGTCAACGTCCTGAGCGTTGGCATAGTACCAGTCAAAGCCCTCGCCGCCCTCGATATTGGCCTTCAGGTAATCGAGGTCATAAATCGACTCCCAGCCCGCAGTTGCATCCGCATGCGCCGGCCCATCGCGCCAATCGGACACGGGCATGTAATTGTCGATCCCGACAAAATCGATCTCGGCATCGGCCCAAAGAGGATCGAGATGAAAGTAACGGTCCCCCGATCCGTCGGCTGGCGCATGGCCGAAATATTCCGACCAGTCGGCAGCATAGCCCAGCTTGACCCCGGGTCCGAGCAGCGCGCGCACCTCATGGGCCAGATCGCGCAGGGCCTGAACCGCCGGGAAACCGGTCGCGCCCCGAATGCTGGTCAGGGCCCGCATTTCCGAGCCGATGCAGAACGCATCCACCCCGCCCGCCGCGGCGCACAGCGCTGCATAATGCAGGATAAACCGCCGCATGCCCCATTCATTCGGCCCGTTATAGCTGACCGAACCATTACCAACGGTGAAATCCGAGGCCTGGGCCGTACCGAAAAACGCCGCCACCTCGGCATCTGCCGCCACCGTACCATCGGGGCTGCCCGGCTGACCCGGGGCACGATCCGTGGTAATGCGGCCGCGCCAAGGCAAGGGCGGCTGTTCCGCACCTCCCCAGGGATCAGGCAGACCGTTCCCGGGCAGTTGGTCCATCAGGATGAACGGATAGAATACCACCGACAAACCGCGGTCCTGGACCTCGCGAATCGCCTCGACAACACTGGCATCGGCCGGGGTGGCGCCATAGACCTGCTGACCGTCGATATCCGGCACGATCGGCGCCGACAGACGGTTCAGCCCGCCGGCTTTCCACGGCATCGGCCGGCCCTCGGCCTCGCGATGTTCGACCTTCGGTTTCAACTGGCACTGACCGGCGCGCAGATCATTGCCGAACCACGACACCACCAACGAGACCGACCCGCAATTGGGTAATTCACTTTGCAACTGATCGAAGGACGTCACGATATCGCCATGCCCTTCACCGGTATGCACATTGGCCGGGCTGTTGCGCCCCGGGCCGTCAACATAGTGCACCGGACTTGTCGCCAGCGCATATTCGCCGGTTCCCGGGATCATCGCCACGGCGCGCACGGCTTCGGGCAGGGTCTCGGCCCCGTCGGGGGCGATGCCCCGGTCCGGACGGGTGACCTCGAAACTGAACTGCGGCACACGGTTTCCGAACGGCGCCAGATTCAGATCCTCGAAAACGACATAGGCCAGACCGCGATAGGCCGGGGTGTTGTCCAGCCCCTCGACCGCCGCAAGTGTCGGGTCAGGTTGCTGATCGGTACTGCCGGGATAGACGCGCATCACCACCTGATCGCGGCTGAGTTCCGTTCCGTCTGCCCAGATCCGGCCGACCGTGCCGATCTCGCCCTCGCACAGCGCGATGGCCAGGCTGACCGAATAGCTATAATCTTGCACACTGGCCGAGGGGCTGCCGCCCTTACCCGATCCCACGCGTTTTTTCGTGCGCCGCTCGATGAAATCCGAGGCCCAGATCACATGACCGGCCAGTCGGGTCCGGCCATGCAGCCGGGCCACAGGCGTGCCCTCGCCTGCCGCCGTCAGACGAAACCGGTCGACCCGGCCGCGTTCGATCACCTCGGATCCAGCCCCCATGAGACGCTGGTCGATGACCTGACCCAACGTCGCACCTGCCGCGCGACCCAGTACCGCGGCCGACAGGCCCAGGACCGAGCCGCCCATAGCGCCGCCCGCGATCCCGCCGGCAGCCGAAAGTACCAGTGTTGCCATCAGTTCAACTCCCCAGGAAAGACAAAACGGGCCACGATGCGGCGGCGCCACGGTGCGCTTAGTGGGCTTTCCGTCACCCCATGCCCGTCATAGGCATGGATAAAGCGCGGCAAGGCCCCAACGACACTTTGCACCCCCAGATGCTTGGCCACCGCATCGCGGCGCATGCGAAACAGGATGACATCCCCCGGCGCAGCATCCGCCGCGTCCTTTTCTGCCAGATGGCGCTGCGCCGCAGCCCAGAGCCGCTCGTCCCCCTGCGGTTCCAGCCAGTCACGGGTGTAATGCGGCACGGCTTCGGGTTCGCCGCCGTAAAGATCACGCCAGATACCGCGCAGCAGCCCCAGACAATCGCAGCCCACGCCCTCGACCGTGGCCTGATGCACATAGGGCGTGCCGATCCAGCGGCGCGCCACGGCAACGGCCCGGGCCGGTTGATCATGATCCATCACCCATTCCTCCGTGCGGCCCGGGCCGGAACCGCCATCAACCAATCTTCGCCCGGCAGATGGGGAAACCCGCGAAAGTTCGTGGCATTGGCAAAACGATCCCGGCAGGTCGCCAGCTTTTTGTCACAGCCCGCCACAAGCCGAACCCTGTTGCCCGGCACCACGGCGGCGCGCAGGTCCTCCCACAGGGTGATCCGCGCCGATCCGTCCGGGGACCGCTGATCGCGCTTGATCCGCGCCGACAGCCCCGTGCCCGCGCCGTCCAGAACGGTCAGACGACCCCGATCGAACCAGCCGGGCGCATAGGCGGTCAGCCCCGTCACTTCCAGCACCGTGCCCTGTGTGATGCCGACAAGTGCGCGTTCCACAGAATAGGCCGGGTCGGACAGGTCGATCCCACAGCGTCCATCACCGAAACCGGCATCGCACAAGGACTGAAAGACCCGGCCATTGGGCCGGTTCAAGGCCTCGGACAGGCCGCGCAGTTCCGCGTGAAAGGCTCCGCCACCACTGCGGATTTCTCCGACCATACCGCGAAACCGCAAAGTGCGTTCCGCCGGTACCGCCCAGTTGACCAGCCAGGTCTCGACCTCGGCACCATCAAAGCGACCTGCGGCGATATCGGCCTCGGACACGCTGAGGGCACTCAGAATCCCCGCCGCCTCGGTATTGTCCACCGACAGACCCGTGCTTTGGGACAAGGCCTCGGCCGTCAGACCGGTATCCGCGGCAAAGCGGACCCCATCGAATACCAGATCACCATCATGATCCGTGAACCCCAGCACCACGCCATCCGTACGGGTCAGCTTCCAGCACCGGCACAGCGTTGTCGTCCCACTGCGCAAATGCGCCAGCAGCGCCGTATTTTCCCCGGCGCTCATATCCGGATCTCCACCACCGGCACATCGGGCACCTCACCGGCATGGAACGTGGCAACCGAGGTCTGGATATGATCGGTATCGAAGCGCACCGGCACGTCGAACTCGAACCCGGCCGTGATCGTCGCGCCGGCTGCCGGTGCGGTGGCCAGGGTAACGGTGCCCGCTTCGGGATCGACGACGAACGCAGAAACCGGCAGTTCGACCCCGGACACGGCGATCCGCGTGGACCCGACGACGGGCTTGCGGATCGGGCGCTGATAGGCCTGCATCGCCGAGCTGTAGGTCTTGGTCAGGTGAAAGACCTGGGTCATCCCGTCACCGATGCCGATCTCCTGATCCGTGGGCGCGGGTGTGGCCGAGGGCGCACAGCTTTTGAAATCGGACCAGTCCTTCCAGCGAAACCCATAGAGCCGACCTTGGCGAGCCTCAAAAAAGGCCACGAGTTCAGCCACATCGTCCAGGGATCGCATTCCCAGCCCGGCATCATAGCGCCGCCGCGAATGGGCCCAGGGGCTGTTGCGTTCCTCAAAGCCGTTCGCCAGCGCCACAACCTCGGTCCTGCGTTCCGGTCCACCGGCGGAGCCGAAGCTCAACGATACCGGAAACCGCACCTCGTGAAATGCCATCGTGATGTCCTTTCCCTTGTTACGCCGTTCGCCCAATGACCAATGAGAGTCCCCATTGGCCCGGGCCGCCCCCATGCCGGCCACCCCCGTCGCCGATCCCCCCCTGGATCAGGGATGGAAACGGTGATCGGTTGGGCGGAAGAACGCGGATGGGCGGCGATCGATCCTGTCCAATGACTGGCGGCCTTACCTGTTGCGCTGACCGCGGTTGATGGCCCGACCCATCTGCTGGGCCACCTGGCTTTGCGAGCGACGGAAGCCCGCGACATCGGGGGTAGAGATGTTCATCACCACCTGCACGGGCCGCGCCCCGCCCTCGGCCTTGACGCCCAGCTTGCCATCGGCGCCGCGGCTGAGCGGCATGATCGCCTCTGGGCCAGCCTCACCCATCAGGCCAGTGCCGCCCTGCATCGGAAATGCTGTCGGGCTGGACACGACCCCACCGCGCGCAAACGGCATGACCCGGCCACCGGAAAACGTGCCGCCCTTGGCAAAGGGCATCAGCGCGCCAACCGCCGCCTCGATCCCGCTGCCGGCCAGCTTGCCCAGATGCTGGGTGACCGGATTGATCGCCGACGAATAGGCCGTCGACAGCATGGATTGCCCCACCCGACCCAGCACCTCGGACAGTTTCGTGCCGTCAAACATCAGCCCATCAAAGGCCCCCCGCAGGCCCCGCCCGATCCCGTTGGAGACCAGCGCCACCTGGCGATTGGTGTCTGCCATGCCGGATCGGATCCGGGTCAACTCGCCCGAGAATTCGCCCGCCATGCTGTTCGCGCCGGCCAGCCCCTTTTCCAGGGCAGCGACCTGCCGACCGAATTCGTCCATGCCATCAATGTCAGCCATCCTCGTCCCCTTTCATGTCCGGAAACCGACGGGCCAGCGCCTCCAGCCCGGCCCGATCGATCCGCGCCGGGACGGTCAGATCACGCCCCAGCAAAAGCGCCAGTTCCGCCGGTGTCAGCGCCCAGAAGTCAGCCGGGCGCAGCCGGAGCCCGCCAATCCCGGCGCGCATCAACCCGGGCCAGTCCAGCCCGCTCATCCCGCCTCGCCGGGAACCGAGAAAGCCCGGGCCAGCAACAGCGCCGCAATCCGCGCAGCAGCCATCGGGCCGCCCCCGATCTCGGCGCGCAGCAGATCGGCCCCCGTGCCCTCCCAGCCGCCGCCGCGCAGACCGGCGACGATCAGCGCCAGAACATCGCGGCTGGAAAAGGCCTCGCCCTCGAAGCGGCGCACCAGATCCACCAACCCGCCGGCCCCCAGTTCGGCCTCCAGCTCGGCCAGGGCGCCCAGCGTCAATTTCAGGCAGTGGGGAACACCATCGATCTCCACTGCCACCTCACCCGCGTAAGGGTTGGCCATCACAGCGCCGTGAAGCTGAGCACGCCGGCCGAAGCCAGGGCCATTTCATAGGTCGCCTCGCCATCGTGGTTGCCCGCATATTCCAGCGAGGTGATCTGAAACCGGCCCTCAATCACGCCGAAATCCGGGATCACCACCTGGAATTCCGGGATCAATCCGTCGAAGAACACCTGCCGGGCGCGGGCATCGGTCTGATCGTCGCGGAACACGCCCGAGCCCGACAGACTGGCCGAGCGCACCCCGGCCCCGGCCAGCAACTCGCGCCAGCCGTCCTGACTGTCGATGCTGGTCACATCAACGCTTTCGGCGTTAAAGGCGATCCGTGTCGCCCGCAGCCCCGCCACAGTGCGGAAATCACCCGTCCCGTCGAGGTCGATCTTGATCAGAAGATCCTTGCCATTCTGAGCCGCCATCGTCCGTTCCTTTCCGTTCTAGTTCTGGTCCAGCAGCACGGTGATCCGCATGTCGATGCGCCGCCGTGCCGGATGTTTGCCGCGTGTGGCGCGGACCCGTTCAAGCCACATATCCATGATGTTCAGGCCGGGTGCGGTCAGCGGCGCGGCCCTCAGCGCGGCCTCGGCCGCAGCCGCAACCGCCTTGACCTGGGCAAAACTCTCGGCCTTGCCGATCGCGCTCAGATCAATCCGGTGACGCATGATCGCCCCGTCATGATCACGGGTTTCGGTAACCTCTTCGGCGCCCAAAGCCAGATAAACATCCGGCGCCCGCCCCTCGGGGACAGCATCGAAGACCGCGCCAGCAACCAACGCCATCAACGCCGTGTCACCGGTCAGACGGGCGTGGATCGCGGCCTGCAGATCACCTGCATCGCGATAGCTCATAGCGTGGCCTCCTCTTCCGTGTCACAGCGCAGAAACCGCCCTGCAGCATCGCTTTCCTGTACGCTGCGGATACGAAACAGCCGTGTTCCGTGGCGAAAGCGCTGGCCCGGGCGCGGCCGGGTATCGGCCCCTGGCGCAGCCCGCACCGTCACCCGGTACGACAGGCTGGCCAATTGCGCCGTACCGATCAGGCCCTCACCCGCCCCGGCGGGTTCCACCGCCCCCCAGAGCGTGCCCAGCGCCCGCCAGGACGGCACCGCACCACCCGCGCCATCGGCCACCGGATCAGGGGTTTCCAGAACCAGCGGCACGCGCAGATCGGCAATCCGCGCGCTCATCGGGCACTGCCCAGCACGCGGATCGTGCGGTAGCGTTCGATCAGCGCAGTCACGCCGAAGGGCATCGCGCCGCCACCCATGGGTTCATCATGGCGCAGCTCGTAATAGCGTGCGGCCAGCAGAAAGACCGCCTGGCGCAGATCCGCCGGCAGGTCATCCCAGCCAGCCCCGTAACCCGCGCTGAAGCTGACCTCGACACTGCCCCCCGAGGGGATACCGGGCAGCATCGCACCACTGGCACACAGCATCGGGCGCTGTGCATCGCGCACCAGGCGCACCCGGTCCGCGTCGATCACGGTTTCCTCACCGGCGCGGCTGAGCATCTTCAACCCGGTCAGCGCCTGCACCGGAGCCACTGGCAAGGCCTGCTGGCGGGTCGTGCGCCAGGCCGTCAAACTCCAGCGGAAATCGCGCTGGAACAGCACCTTGCCGGTTCGCGCCTCGATTGCCGCGATGGCCGCGCGCAGGCTGGCCTCCAGGACACCATCTTGCAGGCTGTCATCGCCAAACCCGGTTGGCAGGCGCAGATGGTCCCGAAAGGCGGCGATCGGAAGATCTTGGGACGGAATATCCGTCAGTTCCACAAGCATCATGCAAGGGTCCCTTCACTGCCTCGAAAATTGTTATGAAACCGGGACGGACGCCTTGGGTCCCCGCACTGCTCGGACGGAGACAAAAAGCTGGACAGCACTCGTGACCCGCGCCCGTCCCGTAGGGTCCGCCCCCGGAACACGGGAACGGACCTGTCTTTCAGGCGATCAGCTGACCGCGAACTTCATCACCTTGATGGCCGCGAAATCGCTGACATCGCCGCCAACGCGCTTGGTGGCATAGAACAGCACATGGGGCTTGGCCGAGAACGGATCGCGCAGAACCCGCAGGTCGGGACGTTCGGCGATGGTATAGCCGGCGCCGAAATCACCAAACGCGATGGCCGCGCTGTCCGAAGCGATATCGGGCATCTCTTCGGCGATCAGCACCGGATAGCCCATCAGGCGCGCCGGTTCCGCCGCCGCCAGACCGTCCGACCACAGGAAGCGGCCATCGGCATCCTTCATCTTGCGCACGGCCCCGGCGGTTTTCGAGTTCATCACGAAGCGCGCCTGGGCGCGGTAGCGGGCCCCCAGCGAATAGACCAGCTCGATCAGCGCATCCGACGGATTGGCCGCATCGAAATCGCCATCGCGGCCGGTGGGCACATAGCCCAGATTGCCCCAGGCCCAAGCATCATTGGCCACCAGCGGGTGGGTCAGAAAGCCCTGGGGCTTGTCGATACCATCACCCAGGATGAAGGCATGGGCCTCGGCGCGGACAAACTTGTCGGCGATGCGGGCGGCCAGCCAGCCCTCGATATCGAAGGCGGAATCGTCCAGCAGGCGCTGGCTGATCTTCGGCAGGGCCGACAGTTCGTGCAGCGGGATCGAGACCCGTTCGATCGTGCCGGTGCCGGTTTCGGTCAGGGTCGAGGTCTCATTGGCCCAGTCGTGATCCAGCTCACCGTGATCGACCAGCACATCGTAGGAGGACGACTCGACATTCACCACGGTGGAAATCGAACGGATCGAGGCCGAGGACTTCAGCACATTCTGGATGGTGCCGGCCGTCTGCGGATCAACCAGCGTGCCGCCATCGGTGTTGTAGGCCTTGGTTTCCATCTCCAGGGAACGCAGCGCGGATTCATCGCCGCTGCGCAGGTAGCCGCCAAAGGCGTGCTTGTGGCTGAGATCCAGATCGGCGCCCATGGACAGCGCGGGGCGGGCGGTCAGTGCGGTCTTGCGGTCAAGCATGGTCAGTTTCTCTTCCTGTGCCTTGAGTTGGTTGGTAACGCCCGACCGGAAAGTGGTCAGGTCCTGGACGAGGCCGCTCAGCGCGGACTTGAACTCTGCCGTGGCAGAGCCGGTTTCCGGGGCCGGGACGGACACATCCGCCAGACCCCGAGCGGAAAACGCGGGTTCGGTCATCATCTTCCTTTCCTTCGATGATTTCGGCGCGGCCCCTCCCCTTGCCGGGGCAGGCACCACGAAACGGGATCAGCCGGCGTTCAGCCCGGCCCGTGCCGCGTTGAGCGCCTGGGCAAGATCGCGCAGGGCCACATCGGCCATGGTGTCGGATTTGGCGCCGATCCGGGCCTCGGGCAGCATCGGGAAGGTGACCAGAGACACCTCCCACAGATCGACCTCGTTCAGGATGCGGCGCCCGGCCTCATCGCGGCTGGCCTTGAGTGTGCGATAGCCGATCGACAGCCCGTCAATGGCGCCGGCCTCGATCAGGGCCGCGGCCTCGCGGCCACGGGCAACCTCGGACAGAAGACGGCCCTTGACGTAAAGGCCCTTGTCGTCTTCGCGCAGTTCATCCCACAGCCCGATGGGCTGCGCAGGATCGTGCTGCCACAGCAGCTTGACCCCGCGCCCCGCATCGGCCAGCCGCTTCAGCGAGGCACTATAGGCGCCCTTGGCCACCACATCGCCGCCCTGATCGACCCGCCCGAAGAGCGAGGCATAGCCCTCGATCACCGAGCCATCCGTCACCGTGACGGTGCCGCTGTCGAAACGGCAGAACTTGTGTTCCAGCCCATGGGCCAGATCCATCTGCATGATCTTTCCTCCTTCAGGGGGTGATGGTGATGAATGAACCGAAGGCCTGTGCCAGGATCGCCGCAGCAACCCCATAGACCGTCAGCCAGAGCCGCTTTTCCAGCCGCTCCATCAGCGCCTCGATCCGGGTCAGCCGGATTTCCAGCGCGTCGAATTGCAGGGCCAGCAGCTTTTCATGGGCCTCGCGCATCTGGGCCGGGCCGTATTCAAACGGCTCGAACAGAAAGCGCGATCCCCCGGCGCTGCGGCGGGCCTCGCTCATGCGCCCTCCTCCACCGGCAGGCCCAGCATGGCGCGCTTTTCGGCCCGGGTCAGGAAATCGGCATCGGCCACGCGACGCCACTGGGCCTCGCGTTCCGCAGACAGGGCCGGCACCTGATCGAGATCGGGCGACAGGGTGATGTCCTCGCCGCTCATCCGTGACAGCCAATGCCCCAGGGTGGCAGCCACCTTGCTGGCAAGGGGCAGCACCGTCAGGCGGTAAAAGGCACGGTTGGCCTCCTGGTAATTCGCATAGGTCGCATCGCCCGGGATCCCCAGCAGCATCGGCGGCACGCCAAAGGCCAGGGCGATCTCACGGGCGGCGGCCTCCTTGCTTTTCTGGAACTCCATATCCGAGGGGCTGAACCCCATGGGTTTCCAATCCAAGCCGCCTTCCAGCAACATCGGCCGGCCCGCATTGCGCGCGCCCTGGTAATTCTCGGCCATCTCATCGAGCAGCCGCTCATACTGATCCGCCGACATGGAACCCTGCCCGTCCGTGCCGCGATAGACGATCGCGCCCGAAGGCCGGGCCGCATTGTCCAAGAGCGCCTTGGACCAGCGCGCCGCCGCGTTATGGACATCAATGGCGCTGGCCGCCGCCTCCAGCGGGGACAGGCCGTAATGGTCATCCTGCGGGTGGAACGCACGGATATGGCAGATCGGGCTGACCTCGCCACTCATGTCGAACCGGTGCTTGCGCCCGCCGACGCTGTAATCATAGGCCACCGGCCAGCCATCACGGCCCGGCACCACCGCCATGCGATCCGAGCGTAGCACATGCAGCTCCATCGGCAGCGCACCGGAGGCCGGGGCCACCGCCTCGACATAGCCGTTGCCGCTGAGCAGGATCTGCCCATAAAGCGTCTCGAACAGGTCCGCCCGGCCCTGGCCCTCATTGGGGCGCGCAATCAGCCGGGTCAGCGGATGGTCGTCATAGCGCGTCGAGCAATCCTGGCACACCAGCGGCAGGGCCGCCGCCGCCTCGGCGATCAGCTTGACGGACCGAAACCCCACCGGGTTGCCGACAAAGCCGTTGCGCGTCAGGGATGCCGTGTCGCGCGGGCTCCAGATCACCCGGCCCGCACCGCTATAGGCGATCACCGGACCCGTGGCCGAGGCCTTGCGTTCCGGGGCTTCAGGCGCGCTTCCACGCCTCAGAAAGTCAAGTTTCATGCCACTCTCCTTTTGGTCCAGGGCGCCTCTCGCGCCTTTCCGGCCCCGCGCCACACGCCACCCAAAGGGCAACGGGCACGGGACCGGCGCGCAGGGGGGATCCGTCCGCAAACACGCCTTGGGAAAACAGGCGGCGGACCGGGGCCCCGGCGTCAGGTGTTTCAGTGTTGTTGCAGGCTTGACCCGGACAACCAGCCCAGGCCCGGCACGCCCCTCAGCGCAAAAGCTACAAAAGCCGCACCCGGGGGGACGCCGCCTTGGACGCCGGTTCCACGATCAGCGCATGCAGCGCCCAGACCAGCGCATCGACCCGGTCGGGGCTGCCCCGGCCGCGAAAGCCCTGCACCGTCATCAGGCACATCTCATCCTCCAGCGCGGCAAAGCCCGGCAGATGCCGCACCCGCCCCTGTTCATAAAGCGCCGCCACCGGTTCCGCCCGGGCCGCCTTGCCGCGTGTGGCCCGCACCGCACGATACGGCACCAGCGGGTCAATCTGGCGCACCACACTTTCCACCAGATCGCCGCCCTGGTTGACCTCGGCCACCAGCCGATCAGCCTTGTGCCGATGCATCGCCGCCAGCGCCGCACGCGCCCAGCCCTGGGGGCTTTCGCCCTGAACGCTGGCATCCTCCAACACCCAGGCCCGCCAATCCTGCGGCGGCCCGGATGTCTGTGCCCCGACCACCACGATCCCGCAGGCATCCGAAGCCCCGTGCCCGGTGACAGGCGGATCCACCGCCACCACCACCCGGTCCAGATCCGCCGGCGCCGCCGTGTCGCGGGCACCTTCAAGCATCGCCAGGGTCCAGAGGGCGCCTTCGGCATCCTCCAGCAGCTCACCATCCAGTTCCTGACGGCCCAGACGGGTGCCCGCATAGCGGCGGCGCACCTCATCAAGAAAACTGGCCGCCAGATTGGCGCGGTTGGCTTCCGTCGGGGCGCGGGTCACCACCGTCGTGTCCTGATTCAGGATCCGCTTCAGCACGCCCACATTGCGTGGCGTCGTTGTCACCACCTGGCGGGGATTTTCGCCCAGCCGCAGGCAGAATTGCAGCATGTCCCAGGCCTCTTCGGCCTTCTTCCACTTGGCCAGTTCATCCACCCAGGCAGCATCAAACTGGGGCCCCCGCAGGCTTTCGGGTTCATGGGCCGAATAGACCTGGGCCACCGCGCCATTGGGCCAGAGCAGCCGTTTGCGCGTCGCCTGCCAGACCGGGCGACGATCCGGGGGGGTGGCGGCCAGAAT
Source organism: Qingshengfaniella sp. (assembly GCA_047971485.1). GTDB lineage: Bacteria > Pseudomonadota > Alphaproteobacteria > Rhodobacterales > Rhodobacteraceae > JBKDZR01. Next base: position 3,550 of record JBKDZR010000067.1, on the reverse strand, counting down.
ACCGCTTTCCCCCCGGATCATCACCTCGATGGTCTGGTCGATCGTCTCGCCGATCAGGGCCAGCCTGCGCGACCGGCCCGGATCCAGAGGACGTGGGCCTTCCACCTCGGCGCGCACCCATTCGGCCCCGGCGCGGGTCTTGCCCGCACCGCGACCACCCAGGATCACCCAGGTCCGCCAGTCACCTTCAGGCGGCAACTGATGATCATGCGCCCAGAAATCGAACAGATAGGGCAACCCGGCCAGCGCCCCCTCACTCAGGCTGTCCAGAAACGCCGCCTGCATCTCGGGCGGCTGCGAGGCAAGCCAGACGGCGCCCGACCTCGTCCCGGACGGCGCCAAGATCGAGCGCATATCCCGCGCCATCGGCAATGCCGTCGCGTTTTGCTCTTTCTTTTTCAAGTCGTTCCCTCTCGGCAAGGGCCGTGTTGATCGTGGCCTTGAACTGGGTAACCGCCCCCTTGAAGGCATCGGCCCCGTCCATATCCCCGGCCTCGATCTCGGCAACGGCGCGGCGCAGGACCTGCGCTGCCTCCCAGAAGACAGCCTGCGCTTCGCCAAACAGCTGATCCGACCCGCCTTCGGTGGCGGAGCGATAGATAATTGTGGTCATGCAAAAGACCCTTTGAAGAAAAATGGGTCCGTCGCGAGGGCATGAAAAAAGGCGCGTCGGGATGTCCCTCTGCGCCTTGCCCATGTCTTCCAGCTTGCCTGAAGGTATGCCATCGACCGTTCGAAAAGTCAAGCGTTTCCAGTTTGTTGTGGCGCACCCCTCACGTACGCCGCATTAACGATCTGGCAACGTACGCAGGGGTTAACCAGATCCTGATGGCCTGCAAAACAAGGCCCATGGCAGGGGAATCACCGGGCAAGACCACGTTAACCTTTGCCGCAAAAACAGCCCCCAAACCGTGCTGGAACGCCCCCCGCCGATCGCCCCCTCTGATCAGGATCAGTCCTTCAGAAATGCCCTGAAAACCCGCCTCAAGGCGAATCCCCACCGGCAATCGAATCCCCGAGGGGGTTACTGACCGGCGCGCTCAGCCTCGATCTGGCGCCAGCGGCGGACATTCTGGTTGTGCTCAGCCAGGGTCTCGGCAAAGACATGGCCCCCGGTGCCATCAGCAACGAAATAAAGATAGCCTGTTTCCGCCGGGTGCAGCGCGGCTTCTATGGATTCGAGGCCCGGGTTGGCGATCGGCGTTGGCGGCAGACCGGCATGGGTATAGGTGTTCCACGGGGTCGGGCGGGCCAATTCGCTGCGATACAGCCCCCGGCCCAGCACGCCCTCGCCGCCGGTGATGCCATAAATCACTGTCGGATCGGTTTGCAGGCGCATGCCTTCGTTCAAGCGATTGACGAAAACACTGGCGACCAGGCGGCGTTCTTCAGGAACGGCGGTTTCCTTTTCGATGATCGAGGCCAGGGTCAGCGCCTCGGCGACATCGCCCACCGGCACGTCCCGGTCGCGCCCGGCCCAAGCGGCGGCAATGATATCCTCTTGCGCCTCGCGCATACGGGTGACCAGCGCGGCCCGGGCGCTGCCAATCTGCACATCGTAGCTGCCCGGCGCCAGGGTGCCCTCATCGGGTTTGTCGCCGGCCGCGCCCGACAGGAAACTGGCCTTCTGCAAGCTGTCCAGGATTTGCCAGACGGTCACCCCCTCGGCCACGGTCACCCGGGTGCGGGCAAAGCCCTGGTCGAGGATCACCTGGACCTCGGGCGGGGTATCGTCGGCAGGGTCATATTGTGCCACGAGATCGAACTGGCCCGTGGCCGGGTCCATCTCACGCACCTGGATATCCAGACTGGCCACGCCGACACGCAGGTTGATATCGGCGCCACAGGTGCTTTGGCCGCCCCGGGTGATCGCATCGACCACCTCGCGCATCGAGGCCTCGGGACCGATCAGGAAGTTGCCGGCCTTCAGGTCCTGGGCCTTGCCGCTGTAATCGGCCCCCAGCCGGAACAGCAGCGCCGAGCGGACTGCGCCCATCCCGTCCAGCGTTTCGCTGACCGAGGCCATGGTCGCCCCACGCGGCACAGCCACGCAGGCGGCATCAGTCAGGGGACCAGGGCCTTCATAGCTGCGTTTGGCGGCGGCAACGGTGATCCCGGCACCGACCAGGATCACGATCAGGATGGTCAGGGCGTTTGAGGCGATGGACCGCCACATCAATCGTGCACCCGGCCCAGCACCAGCGAGGCATTGGTGCCGCCAAAGCCGAAGGAGTTCGACAGGGCGACATTGATCTCACGTTCGCGTTTGGCATTGGGCGCCAGATCCAGGGCGCTTTCGACGGCCGGGTTGTCCAGGTTGATCGTCGGCGGCGCCACCTGATCGCGGATCGCAAGGGTGCAGAAGATTGCTTCAACCGCGCCGGCGGCCCCCAGCAAGTGGCCGATGGCGGATTTTGTCGAGGACATGGTGGCCTTACTGGCGGCCGTGCCCATCATCCGTTCCACGGCGCCCAATTCGATCGTGTCGGCCATGGTCGAGGTGCCATGGGCATTGATGTAGTCGATGGCCGACGGCTCCAGCCCGGCGCGTTTCAGGGCCGCGCGCATGGACCGCTCGGCCCCGTCGCCATCCTCGCTGGGGGCGGTGATGTGATAGGCATCACCCGACATGCCGTAGCCCAGGACCTCGGCATAGATCCTGGCGCCACGGGCCTTGGCGTGGTCATAGTCTTCCAGCACCACAACACCGGCGCCCTCGCCCATGACGAAGCCATCGCGATCGGCATCATAGGGGCGGCTGGCGCCCTGGGGATCGTCGCCGCGCTTGGTGGAAAGCGCCTTGCAGGCGTTGAACCCGGCGATGCCCAATTCGCAGATCGGGGACTCGGCGCCGCCGGCGATCATCACATCGGCATCGCCCCACTGGATCAGCCGCGCCGCATCACCGATGGCATGGGCCCCGGTGGAACAGGCCGTCACCACCGCGTGGTTCGGCCCCTTGAACCCGTAGCGGATCGAGACCTGCCCGGAAACCAGGTTAATCAGCGCCGAAGGGATGAAGAACGGCGAGACCCGCCGGGGCCCGCGTTCCTTCAGGGTGATGGCCGTGTCGCCAATGCTGGACAGCCCGCCGATGCCGGATCCGATCATCACGCCGGTGCGTTCGCGGGCGGCCTCATCCTCGGGCATCCAGCCGGCATCACGCACGGCCTGATCGGCGGCGGCCAGGCCATAAAGGATGAAATCGTCGATCTTGCGCCGTTCCTTGGGCGCGATCCAATCATCGGCATTGAAGGTGCCGTTGCTGCCATCCCCCAGGGGGATTTCGCAAGCATAGGTGGTGGCCAGGTGGCTGGCGTCGAAACGGGTGATGGGACCTGCACCGGACTGTCCGGCCAGAAGGCGTTTCCAGGTTTCTTCAACACCACAAGCCAGGGGGGTCACCATCCCCAATCCGGTGATCACAACTCGACGCATGCTCGGCCCTCGCGCGTTTCTTCGTTTTGTCGCAGCGCAAACCTGATAGCTTGGCTTGGCCCCTCTGGGCAAGCGCAAGCCGCCCGGAACGGCGAAAGGATGCGCGTTTTTG
>JBKDZR010000066.1:0-40386 GCA_047971485.1 Qingshengfaniella sp. | reverse complement strand
GCCTCGGCGTTCTTCTGTTTTCACTGATCGTCATCGCACTGGTGACGATCATCATGTTGGCCCGGTCGCGGCTTGTGTCCACCGGCAATGTGAACATCACCATCAACGGCGAAAAGACGATATCGGTGCCCGCTGGTGGCAAGCTGCTGCAAACGCTGGCCGCCGAGAACCTGTTCGTGCCTTCGGCCTGTGGCGGTGGGGGAACCTGCGCCCAGTGCCGGGTGCGGGTGCATGAAGGGGGCGGCTCGATCCTGCCCACCGAGGAATCCCACATCACCAAGCGCGAAGCCGCCTGCGGTGACCGCCTGTCCTGTCAGGTGGCGGTCAAACAGGACATGACCATCGAGGTCCCCGAAGAAGTGTTCGGGGTCAAGAAGTGGGAATGCACGGTGCGGTCGAACGATAACGTGGCCACCTTCATCAAGGCGCTGGTGCTGGACCTGCCCGAAGGCGAGGATGTAAATTTCCGCGCCGGTGGCTATATCCAGATCGAGTGCCCCGCCTATGACACGAAATACACCGAGTTCGACGTGGCCGAGGAGTATCGCGAAGACTGGGACAAGTTCAACATCTGGCAATATGAATCCAAGGTGGATGAACCGGTGGAACGCGCCTATTCCATGGCCAACTACCCGGATGAAAAGGGCATGATCATGCTCAATGTCCGTATCGCCACGCCGCCGCCGCGGTCCGAAGGGATCCCGCCGGGCAAGATGTCGTCCTACATCTTCAACCTGAAGCCGGGTGACAAGGTGACGATCTCGGGGCCGTTCGGGGAATTCTTTGCCCGCGATACGGATAAGGAGATGGTGTTCATCGGCGGCGGCGCCGGCATGGCGCCCATGCGCAGCCATATCTTCGATCAGCTCAAGCGGCTGAAGAACAAGGATCGCAAGATCAGCTTCTGGTATGGTGCCCGGTCCAAGCGCGAGATGTTCTTTGTCGAGGACTTCGACCAGCTGGCTGCCGAATTCCCCAATTTCGAATGGCATGTGGCCTTGTCCGACGCCTTGCCCGAAGATGACTGGGGCGGCTATACTGGCTTCATCCATAACGTGCTGTTCGAAGAATATCTGAAAAACCACCCGGCGCCCGAAGACTGCGAATACTACATGTGTGGCCCGCCAATCATGAACCAGTCGGTGATCAACATGCTGTTGGACCTGGGTGTGGATCGCGAAGACATCATGCTGGACGATTTCGGCGGATAACATACCGTCAAAACCGATCCAAAGCATTCAGCAAAAAGCACAGGGGGCCACGGCCCCCTTTTTCATGCCCTCGCCCCCCATGACAAGCGGCACAGGTGCCCTGCCCCCAAAGCAGGGGGATCGGTTCAGTCCAGGGATGGGGTGGATAGATCAGGCCCGCCGCGCAGTGCCGGCCCGATGACGATGGACTGCGGCCACGTTGTTTTCCGCCTCCAGCACCGTTTCGATCCGGTGCAGATGTTCCGCATCACGCAGATCGACCGAGACCAGAATACGATAATAGTCCGGCTTGCGGTCCAGAAACACAAGATCCGAGATATTCGCCTGCTGCTCGCCAATCAGGCTGCAAATACGGCCCAGAACCCCGGCATCGTTGCTGATCGTCAACTCATAGGTCACCGTATGCACGGGCGAATGGGTTCCCGGATGCCAGTGCAGGTCGATCCAGCGTTCCATTTGATCTTCAAAGGCCGCAAGGCGAGGACAATCGATGGCATGGACGACAACCCCCTTGCCCGGGGTGGTGATCCCGACGATGCGCTCGCCTGGCACCGGTTGGCAGCAATTGCCCCGCTCCCAGTGCTGATCCGCCTCAAGCCCCAGAACAGCGCGCTTGGCCTCGATCTCTTCGCCACGGCGCTTGGCCAATTCGGGATAGAGCGTATCGACCACCTTGCGCGCCGGCAACTCCCCCGAGCCCAGACGCGACAGCAGTTCCTCGGCATCGCCACGCAGGCCCAGCTGCTTGGCCGCCGTCGCCAAGGCCTTGTTGGTCGCCTGACGACCGATGTGATCAAAGGCAACCCGGGCCAATTCGCGCCCCAGCTTGATGAAGCGTGACCGGCTTTCCGCACGCAGACTGCGCCGGATCGCCGATTTCGCTTTGCCGGTCATGGCAATGTCAATCCACGTGGCCTGCGGACTTTGGCCTTCTGCGGTGATGATCTCGACCGACTGGCCATTGCGTACCTGTGTCCACAGCGGCACCCGCTGGCCATCGATCTTGGCCCCGACACAGGCATCACCGATCCGGGTATGGATCGCATAGGCAAAATCCAGCGGCGTCGCGCCCCGAGGCAGTTTCACCACATCGCCCTTGGGGGTAAAGCAGAACACCTTGTCGGCATACATTTCCAGCTTGACCGCCTCGAAGAATTCATCGTCATCGGACGATGCCTCGAAATGCTCGGCCAGCCCCGCGATCCATTCGGCCGGATCGACAGCAAAGGGGTTTTCGGCGCGCTCGCCATCCTTGTAGGACCAATGCGCCGCCACCCCGGCCTCGGCCACCTCATGCATTTCCTGGGTGCGGATCTGAACCTCGACCCGTTTGCCATCCCGGCCCAGAACAGCGGTGTGCAGGCTGCGATAGCCGTTCTGCTTGGGCTGGCTGATATAATCCTTGAACCGGGTCGGCACCGCGCGCCAGCGTTGATGGATCACCCCCAGCGCCCGATAGCAATCCATGGTCGAGCTTGTGATCACACGAAACCCGTAGATATCCGACAGGCGGGAAAAGCCGATTTCCTTCTGTTCCATCTTGCGCCAGATGGAATAGGGTTTCTTGGCCCGGCCCACGACCTGCGCGGCAATCCCCTCGGCGGCAAGCAGCGTCTCGATATCATCCTTGATCTGCCCGATAACATTACCCGTTTCGCCCTGCAGCTTGACAAAGCGGCGCATGATCGAGACCCGGCCATCGGGATTGAGCACCTGAAAGGCCAGGTCCTCCAGTTCGTCGCGCATCCATTGCATGCCCATGCGCCCGGCCAATGGGGCATAGACATCCATCGTCTCGCGGGATTTGCGAACCTGTTTCTCATGGCGCAGCGACTTGATCGTGCGCATGTTGTGCAGCCGGTCGAACAGCTTGACCAGGATCACCCGCAGATCCTTGGACATGGCCATGAACAGCTTGCGAAAGTTCTCGGCCTGCCCCCCTTCGGAAGAATTCAGCGGCAGGTTGGTCAGCTTGGTGACACCATCGACCAGTTCCGCGATCTCGGTGCCGAACATGGCGGCGATATCATCGGTCGTCGCCTCGGTATCCTCGACCGTGTCATGGAGAATGGCGGTGATCAGGGTCGCGTCATCCAGCCTTTGCTCAGCCAGCAGCGCGGCCACGGCAACAGGGTGGGTAAAATAGGCCTCGCCCGAGCGGCGTTTCTGGCCGGCATGGACCGTCTTGGCATAGTCATAGGCCTGACGGAGAAGCGCCTCGTCAGAATGGGGATTATAGGCTTTGACCCGGGCGACAAGCTCGTTAATCGGGATAAGCTGTTCCATCGCCCGATGGCTGGCGCGGATCCTGCCGCGTCAGCCGGCCTCCTGCGCTTGCATCAGGGCGCGCAGCAGGTTTTCCTCGGACATGTCGTTTTCCGCCGGGCGGTCGGCTTCGACCCCCATCAGCAGCGACATCTGGTCGTCCTCGGGTTCATCGACCTCGATCTGGGTCTGATGGCTTTCGATCAGACGTTCCCGCAGGTCGTCGGCAGACTGAGTTTCCTCGGCAATCTCGCGGAGGCTGACAACGGGGTTCTTGTCGTTGTCGCGATCAATGGTCAGCGGCGCACCGGACGCGATTTCGCGGGCGCGATGCGCGGCAAGCATCACCAGTTCGAACCGGTTCGGAACCTTGTCGACGCAATCTTCAACTGTAACGCGGGCCATGGGATTCCCTTCGGGATCTGCGCAGAAAGCCCTTACGTAGAGGAGAACGGGGATCTTGGCAAGACCACCTGCCCTGAAGTGATGTCCCGTTCGACAGAGGCCGCAACACCGCCCAACCCCTTTCCCCCGGTGCATTTTTTTTGCCGACCCAAGGTTAACTGTGTACAGGATTATCCAGATATGTGTAACATCACACGGGGAGACACAAAACCGTTTCCGTGTCGTGATTTCATTGACACGCTTCGGGCCGCTCACCAGATGGCATCCTAGTCATGAATCCAGAGGAAAGCACTGTTGCAGCGTGACGCATTCAGATAAGTGGCGCCAACATGCCAACAGTTGCATCCGAGCCACAACCCACACAGAAGGGGAAGACAGATGTTCTACAGAGATGAACGTCTTGCATTATTTATTGACGGATCAAATCTTTATGCCGCCGCGAAAGCGCTTGGCTTCGACATTGACTATAAATTGCTGCGCCATGAATTCATGCGGCGGGGCAAGCTGCTGCGGGCGTTTTATTATACCGCACTTCTTGAGAACGACGACTATTCACCCATCCGCCCCCTGGTGGACTGGTTGAATTATAACGGTTTCACCATGGTGACCAAACCAGCCAAGGAATACATCGACAGTCAGGGACGCCGCAAAGTCAAGGGCAACATGGACATTGAACTGACCGTCGATGCCCTGGATCTGGCCCCCCATGTCGATCACATCGTGTTGTTCTCCGGTGACGGCGATTTCCGTCCGCTGATCGAAAGCCTGCAACGCAAGGGTGTACGGGTGTCTGTTGTCTCAACCATCCGCAGCCAGCCACCGATGATCTCGGATGAATTGCGTCGGCAAGCCGACAATTTCATTGAGCTGGACGAGCTGAAAGAAGTGATCGGCCGTCCCCCGCGCGAGCCGCGTGACGAAGACGCCGGCCATCACGCCACCGCCGATAGCCGCTAGGCCCCGGCCCCGGCCCGGCTGTCCGTGCCGTCGCCCAGAGATCGGGGGACAGGTAGGGACGCCGGGCCGGCACCTCGGCCACCGTCACGGATGGACCTTTGCCGCCAGATCGCGCTAGAGGGGGACAACGCGACGGAGACCGCCCCATGCCCCACCCCCTGACCCTTTATCTTGCGGCCCCAAGGGGATTTTGCGCCGGTGTCGACCGGGCCATCAAGATCGTCGAGATGGCACTGGAGAAATGGGGCGCGCCGGTCTATGTCCGCCATGAAATTGTTCACAATCGCTATGTCGTCGACGGCCTTCGGGCGCGGGGCGCCGTGTTCGTCGAGGATCTCGAGGACTGCCCCAGCGACCGACCGGTGATCTTCTCGGCCCATGGCGTTCCGCGGACGGTTCCAGCCGAGGCCGCGCGCCGCGAAATGATCTATGTCGATGCCACCTGCCCGCTGGTGTCCAAGGTTCATATCGAGGCCGCACGGCACCATGAAAACGGCCTGCAGATCATCATGATCGGCCATGCCGGCCATCCCGAGACCATCGGCACCATGGGTCAACTGCCCGAGGGCGAGGTTTTGCTGGTTGAATCGGTGGCAGATGTCGCCCGCGTCACCCCGCGCGCCCCAAACCGGCTGGCCTTTGTCACCCAGACCACCCTGTCTGTGGATGACACCGCCGATATCGTGGCCGCCTTACAGGCCCGCTTTCCGGCCATTGTCGGGCCACACAAGGAAGATATCTGTTACGCCACCACCAACCGTCAGGCGGCGGTCAAGGCAGCGGCCCCGAAATCGGATGCGCTGTTGGTGGTGGGGGCGCCCAATTCGTCCAACTCGCGGCGATTGGTGGATGTGGCGCGCAAGGCCGGCTGCCCCTATGCCCAGCTGGTCCAGCGTGCCGCCGAGATCGACTGGCGGGCGCTGGAGGGCATCCGCAGTGTCACGGTAACCGCCGGGGCCTCGGCCCCAGAGACCTTGGTAAACGAAGTGATCGACGCCTTCCGCGCCCGCTATGCCGTGACCGTCGAGACGGTGGAAACGGCCCGTGAAGCGGTGGAATTCAAGGTCCCGCGCATTCTGAGGCAGCCGGCATGACCCAGATCTTCGCCTATACGGACGGCGCCTGCAGTGGCAATCCCGGCCCCGGCGGCTGGGGTGCGCTGCTGATCGCACGCGATGGCGATCAGGTCCTGCGCGAACGCGAACTTCAGGGCGGCGAGGCCGACACCACCAACAACCGCATGGAACTGATCGCCGCGATCAGCGCGCTGGAGGCCCTGACCCGCCCGTCACAGGTGATCGTGGTCACCGACAGCGCCTATGTGAAGGGCGGCATCACCCAGTGGCTGCATGGCTGGAAACGCAACGGCTGGAAAACCTCAACCAAAAAGCCGGTGAAGAACGAGGACCTGTGGCGCCGCCTGGATACGGCGCAGGCCCGTCATCAGGTGGAGTGGCGTTGGGTCAAGGGCCATGCCGGCCATCCGGAAAACGAACGCGCCGATGCCCTGGCCCGGGCCGGGATGGCGCCGTTCAAGCCCCCGCGCAACAAGACCGCCGGCTGATCCGGCGGTACATTTCTCGGACGAGTGGCCAAAAGGGCTGACTGTTTCTCACGGTCGGCTTTGCGGGACAGAGCGGGCGTTACCACCAGCGTGCAAGCCGCGCCAGCGCCGGACCGGGGGCTGGCGCACCCACCCTGTGATCAGCGCGATTTATGGCTGCCGTGGTAGCGGAATCCCAGAGCATTGCGCTAACGGTGGCCGAGCGCCAGACCGGTGGGCCGGTCCGGCGCTGGCGCGGCGCCCTTCGGGCTTGTTCCGCGCCGTGAGGGGGCGGCGTTAACAAGGCCTCAAACCAGCCCTTCGTGAAACAAGACCCGCTCAATCCCCAAGCCCCTTGGGATCAGACCCCCAGACACCAGCGCAGGATCGCCTTTTGGGCATGCAGGCGGTTTTCAGCCTCATCGAAGATCACAGATTGCGGCCCATCCATGACCGCGTTGGTCACCTCGTCCTCGCGATGGGCCGGCAGGCAATGCATGAACAGCGCATCGGGCTTGGCCAGCGCCATCAGCGCCTCATCTACCCGGTAAGGGCGTAGCTGGGTATAGCGCTGTTCCTTGGTCGAGGGCGAATCATGCATCGACACCCAGGTATCGGTGACCACCAGATCGGCCTCTTCGACAGCCCGCCGGGGATCGCGCTCGATCTCGATCCGGCAACCGGCAGCACGGGCATCGGCGACGAACCCCGCCTCGGGGTCCAGTGTCTCCGGGCCGGTAAAAGTAAAATCAAAGCCCAGCTTGCCCGCCGCATGCAGGAACGAGGCGCAGACATTGTTGCCATCCCCGGCCCAGACCACCTTTTTCCCGGCAATAGGACCGCGGTGTTCCTCATAGGTCAGGATATCTGCCATGATCTGGCAAGGGTGGCTGCGGTTGGTCAGCCCGTTGATCACCGGCACTGTCGCGAACTCGGCCAATTCCAGCAGGGCCGATTCCTCAAAGGTGCGGATCATGATCAGATCGACAAAGCGCGACAGCACCCGGGCGGTATCGGCAATGCTTTCGCCATGGCCCAACTGCGTCTCGGCCCCGGACAGCACCAGCGTCTGGCCGCCCATCTGCCGCACGCCCACGTCAAAGCTGACGCGTGTGCGGGTTGAAGGCTTCTCGAAGATCAGCGCCACGATCCGCCCGTCCAATGCGGCCTCGGCATCGCGCATCCCCTTGGGATAATCGGCGCGAGCCTGTTTCATCGTCCGCGCCTGATCCAGCATGGCGCGCAATTCGGGGGCGTCGATCTTGTTGATATCCAGAAAATCCGGCATGGTTTTTATCCTTTTCCGGGGGCCAATGCCCCATCACCCGGCTTCCGGGCGCGGGGTCAGGGGCGCGGCAATCTCAGGGGGTGGTGGGGGCCTTGATCCGGCATGCAGCACGGGACAGCCGCAGGGTAGCCTCGGCAATGTCATCATCGCTGATGGTCAGGGGCGGCAACAGACGGACCACATTGTCAGCGGCCGGCACGATCAACAAATCCTCGGCATAGCCGGCCTGCACCACATCCCCAACTGGCGCCTTGCACATGAGCCCCAGCATCAGCCCACTGCCCCGCACGCCGGTGAAGACATCCGGGTGTTCGGCGACCAGTCCCTCCAGCTTCTGGCGCAGCAGGCCCGCCTTGCGTGAGACCTCGGCCAAGAAGGCGGGGTCGGCAACATGACGCATCACCGCCAGCCCCACGGCACAGCCCAGCGGGTTGCCGCCATAGGTGGATCCATGGCTGCCCGCCGTCATCCCCGCTGCGGCTTTTTCCGTGGCCAGCACCGCGCCAAGGGGAAAGCCTCCGCCGATGCCCTTGGCAACCATCATGATATCCGGTGTGATCCCGGCCCATTCATGGGCGAACAGGCGCCCTGTCCGGCCCATCCCACACTGCACCTCATCAAGGATCAGCAGCACATCATGGGCATCGCACAACGCGCGCAGGGCCTGCAAGGCACTGTCGGACATCGGGCGGATACCGCCTTCACCCTGGATCGGTTCCACCAGAACGGCACCGATATCGGGCGCGGCGATCGCGGCCTCCAGCGCCTGGGCATCATTCCAAGGCAGGTGGGTGAAACCGGGCAGAAGCGGCGCAAAACCTTCGACCATCTTGGCCGATCCCGCCGCCGCGATCCCGGCGGCCGAGCGGCCATGGAAGGATCCCTCGAAGGTCAGGATGCCGGTGCGCTCGGGCCGGCCCGCCGCATACCAGTATTTCCGGGCCATCTTGACGGCCAGTTCACAGCTTTCGGTGCCGGAATTGGTGAAGAACACGGTATCGGCAAAGGTCTGATCAACCAGCGCATCGGCCAAGGCCTGCTGTTCGGCAATCTGATAAAGGTTCGATACATGCCACAGCTTGCCTGCCTGTTCGGTCAGCGCCGCCACCAGCGCCGGATGGGCATGGCCCAGGGCATTCACCCCAATCCCGGCGCCCATGTCCAGAAAGCGTCGGCCATCCGCCTCCTCCAGCCAGATGCCTTCGCCCCGGACGAAAGTCAGGGGGGCGCGCGCGTAAGTCGGCAGAACAGAGGGGATCATGGCAGTCATTCCCTGAAAAGAAACCTGTTGGTGCCGCAAGGGCAACAGGCTGTCAATGTCGGTTACGGAGGGCAAGCAGACAGGGCCGGCGTCAAAAGGGCCTGGCGATGCTCAGAATCGTCGGAGATGAGGATCCGCTGTCATGCCCCCCGCATAGCCATCAGGGCCCCGTGATGCAAGCCGGTGACGCAAACCGCTGGCACCAGGGGCGCTTGCTTCCCGCAGACCGGCCCGCGCCTGGCCCGATCAGGCCTTCAGCCGGTACCCCCGGCGGAGCATGCCCCAGCAGACCAGCAACACCGCCGCCGTGAACAGGCCACAGACCAGCAGCCCCAGCCAGGGCGTGCTGTCAGATTGCCCGACCACCCCATAGCGCACCCCGTCGATCAGATAGAAGACCGGGTTGAAATGGGTGATCATCCGCATCACGGGGGGCAGATGTTCGACCGAATAGAACGTTCCCGACAGAAAACTGAGCGGCGTGACCACGAAATTGGTGATCATGGCCATCTGCTCGAACTTGTTGGCCAGGATGCCGGCAAAGATCCCCAATCCGCCCAGGAACAGACAGCCCAGCAGCAAAAAGACCAGCACCCAGAGCGGATGGGCCGGCACCTGCCCCAGCACCAGCGCCATCATCGCCAGCACCGCCACGCCGACCAGCAACCCGCGCCCGACGGAACCGACAAGATAGCCGGCCAGCAACTCGCCCGCGTTCAGGGGGGGCATCAGCGTGTCGACGATATTCCCCTGGATCTTGGCGATCAGGATCGCCGATGAGGTATTGGCAAAGGCGCTTTGCACAACGGTCATCATCAGGATGCCGGGGGCGAGGAACTGGATAAAGGGCACGCCCATCACCGCACCCCGGCTGGGGCCGATGGCCAGGCTGAAAATGGCCAGGAACAGGGCCGCCGTAACCAGTGGCGCGGCGATGGTCTGGGTCCAGACCCGCAGGAAGCGCCGGATCTCACGGCTGGCCAGGGTCACCAGGCCAAGCCAGTTGACCCGCCCAAAGCGGCGCACGCCCATCTCGGTTGCCTTGCTCATTGCACCCCTTTCCTGATCGAATCGCCGGGTCAAAACACCGGTCCGCCTTGTATCCCGGCGCGCGGTGACTAAAATAGGGTCTTGGCCGAAAACGCAAGGCGGGCACCAGCCCACCGCGCACCCCCTGAATAGACCGCCTGTATACCGAAGGTGAACCATGTCCTGGACCGAAGAACGCGTCGAGATTCTCAAGCGCATGTGGAGCGATGGCCAAAGCGCCAGCCAGATTGCCAAGGAACTGGGCGGCGTCACCCGCAATGCCGTGATTGGCAAGGTCCACCGGCTGGGCCTGTCGAACCGAGCCGCGCCCGCTGGCAAGACCGAAACACCGGCCGAGCCCCCCCCCGCAGCCGAGACCCGCGCCCCCCGTCCCGCGGCCCCTGCCCAACCCGCCAAGCCGGCCGAACGCCGCGAACAACCCGCTGCCGCGCCACAGCCCAGCCGTGCCGTCACCCCCCTGCGCAAGCCCGTGGTGCCCGCCGGTCAGCCCCTGCCGCCGCAGCCCTCGGCCAATGAAATCAGCCCCGAGGCCCTGGCCAGCCAGCGCGAGGTCGAAAAACGCGCCCGCCGCCTGACCCTGATGGAATTGACCGAACGCACCTGCAAATGGCCGATCGGCGATCCCGCGACCCAGGATTTCTGGTTCTGCGGTCTGCCTGTGGAACAGGGTAAACCCTATTGCGAGGCCCATGTCGGCGTTGCCTTTCAACCAATGAGTTCCCGGCGCGACCGCCGCCGCTGAGCAATTTGTACCGGGGCGGGACCGATCAGACCGGATCCCCGGAACCGGGCGCCCCACGGCAGGGCCTGTTCCGGGGCCTGTCGTGAAATGGCGCTTTATTCGTCGCCCCACCTCACCTATCTGATCAGGCATGACGACGAACCCGCCTGACCTGCGCCCCGATATCGCCCCCAAAGCCCGGCTGACCGACACGCCCCGGCCCGGCCAGCCAACCATCGGCATGGTTTCCTTGGGCTGTCCAAAGGCGCTGGTCGACAGCGAACGCATCCTCACCCGCCTGCGCGCCGAGGGCTACGCCATCTCGCCCGACTATCAGCAGGCCGAGGCGGTGATCGTCAACACCTGCGGTTTTCTCGACAGCGCCAAGGCCGAAAGCCTTGAGGCCATCGGCGAGGCCCTGTCCGAGAACGGCCGGGTCATCGTCACCGGCTGTCTGGGGGCTGAGCCCGATTACATCAGCGGCGCCCATCCCCAGGTGCTGGCCATCACCGGCCCCCATCAATACGAACAGGTTCTGGATGCGGTGCACAAGGCCGTGCCCCCCAGCCCCGATCCGTTCATTGATCTGTTGCCGGCCTCCGGTGTCTCGCTGACGCCGCGCCATTACAGCTATCTGAAGATATCCGAGGGCTGTAACCACAAGTGCAAGTTCTGCATCATCCCCGACATGCGCGGCCGGCTGGTGTCCCGCCCCGCCCATGCCGTCGTGCGTGAAGGGCAGCGCCTGCGCGATGCCGGGGTGAAGGAACTGCTGGTGATCAGCCAGGATACCTCGGCCTATGGGCTGGATCTGCGTCATGCCAGCGAACGCGGCCACCGTGCCCATATCACCGATCTGGCCCGGGATCTGGGCGATCTGGGCCTGTGGGTCCGGCTGCACTATGTCTATCCCTACCCGTTCGTGCGCGATCTGATCCCGCTGATGAATGCCACACCGGGCAAGGGCGGGCTGTTGCCCTATCTTGATGTGCCCTTCCAGCATGCCCATCCCGACACGCTGAAGCGCATGGCCCGGCCTGCGGCAGCGGCGAAAACCCTGGATGAGATCGCTGCCTGGCGCGCAACCCGGCCCGACCTGACCATCCGGTCCACCTTCATCGTCGGCTACCCCGGTGAAACGGAAGCCGAATTCCAGACCCTTCTAGACTGGCTGGATGAGGCGCAGTTGGACCGGGTGGGGTGTTTTCGTTATGAAAACGTCGCCGGCGCCCGGGCCAATGCCCTGCCCGATCATGTACCAGAGGATATCAAGGACGATCGCTGGAACCGTTTCATGGCCAAGGCCCAGGCGATTTCCGCAGCTCGGCTGGCGGCCAAGGTCGGCCACCAGCTGGAGGTGATCGTCGATGAGGTCGATGATCAGGGGGCAACCTGCCGGACCTGGGCCGACGCGCCAGAGATCGACGGCAACCTGTTCATCGACGAGGACTTCGCCGATCTGAGCCCGGGCGACATCCTGACCGTCCGGGTCGACGAGGCCAGCGACTACGATCTGTGGGGCGCGCGCATGGACCGGTAAGCCGGCCCTGCCCGGGCGGATTTCGCCAATGGCCCCACGGGGCCCGGGCCGCCGCCTGCCACCCGATCGGTCCCGATGCTGCGGCGATATAAGGATCATCCGGCCTGGCTGCACGGACAGATCATTCTCCGGCCCCGCCCGCGCTTTTGCGCCCGAACAGGGAACAGATCCCGACCAGATCACTGACACAGGCAGCATCTGACCCCGGGGCCATTGCCGGATGCCTGCACCGGCCGGGGCCCGCATGCAATGGCGCGATCGAACGCCCGCCCCACGACATGACGATTGCGGCACATACCGGCCTGCGCTAGGCTTTCAGCGGGTTCCATGGGGGCAAAGCCGCCGGGATTAAAACGGGAACTGCGGTAGGGACGACCCTGACGGGGCCTGATCCGCGACTGCCCTCGCAACTGTGAGCGCTGAGCCCTGTCCATCAGCCACTGGGGGTCCCCCGGGAAGGCGGACAGCGGCATCGAAGCGTGAGTCAGGAGACCTGCCCATCCACACCTCAACCCGGCGTCCGTTGGCGCCATGCACGATGGGTGCAGAAAGGGAACCACATGCATATTGAACCGGGCATCGTCCACGGTGCCAAGATGGCGCTGGCCGTCGTCACCGCCACCGGATCGGCTGGTCTGATCCTGAAAATGGCGCGCGATACGATCCGCAACCAGGGGGGGCCGGGGGCCCTGATCCTGCGCAGCGCGTTGGCCACCGCGCTGACCTTCTGTTTCTTTCAGGTGCTGCCCCATTATCCGGTTGGCATCTCCGAGGTGCATCTCATCCTCGGGACCACGCTCTATCTACTGCTGGGCGCGGGGCCGGCGGCGATCGGGCTGGCCCTGGGCCTGCTGATCCAGGGGCTGGCCTTCGCGCCCACGGATCTGCCGATGTATATGGTCAATGTCACCACGCTGATCGTACCGCTCTGGGGTATCTCGGCGCTGGCAAAACGGATCATTCCGCGCGAGACGGCCTATGTGGATGTGACCTATCGTCAGGCCCTGGCCCTGTCGGCCAGCTATCAGGGCGGGATTGTCGCCTGGGTTGCCTTCTGGGCCCTCTACGGGCAGGGCTTCGGCGCCGAGAACCTGGGCGCCATCACCAGCTTTGGCGCGGCCTATATGCTGGTGGTGGTGATCGAACCCCTGGCCGATCTGGCCGTGTTGGCGGCCGCCAAGTCCCTGCGTGGCCGGCCCGGCAACCCGATTGCCCAACCCCGGCTGTATCATCCGATCGCCTGAACCACAGCCGGCTTTCAGAACCCAACGGTCCTGGGGAGGAGGCATCTTCCCCAGACCATTGGCCACTCTGAGGCCATGTTGACCCGATCAACCCCGGCGCGGGACAAGCCCGAAGGGCGCCGCACCATCACTGGGGCGGCCCACCGGTCCGGCGCTGGCGCGGCTTGGTCTGCTGATGGCAACGGCTACTTCGTCCCCAATCCCCGCTTGTGCAGCGTTCTGTTCTGAGGGGGCCACCTGCCCCCTCTTCAAACGTGGTCAGCCCAATCCTTGACCATCACCACCCCCGGCAGGGATTTCACCGCCCCCGCGACCTGGGGCGTGATGGCAAATTCCTGCGGCAGGGTCATCTCGGTTTCCCCGGGCAGGTCCGGCGCAATCAGATGCAGGGCTACGGGTGCGCGCGCCCGTGTCTTGGCCTCGGCGGTGATCCGGTCCAACAGCTGCGCCACGGGCACCACCGCCCCCGGATCTTCCAGAAAGATCCGCAGCCCCGACGGCCCAGCCGAGGCCGCCGCCACATCCACCGGCTGCACCGACCGGCACAGCAGTTTCAGTTGTTCCGCCTCGGCCGTCGCCTCGACCGTCATCACCACATTGGTGCCGGGTTCCAGCATCTCGCGGCTGGCCTCCAGCGCCTCGGAGAAGACCGTCACCTCATACAGCCCGGTGGGATCGGACAGTTGCACGAAGGCAAAACGGTTGCCGCGTGCCGATTTGCGTTCCTGCCGCCCCGACACGGCCCCGGCCAGCTTGGCGATCAGCGGGCTGATCCGGGCCTTGGCCTCAACCTCGGCCAGGGTCAGCACACCATCGCGCTTCAGGGGTGCCATATAGTCGTCCAACGGATGCCCCGACAGGTAGAAACCGATGGCCACATGTTCCTCGGCCAGCCGTTCCGTGGGCAGCCAATCTTCCACCGGATGCAGACGCGGCTCGGGCAGATCATCGCCGGCATCGCCAAACAACGACACCTGCGCCGAGCCGCGCTGTTCATGGATCGCCGCCGAATAGCCCACCAACGCATCCAGCGCGTTCAGCACCCGGCGGCGATTGCGATCCAGCGCATCAAACGCCCCGGCCCGGGCCAGCATTTCCAAGGATCGTTTGCCAATCCGCTTCATGTCCACCCGGCGGGCGAAATCGAACAGGGTGACAAAGGGTTTCTCGGCGCCGTCCACATCACGGGCGGCCTCGATCAGGCGCATGGCCTCGGGGCCAACATTCTTCAGCGCCCCCAGCGCGTAGATCAACTGGCCATCCTTGACGGTGAACCCCGCGCATGAGCGGTTCACGCAAGGCGGCACGATCTCGATCTTCAGACCACGGCGGACCTCTTCGGCGTAGACGGCCAGCTTGTCGGTCAGGTGGATGTCGCAGTTCATCGCCCCGGCCATGAATTCCACCGGGTGGTTCGCCTTCAGCCAGCCAGTCTGATAGCTGACCACGGCATAGGCGGCGGCGTGGGACTTGTTGAAGCCGTAATTGGCAAACTTTTCGAGAAGGTCGAACACCTCCGAGGCCTTTTTCTTGTCGACCCCGTTCGCCATCGCCCCCTCTTCGAATTTAGGGCGTTCCTTGGCCATCTCCTCGGCGATTTTCTTGCCCATGGCCCGGCGCAGCAGATCGGCACCGCCCAGCGTATAGCCGGCCATTTCCTGGGCAATCTGCATCACCTGCTCCTGATAGACGATGATGCCCTGGGTTTCCTCAAGGATGTGGTCAATCAACGGATGAACCGATTCCCGTTCGCGCTGACCGTTCTTGACCTCGCAATAGGTGGGAATGTTTTCCATCGGGCCGGGACGATAGAGGGCCACCAGCGCGACGATGTCCTCGATACAGGTGGGCCGCATGCGCCGCAGCGCATCCATCATGCCGGAACTTTCCACCTGGAACACGGCGACGGTACGCGCCTCGGCATAAAGCACATAGGTCTTTTCATCATCCAGCGGGATCTGGCCGATATCATTCTCGGCCCCTTCGGGCGGTTCATAGATCCGGGTGCCATCGGCGGCCGTGTGCAGATCGCGCCCGCCTGCCCGGATCAGATCCAGCGCGTTCTGGATCACCGTCAGGGTTTTCAGGCCAAGGAAGTCGAACTTGACCAGACCGGCCTGTTCCACCCATTTCATGTTGAACTGGGTGGCCGGCATATCCGATCGCGGATCCTGATAAAGCGGCACCAGTTCATCCAGCGGCCGATCCCCGATCACCACACCAGCCGCGTGGGTTGAGGCATTGCGCAACAGCCCCTCGACCTGCTGGCCATAGTTTAGCAGCCGCTCCACCACCTCTTCGCGGCGGGCCTCTTCGCGCAGGCGGGGTTCATCGGCCAGCGCCTTGACGATGGAGACCGGCTTGACCCCCTCGACCGGGATCATCTTGGACAGGCGATCTACCTGGCCATAGGGCATCTGCAGAACCCGGCCCACATCGCGCACCGCCGCCTTGGACAGCAGCGCACCGAAAGTGATGATCTGTCCCACGCGGTCACGGCCGTATTTCTGCTGCACGTACTGGATCACCTCTTCGCGGCGATCCATGCAGAAGTCGATGTCGAAATCCGGCATCGAGACCCGCTCGGGGTTGAGAAACCGCTCGAACAGCAGGCTGTAGCGCAGCGGATCCAGATCGGTGATGGTCAGCGCATAGGCCACCAGGCTGCCCGCCCCCGAGCCCCGCCCCGGCCCCACCGGAATATCGTGATCCTTGGCCCATTTGATGAAGTCGGCCACGATCAGGAAGTAGCCGGGGAAGTCCATGCCCTCGATGATGCCCAGCTCGAAATCCAGCCGTTTCTCATACTCTTCCACCGAAACCGCATGGGGAATAACCGCCAGCCGCGCGGCCAGGCCCTCTTTCGCCTGGCGGCGCAGTTCCTCGACCTCGTTATCTGCAAAGCGCGGCAGGATCGGATCCAGGGTATGGGCGCGAAAGGCACAGCGTTGGGCGATCTCGACGGTGTTTTCCAGCGCCTCGGGCAAATCGGCAAACAGCGTGGCCATTTCCTCGGGCGTCTTGAGATAGTGCTGGGCGGTCAGGCGCCGGCGCGGTTCCTGCTGATCGACATAGGCCCCCTCGGCGATGCAGATCAGCGCGTCATGGGCCTCGTACATCTTGGTGTCTGGGAAATAGACGTCATTGGTGGCAACCAGCGGCAAATCCATGGCATAGGCCATCTCGACATGGCCACGTTCGCTTTGCCGTTCGGGTTCGGGCAGGCCGCCCTCGGCCGGGTGGCGCTGCAGTTCGACGTAAAGGCGGTTCGGGTAGATCTCCGCCAGCCGGGCCATCAGCCCCTCTGCCTTGGCCCTTTGCCCAGCGCGCAGCAACCGCCCCACCGGCCCGTCCGGCCCACCCGACAGGCAGATCAGCCCCTCGGCATGGGCCACCAGATCGGCCAGCAGCACCCGGGGCAATTCGCCGGGATGGCCCAGATAAAGCGCCGAGTTCAGCTTCAGCAGGTTGCAATAGCCGGCCTCATTCTGGACCAACAGCACGATCGGCGCAGGCGGCACCGGTTTTTCGCCGGGGCGGACCTCATCATAGATCAGATCCAGCTGGCAGCCATGGATCGGCTGGATCCCCGCCTTGGCGGCGGTCTGGGAAAATTCCAGCGCGGCGAACATGTTGTTCGTATCGGTCACAGCGACAGCCGGCATTCCCGCAGCCGCAATCTGGCCCGGCAGCTTCTTGACCCGGACCGCCCCTTCGAGCAGCGAGTATTCGGTGTGCAAGCGCAGATGGATGAATCGGGGGGACTGGGTCATGGCGCCAAGCTATCGCCCCGACGTCCCCGCCGAAAGCCCAAACCCGCCAGTTTGCGCGCCTCTGAAAATCCTATATTTCCAAATGATACAAAACCGTTACAAGTTGGCCAAAAATGGTGATGCCTTTGGATACCCTCATTTTTGAGTACATTAACGGCTTTTCAGGGCGTTCTGTCCCCATCGATCGCTTCATTTTCACGCTGAACGAGTCGATGTTGACCAAGGGCGTCCCTCCGATGATGATCTTCTGGTGGCTTTGGGGGAAGGGATCCGTGCTGTACCGCCGGCAGTTGCTGGCCCTTCTCGGTGTGACGTTCGTTGCGCTGGTCACGGCCCGGATGGCCCAGAACATGCTGCCATTTTCAACCCGCCCGCTCTTGACCGAAGGCCTGGCCTATCGCCCCCCGGCCGGGGTTCAGATCGGCAGTTATGCGGATGAAAGTTCGCTGCCCAGCGATCATGCGGCCATGTTCTTTGCCATCGCCTTTGGGCTGTTCACCATTCACCGGGGCGCCGGCCTTCTGGCCCTGATCCATGCGGCGCTGGTGCCTTGTCTGCCCCGCATCTATCTGGGCATGCACTGGCCATCGGATATTGTCGCCGGCATTGCCTTGGCGGCGGTGGTGGCCTTTGGGCTGATGCCGGTGCTGACCCGCCGGGTGATCACCCCGGCCTTCTATGGATGGTGGCAACGGCACATGGCATTGCTCTATCCGCTGCTGTTTCTCGCCACCTATCTTTGCGCAACGATGTTCGTCAGCCTGCGGCGGCTGATCAAGGACATGGCCCTGATCCTGAGCGGCTGACACCCGCCCGGCCGGCGGCGGATCATCCCCCTTGCCAGCGCCCCTTGTTCCCGCAATCATTCCCCAAGGCCGGGATGCCCTACGCCGCCTCGGGCCCCGACGCGATGACGCAGCGGTATTGCGGCAGGCAAAGACAATGGACGTGACCTTTCGACTGAACGGCGAAGCGGTGACCCTGAGCAATCCGCCGCCGGGCATGACCCTGCTGGACTGGCTGCGCACGGCGCGCGGGATGACCGGTACCAAAGAGGGCTGCGGCGAAGGCGATTGCGGCGCCTGCACTGTCATGGTGCTGGACGAAACCGGCCCTCGGGCGCTGAATGCCTGCATCCTGTTCCTGCCCCAGATCCACGGTCGGGCCATCCGCACGGTTGAGGGCATCGCCGGCCCCGGCGGCACGCTGCACCCCGTCCAGCAGGCGATGATCGACCATCATGGCGCCCAATGCGGGTTCTGCACACCGGGCTTCATCGCCTCCATGGCGACGGCCCACACCCTGGGCGCCACGGATTACGATGACCGGCTGGCGGGCAACCTGTGCCGCTGCACCGGCTATGCCCCGATCATTCGCGCCGCCCAGGCCGCCGCCGATCAGCCCGTGCCAGACTGGCTGCTGGGCGATAGGGCCCTTGGTGCGCCGGCCATCCGCATCGCGCCTGAAACCAGCGATGCCCTGGCCCAATGGTATGCAGCCCACCCCGAGGCCACGCTGATCGCCGGGGCCACGGATGTCGGGCTG
Organism: Qingshengfaniella sp.; assembly: GCA_047971485.1. GTDB lineage: Bacteria > Pseudomonadota > Alphaproteobacteria > Rhodobacterales > Rhodobacteraceae > JBKDZR01. The sequence goes on along the minus strand of JBKDZR010000066.1, from coordinate 21,583 downwards.
TGGGTGACAAAACAGCTGCGCGATCTTGGCCCGGTCATCTTTCTGAACCGGTGCGCCGATCTGAAGGGGATCACCGTCAGTGACGACGAGATCCACATCGGCGCCATGACCACCCTGGCTGAGCTGCGCCCGGTGATCGCCGAATACCACCCCGGTTTCGCCGAGATGATCCGGCGCTTTGCCTCGGAACAGATCCGGGGCGCGGCGACACTGGGCGGCAATATCGCCAACGGATCCCCCATCGGCGACAGCCCTCCGGCCCTGATTGCGCTGGAGGCCCGGCTGCATCTGCGCCATGGCGCTACCCGCCGGGTGATCCCGCTGGAGGATTTCTTCATCGAGTATGGCCGTCAGGACCGCGCCCCGGGTGAGTTCATCGAGGCCATCAGCATCCCTCGCCAACCGGACAACCTGGCCTGTTACAAGCTGTCGAAGCGCTTCGATCAGGATATATCGGCCCTGTGCGGGTGCTTGAACATCACGCGCGAAGAGGGCAGGGTCGCCGCTGCGCGCATTGCCTTTGGCGGCATGGCCGGCATTCCCAAACGGGCCCGGGCGGTCGAGGCCGCCCTGATCGGCCAGCCCTGGAACGAGGCCACGATCCGCGCCGCCATGGCCCGGATGCCCGAGGATTTCACCCCGCTGTCGGACATGCGCGCCTCGGCCGGCTATCGCCTGAAGGCCGCGGCCAACCTGCTGTTGCGCTATTTTCACGAGACCACGGGCCAGCCCCAGCGCATCCTGGAGGTCACCCCATGACCCTTCAAACCAACAGCGTCGGCCAGCCCCGCCCCCATGAGTCCGCCCGCCTGCATGTCACCGGCACAGCGCGGTATCTCGATGACATCCCAGTGCCCGCCGATTGCCTGCATCTGGCCTTTGGCCTGTCCACGATCGCACGCGGCCGGGTGACAGCGCTGGATCTGGCCCCGGTGCGCGCCGCGCCGGGGGTGATGTTGGTCCTGGCCCCGGAGGACTTTGCAACAATCCCCGATTGCGCCCCGGCAGCCCATGATGAACCACTACTGTCCACATATGTGAACTATATTGGCCAGCCGCTGTTTCTGGTGGCCGCTGACAGCCATCTGGCGGCGCGGCGCGCGGCGCGGCTGGCACAGATCAGCTATGCCGAAGACACCCCGATCCTGAGTATTGATGAGGCCCTGGCCGCCAACAGCCGCTTTGAAGATGGCCCGATCATTTATACCAGCGGGGATCCTGACACGGCCATTGCCGGGGCAGATCGGGTGATCGAAGGCCGGATAGAGATCGGCGGCCAGGAACATTTCTACCTGGAGGGTCAGGCCGCCCTGGCCCTGCCCCAGGACAATGGCGACATGGTGATCCACAGTTCCAGCCAGCATCCGACCGAGATCCAGCACAAGGTGGCCGAGGCATTGGGCGTGCCCATGCATGCCGTGCGCACCGAGGTCCGGCGCATGGGCGGCGGCTTTGGCGGCAAGGAAAGCCAGGGCAACTGGCTGGCCATCGCGTGCGCGGTGGTGGCCCGGGCCACAGGCCGGCCGGCCAAGATGCGCTATGATCGCGATGATGACATGGTGATCACCGGCAAGCGCCATGACTTCCGCATCGACTATCGCGTGGGTGTCAGCGCCGAGGGGCGCATCGCGGGGATCGACTTTACCCAGCTGTGCCGCTGCGGCTGGTCGCAGGATCTGTCGCTGGCGGTGGCGGATCGGGCGATGCTGCATGCCGACAATGCCTATGTGCTGCCCCATGCGCGGATCACCTCGCACCGGCTGAAGACGAACACCGCCAGCGCCACGGCCTTTCGCGGCTTTGGCGGGCCTCAGGGGATGCTGGGGATTGAGCGGGTGCTGGATCACATCGCCCATACCCTGGGCCGCGATCCGTTGGCGGTACGGCGGCTGAACTACTATGCAGAAGCTACGGACAGCCGCCCCCCGGCCACCCCGCAGCGCACCCCCTATGGTCTGGAGGTCACCGATTGCATCCTGCACGGGCTGACGGATCGCCTGGCCAGCAGCGCCGATTACCTGGCCCGTCGGCGCAGCGTGGCGGCCTGGAACGCCGCCAACCCCGTGCTGAAACGCGGCATTGCCCTGACCCCGGTGAAATTCGGGATCTCCTTCACCCTGAGCCACATGAACCAGGCCGGGGCGCTGGTCCATGTCTATCAGGACGGGTCCATCCACATGAACCATGGCGGCACCGAGATGGGCCAGGGCCTGTTCCAGAAGGTCGCGCAGGTGGCCGCCGAACGCTTCGGGGTGGCGGTTGACCGGGTCAGGATCACCGCCACGGATACCGGCAAGGTGCCCAATACCTCGGCAACGGCGGCGTCCTCGGGATCGGATCTGAACGGCATGGCGGTCAAGGCGGCCTGCGATACGATCCGCGACCGCATGGCCGCCCATCTCGCCGAGGCCCATGGCTGCCCCCCCGAGCAGGTGATCTTCGCCGATGATCGGGTATGGCTGGGTGGGGAAAGCCTTGGCTTCGATGAGGCGGCGAAGCAGGCCTATGAGGGGCAGATCAGCCTGTCGGCCACCGGGTTCTACCGCACGCCGGGTATCGTCTGGGACAGGCTGCGCGGAACCGGGCGGCCGTTCTTCTACTTCGCCTATGGCGCCGCGCTGACCGAGGTGGTGATCGACACGCTGACAGGCGAGAACCGCATCCTGCGCGCCGATATCCTGCATGATTGTGGTCGTTCCCTGAACCCGGCGCTGGATATCGGCCAGATCGAGGGCGGCTATGTGCAGGGCGCGGGCTGGCTGACCACCGAGGAACTGGTCTGGGATGCCGCAGGTCGGCTGCGCACCCATGCGCCGTCCACCTACAAGATCCCGGCCTGTTCCGACCGGCCCCGGGTGTTCAACGTATCGCTTTGGGATGGGGCCAACCGCGAAGAAACCATCTATCGCTCCAAGGCGGTGGGTGAGCCGCCGCTGATGCTGGGGATCTCGGCGCTGATGGCGCTGTCAGATGCCGTAGCGGCCTGTGGCCCCCATTACCCGGATCTGGATGCGCCAGCCACGCCAGAGCGAATCCTGGCCGCCGTAGCGCGTGCGCGGAGGGATGCCCCATGACCCTGGCCCTCGACAGGCTGGCTGCGGCGGTCGCGCATCATGGCCGGATTGCCCGCGTTCTGGTGGCCCGGATTGCCGGCTCTGCCCCGCGCGAGGCAGGGGCCGCGATGCTGATCTGGCCCGGCGGGCAAGAGGGCACGATCGGTGGCGGCGCACTGGAATGGCAAGCGGCCCAGGCCGCACGCGAGGCCCTGGCCAGCGGCCAGAACCGGGTGGACCACCATGCACTGGGGCCAAGCTTGGGCCAATGCTGTGGCGGTGCGGTGCATCTGGTCACCGAGATCTGGGATGCCGCCCGGCTGGCCGAAATGCCCGCAACCGGCCCGGCCCTGCGCCGGATCACCGGGGACGCCCCTGTCCCTCTGACCCTGCAACAGGCGACCCGGCAAGCGCGGGGCGAGGGGGTGCTGGCCACGCCGCTGCTGCGCCATGGTTGGCTGCTGGAGATGGCCACACCCCCGGCCCGGCCCCTATGGATCTGGGGGGCAGGCCATGTCGGGCGTGCGTTGATCGCCGTACTGGCCCCCCTGCCCGACCTGGCGATCACCTGGGTGGATACGGGGCGTGGCCGCTTTCCAGATGCGATCCCGGTTGGCATCAGCTGCCTGCCTGCGGCCAGACCTGCAGATTTGGCCCCTCATGCCCCCCCCGAAGCGGAGCACCTGATCCTGACATATTCCCATGCCCTTGATCTGGCCCTGTGCGATGCCCTGCTGACCCGGGGCTTTGCCCATGCCGGCCTGATTGGCAGCGCCACGAAATGGGCCCGGTTTCAGCGCCGGCTGGCGGATCTGGGCCATGCACCGGCAGAAATCGCACGCATCGCCTGCCCGATCGGAGATCCTGCCCTTGGCAAAAGCCCTCAGGCCATCGCCATCTCGGTCGCCGCCCAAACCCTGACCCGGGCACACACCGGCACCATGCCTTTGAAATTATGCAAACAATTGTAAACACCGCCATTCTCTGACTGGCTTTGTCCCGAAAGCCGCGCTACGTTTCCTTGGGAAGGCAGGCCCCCAGGTCTTTGCCACGGGATCAGAACGGTCTCCTCGCAACTGCAGGAGATAAAGATGCAAAATGCGCAGGGCAGGTTCGCCCGGTTTCCGTCGGAAGACCATCCTGATCAGGAGGTCCGCAAATCCCTGTCACCGATCGCCGTTCTGGTGATTGACGGGGTGATCAGCGCCGCCATGGCCCTTGGTGGGCGGGCTGCCGGCTTTGGCTGGGGCAGTGCCTTCATCTTTGGCTGGGCCGGTGGCGCCGTGGTGACCATCGCCCTGCTGTCCGCCGGTGTCCTGCTGCGCGAACGTGTCGATGCCCGGCGTGAAGCGCGCCATGGCACCCTTTACGACAGTTGGGATCAGGACCGCGCCCGGGACCAGGCCGACGCCCGGCGGCACCGGCGCGATACCGACGCCGCCTGACCCCCCTTATCCACCTGTGGGACAAGGGCTTGGCCCCGATTTGTCCCAGCCGGGCCCTGCCGGTGACAGGACATGCCCAAGAGGCATCGCATCATGCGGAAATCTGTCACAGACGGTCCAGAAACCTCCGGGCCGCCGCGCCATGTTCGGCGCGCAACCGTTCAACATCAATATGGACCGGCAGACCATCCATAACCTGCCAGACACCGGCGATCATCACCCGGTCGGCACGATGGGCCCCACACAGGACCAGCGCGGCCAGCGGATCACCGGCCCCGGAAAACCGCAGCTCATCCAGACGGAACAGGGCCAGATCAGCCTGACACCCCGGCACGATGCGGCCGATATCGTCCCGCCCAAGGCACCTGGCCGAGCCTTCAGTCGCCCAGCGGAACACATCAAAATGGGTGATCGAGGCCGCATCATAGGTCAGACGGTTCAGCATCAGCGCATGCCGCACCCCCTCGATCAGGTTGGAATTGTCGTTCGAAGCCGAACCATCCACCCCCAACCCCACGGCAACACCGGCTTGTTCCAACTCTCTGGTCCGGCAATGTCCCGACGCCAGCACCATGTTGGAGGTCGGACAATGACATACCCCGACACCGTGTTTGCCCAGCTTGCAGATCTCGTCATGGTTGAAATGAATGCCATGCGCCAACCAGACCCGGGGGCTCAGCCAGCCGACCTCTTCCAGGTAATCCAGCGGCCGACAGTTGAAATGCGTGGCGCAATAGTCGTTTTCGTCCAGCGTTTCGGCCAGATGCGTGTGCAGCTGGCAATCGTATTTCTCGGCCAGATCACGGCTTTCGATCATCAACCGCTTGGTCACGGTGAACGGCGCACACGGGGCCAGCGCAACCTGCAGCATCGCCCCGTCAGAGGTGTCATGATAGCGCTGCAACACCCGTTCGCAATCCGCCAGGATCGTGTCCTCGTCCTGCACGGCCGTGTCGGGCGGCAAGCCGCCATCCTTTTTCGACAGGTTCATCGATCCCCGGTTGATCACGAAACGGATGCCCGTATCGCACGCTTCCTCGGCCTGGATATCCGACGCCCCCTCCAGCCCAGGGTTGAACAGATAGTGGTGATCCGACGCGGTGGTGCAGCCCGACAGCATCAATTCCGTCATCGCCAACCTGTTGGCCTGGCGAAAGCCCTCGGGGCTCAGCTTGCTGGCCCAAATCGGGTAAAGACTTTCGAGCCAGGGGAAGAGTTCCTTGTTGATCGCCTCGGGGTGGGCCCGAGTCAGGGTCTGGAAAACATGATGATGGGTGTTGATCAGCCCCGGCAGCACCACATGTTCGGACGCGTCAAAAACCGTATCACAAGGGGTCCGCGGCGTTCCCCCCCGGGGCACAAGTTCAACGATCCGATCCCCGGAGACGACGATCCCGTTTTCGGCCCCTGCGGCCAGAATGCTCAGCGGCTGTTTGATCCAGGTTGTGCTCATTTCGCACCTCATGCGATCGGGCGGCGGCCGACAGACGGCCCCCTCATCACAAATGATGCAGATCTCCCCCCGTCCTGCAAGCCAAAGACGATCTTGCCCTATGACACGGCCAGGTCCCCCAGAGTGTTGCCCAAGATCCGGGCAAATCCGTGATCCGGTTACAGCCCGCGTATTGCCCGCCGGGGCAATCGCAGCACCCTGTTGAGGTGCTTGTCCAACACAGGACGTCCCAACATCGCCATTGATGGATCTGCCCTCTCTCTTCGGTCACATGCCTTGGCCCCCCGGCCCGGACATGCGATAGACAGAAACCTACCCCGCCTGAGAGAGGCCCCATGTCCGACGCCCGTCTGTTCACGCCCGTCTTGTTCGCCGGTTGCGTCATCATCCTTGTCAGCTTTGCCGTGCGCGCCTCTTTCGGGGTGTTCCAGATCCCCATCGCTGCGGAATTCGGCTGGCCGCGGGCAGAATTCTCGCTGGCCATCGCAATCCAGAACCTGGCCTGGGGGATCGGCCAGCCGATCTTTGGCGCCATCGCCGAGAAGCTGAGCGACCGCAAGGCAATCGTGCTGGGCAGTGCGACCTATGCGCTGGGGCTGGTCCTGTCCAGTTTCGCCGTGACCCCGGGACAGCACCAACTGCTGGAGATCCTGGTCGGGTTCGGTGTTGCAGGTACCGGCTTTGGCGTGATCCTGGCGGTGGTCGGGCGCACATCCAGCGACAAGAACCGTTCCATGGCCCTGGCCATCGCCACGGCTGCGGGGTCGGCCGGGCAGGTTGTGGGACCGCCCGTGGCCGAATGGCTGGTCGCCGTCGGATCCTGGCAGATCGCCTTTCTGGCCTTTGCCGGCGCTGTCATGGCCACCCTGGCGGTGCTGCCGCTGATAAAGACCCCCGCCGCCAGCCGGGCCGAACTGCACGACAGCATGGGCACGATCCTGCGCCGTGCCTTGCGCGATCCATCCTATACGTTGATCTTCGCCGGGTTCTTTTCCTGCGGCTATCAACTGGGCTTTATCACCGCGCATTTTCCCGCCTTCGTGACAGAACTGTGCGGCCCGATCACCCCCGGCGGCGTGCTGGAGGGGCTGGGGATCACCAGCACCTCGGCGCTGGGGGCCGTGGCCCTGTCGCTGATCGGGGTGGCGAATGTCGTGGGCACCCTGCTGGCCGGCTGGCTGGGCGGGCGGCTACCGAAAAAGTACCTGCTGGCCGGGATCTATGCCGCGCGCACCGTTGTGGCGGCCTGGTTCATCATGTCACCGATCACCCCGGTCAGCGTACTGGTTTTCTCGGGGCTGATGGGCATGCTGTGGCTGGCGACGGTGCCCCTGACCTCTGGGTTGGTCGCCTATATCTATGGGCTGCGCTACATGGGCACACTTTACGGGATCGTGTTCTTCAGCCACCAGCTGGGCAGTTTCCTGGGTGTGTGGCTGGGGGGGCGTCTGTATGACACGATGGGCGATTACACCCTGGTCTGGTGGATCGGCGTGGGAATCGGGGCCTTCAGCGCCATCGTCCACCTGCCGATCCGCGAACGACCGCTGGAACCGGTCCGGGAGACAGTGCAGATCTGAGCGGCTATCGCTGTTGTCCATCACAAGATAAGCCACATAGCCAAACGGCTTTATTATGATCATGTTGTTTGGCTGCAAGCTTATGATTTCACGCTGATGCTGCCGCCCCATTTTTGATCGTGAGCGGCTGCCCCCCTTCAGCCAAGCGCCAGCCCGGCGGAAGCGGGCCTTGTCCCCGGCCCGGCGCAGGAACGCGGGCCGGAACCGCCCGCGACCTTGGGCCTTACGCCAGCCCCAGCGCCTCGGCGTGGAACGCCATATGATCGCCCATGAAGCTGGCGATGAAGAAGTAGCTGTGATCATAGCCCTTCTGCATCCGGTAGACACCGGGCTGACGCCGTCCAGCCATGGCCCCGGCCAGTGCCCCGGGCCGCAGCAGATCGAGGAACTGGTCATCGGTGCCCTGGTCGATCAGCACCGGCCCGTCAAAGCCCTTTTCGGTCATCAGCACAGTGGAATCATGGGCAGCCCAGGTGCTTTCATCGGTCCCCAGATAGGCCGCGAACTGCGTGCGGCCCCAGTTTGACCGGGTCGGATGGGCAATGGGCGCAAAAGCCGAAACGCTGGTGAAGCGGTCGGGATGGGTCATTGCCACGGTCAGGGCCCCATGCCCGCCCATGGAATGGCCGGTGATTGCCTGACGCTCGGGGTCGATGGCAAAGCTTTCGGCGACGAGGGCAGGCAATTCCTCGGTCACATATTGCCACATGCGATAGTTTGGCGCCCAGGGGGTTTCGGTCGCGTCGACGTAGAACCCCGCGCCCTGCCCCAGATCAAAAGCCGCGTCGTCGGCCACGCCCGTGCCGCGCGGTGACGTATCGGGCAGCAACACCGCCATGCCATACTTGGCCGCGAAGGCCTGCATCCCGGCCTTGACCATGGCGTTTTCATGGGTGCAGGTCAGGCCCGAAAGGTACCACAACAGCGGGACCGGTCCGGCCTTGGCCTGAGATGGCAGGTAAAGGGCAAAGGTCATGTCGCATCCACAGGCGTCCGAAGCGTGCTTGTAGACGCCCTGGGTGCCGCCATGCGATCTGATTTCCGATATCGTCTGCATCAAATGCGCCTCTCCGGTGAACTGCCCCTCGCTACCCCGGGACGGGACGCAGGGCAACCGGTCCGTCGCCGTCGCAAACCTGTCCGGCAAGCACAGGGCCCGATCCGCCTGCCCGGGGCGATGGCCCCGGCAAAGTCCGGAATTCCCCCGTCATCAGGCGCGGCCAGTCCGGTTTCCCGAACTGTTGCCGACACCATCGCCGCCCCAGACTTGACCCCATTGCGGGGGCTGGCCCGGTCGGATCCGGCGCACCCGCACATCAAGGGGAAGGAGGACGATCATGGCCAAACGCATGGGATCCTGGTGGATCAAGGACGGTCTCGATGGCCGACGGCTTGAGGCACAAAGCTTTGGTTCGACCTGGGCCATAGCCCCTGGGTTCGACTGGACCCAGGACCATGGCGACAGCGCGGTGCTGGAAAAGGATTTCACCGTCACCGCCAGTTACAGCGAAAAATCCGAGCAGGTGGATTGCCTGCAAATGTCCTCGCACGGCTATACGGACGGGTTTGCCGTGTCCGATGGCTGGGTGACGACCAGCGACAACATCGATTTCGGCATGGGCGATCTGGAGGTCTGGGCCAGCCATGCCTGTCAGGTGCTGCGCCACGAAGCGGGCAATTCCGTCGGGCGCTGGATCCCGGCCTTCAAGCGCCTGCACTATATGTGCGGGTTCTGGACCAACTCGTATTCCGGGGGCGGGCAGAACGCGCGCGGGCAGCATTTTGCCCTTTATGGCGGTGCCTATCACTACCTGTTCTCCTTCTGGAACCACTACCCGATCCGCGAAGCCTGGAAAAAGGCCAACCGCTTGGTCGAAGGCAGCCAGGTCCGCTGGGCCTATCTGCGGGCCAATGGCAACACCTCGGGGGGAAGCTGGGTCAACACCTACAACGAAAAGATCACCAAGGGCGAACCGTCGGATCCGGTGACCAACCGGTCCTTCTGGACCGCCAGTGGCACGTGCTGAAGGGGGAGACACCATGACACTTGATATCAAGGACATCCGTTTTGAGCGCGACCTGCCGAAATTGCCCGATATCGGGCCGGTGGTCAGCGTGGCAACCCCCGATTACGACCAACGGGCCAAAGGGATGACCGCACTGGTCGAAGCCCTCAGGCTGGGGCGCCCACGCGACGCATGTTCCGAATTCGGCCGTGCCCTGATCACGCCCCGGGGCGAGGTGGAATTCTTCCATGCCTCGGGGGCGGTCTGGGCCACCGATATCGCCGCCGCCCAGGAGCACGACAGCGAATTGCGCGACTGGCCCGACCTGACCGAGGGCAAAACATCCGACGGCCCGCACCTGACCCTGGGGCGCAAGGCGGCAGCGGCAGCGCTGGATCTGGCCCGGGACATGGCGGAACGGGGCGGTTTCGACCTGAAGCATGCCGCCGATCCGGTGCTGTCCCTGATCCAGGTGGCGGAACTGGACGAAAAGGGACAGGAGCTGCGATCCGGCGCAGGCGAGGCGACCATGGCCTTCGGCTACGCGCTGGAGGGTCTGCCCGTGATCGGGGCCGGGGCCAAAACCCTGATCGACATGGTCCCGGTTGACGGGGCCGGTTTGCAGGCGACCGGCGCGGTCAATGTCTGGCGCCAGCCCAAAGCCAGCAAAACGGTGCATCTGGGCGGCACCGAGGCGGTTCTGGCCGCCGGTCTGTTGCAGGACCCCGATCTGCTTCTGGCGGCCAAAAAGGGTGGCCAGATCGTGATTGAGGACCTGCGGCTGGGTCTGATGGCCCTGCCGGCGATGATGGTTCAGGACATGCTCCTGCCGATGGTCGAGGTCTCGGGCCGGGTGGAGTTGCGCGATGAAAAGGCCCCGCACTACAACTTTGGCCGGTTCTGCCCCGCCGTGACGCAGAAGGCCTGTGACAAGGCCGGGATCGCCTGCGCCTATCACGGCTAAGCATGATTTCCGAAAAGAGACCACGGATGTGCGGGTGCAAATCCCGCAAAATCAAATGACCCTGAACAGACAGTCGCAGACGAAGCCGCGACTGTCTGTTCAAGGCATGCCCGCCCAAAACTGGGCACCGGGTTCCCGGCGTCGTGGAACTACGGTTCAAATGGCAGACCGTGTTGCGTGGGTGAATGAACGCGATACGCTCTGAGCAGGATTTCACAAAAGTGGCCACCGGTTTTGGGCTAAAAATCCTGCAGAACAAGGAACCCTGAGCAGGCATTCGTGGGTGACGCCGAGAATATCTGCTTAGACAGGCAGGCACGGCATCTCTCGCAGGCGGCTGGGTGTGTCTGGGTGCGCGGAATTTGCATTCGGAACCCGGTGCGTCCTTTGCAGCTCTCCTGCTTAACCGACGGCTGATATCAATGGCTTTGGAAAATGACCGCTTTGAGGCCATTCTGTCCCTGACCCTTCACGGCGCAGGACAAGCCCGGAACGGGCGCCGCACCAGCGCCGGACCGGCCCACCGGTCTGGCGCTCGGCCACCGTTACCCCACGCTCTGGGGTTTTGCTACCACGGCAGCCATAAATCGCGTGGTTCATAGGGCAGATGCGCCAGCCCCCGGTCCGGCGCTGGCGCGGCTTGCGCGCTGGTGGTAACGGCAGCTCTGTCCGCAAAGCCGCCTGTCGCAAGCGGTCAATCCTTAGGGCCGTTGGTGTAAGTCATCCCCCTGCCGGTTCATTTGCATCCGGGACACCGGCAAACTGCTCCGCGTACCCTCTGCTTCAGGATCGTCAACGGCGCAAAAGGCACCCCCCCGCCTTTTGCCAGGGGCCATGCGCCCCTGCCCAAGACCAGAAAGCAAGAAGCCCTTGACCCGCCCCGCCATTCCCCCCATCCTTTCCCGCGAAGTCAGGGGAGTCCCGCCAGGGGACTGAGAGGCTGACGACGCGGGATCCATCCTGCGGCGAGGCGACCCTTAAAACCTGAACCAGGTGATGCTGGCGTAGGAAGACCGAAGGCACCCCCAAACTTGCAGATGGGCGGACCTTTCGGGCCGCAGGGGGCCATGTGCCCGCCCACCGGCCCCGTTCTGCCCCGCCCCACCCGGAACATGATTGGGGGGACAGGCGGATGGGCCGACAACAGGACCGGTACAGATGACACAGGCACCCCTGTTCTCGGTGCTGGGCTGCGGTGTTGCCGGGCTGTGCGTCGCCACGGCCCTGGCCGAACGGGGCTTGCCGGTGGAACTGATCGCGCCCGCCGATGCACCCCCACCCGCCTCGCACCTGGCCGGCGGCATGCTGGCCCCCTTTTGCGAAGGCGAAAGCGCCCCGGACACGGTGGTCCGCCTGGGCCAGGGCGCACTGGACTGGTGGGCAGTGCGGGTGCCCGGTGTGGTCCGGCGCGGCACGCTGGTCATCGCCCCGGCCCGGGACGGGGCGGAACTGGATCGCTTTGCCCGTGTCACCACCGGCCATGCACCGACCGATCCCGGCACACTGGAACCCGATCTGGCCGGACGTTTTGCCCGCAGTCTGTTCTTCCCCTCCGAGGGACATATGGACCCCCGCACGGCCCTGGCCACCCTAGCCGAGACCCTGCGCGCCCGGGGCATCCCCCGCCGCGACGGTCAGCCCCGGGGCCGGATCATCGACTGCCGGGGCCTGGCCGCCCGCGACCGGCTGGCCGATCTGCGCGCCGTGCGTGGCGAGATGCTGGGCCTCCGCGCGCCCGATGTCACCCTGACCCGGGTTGTCCGGCTGCTGCACCCACGCTTTCCCTGCTACATCGTCCCGCGCGGACAGGGCCGCTACATGATCGGCGCCACCATGATCGAAAGTGCCCGGCCCGGCCCGATCACCGCCCGCGCGGTGATGGAGCTGCTGTCGGCGGCCTATACCGTTCACCCCGGGTTCGCCGAGGCCGAGGTGATCGAAACCGGCGCCGGGCTGCGCCCCGCCTTTGCGGACAACATCCCCGCGATCCGCCGAACCGGCGATCGCATCCACCTGAATGGCATGTATCGCCACGGCTTTCTGACCGCCCCGATCCTGGCGGAACGGCTGGCCGCGGCCCTTGCAACGGAGCCCCACCATGCAGATTGACCTGAACGGCACCCGGATCGAGACCGCCGCCCCAACCCTTGCCGCGCTGATCGAGGAACGGGGCCTTGCCACCGACAGCGTGGCCACGGCCCTGAACGGCACCTTCGTCCCCCGGCTACACCGCGCCGACACCCCCCTGACGGATGGTGCCCGGGTCGAAATCCTGTCACCGATGCAGGGGGGCTGAGGATGTTCTACGGGGTCAACCTGACATCGCGCCTGATGCTGGGCACGGCGCAATATCCATCGCCGGCAACCCTGCGTCAGGCCATTACCGCCTCGGGCGCTGAGGTGATCACCGTCTCGTTGCGCCGCGAGGGCCCCGAGGGGGCGGCCTTTCGCGACATCCTGACCGACAGCGGGTGCCGTATCCTGCCCAACACCGCCGGCTGCCATACGGTGAAAGAGGCGGTGGCCACGGCACAAATGGCCCGCGAACTCTTTGCCACAGACTGGATCAAGCTGGAAGTGATCGGCCATGCCGACACCCTGCAACCCGATCCCTTCGCCCTGGTCGAGGCCGCCCGTATCCTCGCGGGTGAAGGCTTTGCCGTCTTCCCCTACACCACCGAGGATCTGATCGTCGGCGAACGCCTGCTTGCCGCCGGCTGCAAGGTGCTGATGCCCTGGGGGGCGCCCATCGGATCGGGCCAGGGGTTGCGCAACATCGACGGACTGCGCAGCATGCGGGCCCATTTCCCCGGCGTCCCGCTGATCATTGATGCCGGGATCGGTTCCCCCAGCCAGGCGGCACTGGCGATGGAGATGGGCTTTGACGCGGTGCTGCTGAACACTGCCGTGGCCAGGGCCGGCGATCCCGTGGGCATGGCCGCCGCCTTTGGGCAGGCGGTTGCGGCGGGAAAACGGGCCCATGAGGCCGGGCTGATGGGCCCGCGCGACATGGCCCAGGCCTCGACCCCGGTCTTCGGCATGGCGGATCTCTTGACATGATCGACCGCTTTTATCTGATCACCGGCACCGCCGCGCTGATGGAACGGCTGGTGCCGCTGGGGGTGCGGACCGTGCAATTGCGGGCCAAGGACCTGCCCGCTGATCCGCTGCGTCATGAGGTGCAGCGCGCCATGGCCATCTGCCGCACCCATGGCGCCCAGCTGATCCTCAACGATCACTGGGCCCTGGCCCTGGATCTGGGGGTGGATTTCGTTCATCTCGGACAAGAGGACATGGACACGGCCGATTTCCCGGCGCTGGCCCGGGCCGGGATCCGTCTGGGTCTGTCCACCCATGACGAAACGGAACTGGACCGTGCCCTGGCCCATGATCCCGCCTATGTGGCGCTGGGACCGGTCTATCCGACGCTGCTGAAGAAGATGAAGTGGGGGCCGCAGGGGCTGGAGAGGGTGACCGACTGGAAACGCCGCATCGGGGATCTGCCGCTGGTTGCCATCGGTGGGCTGACCCCGGCGCGCTTGCCTGCAGTCTTTGCTGCGGGGGCCGACAGCGCGGCGGTGGTCACCGACATCCAGCAGGCGCCCGACCCTGAGGCCCGCTGTCGCAACTGGATCGCCGCCACCCGGGGCAAGCCATGACCGATCGCTACGCCCGGCAGATCTGCCTGCCCGAGATCGGGCCCCGGGGACAGGCGCGGCTGGCCGCAGCGCGGGTGCTGGTGGTTGGCGCAGGGGGGCTGGGATCCGGTCTGCTGCCGCTTTTGGCCGGGGCAGGATGCGGGACCCTGCGCATTCTCGATCACGATGTGGTCGAGGAGAGCAACCTGCATCGTCAGGTTCTGTATCGCATGTCCGATATTGGCCAGCCCAAGGCCAGCGCCGCCGCACGTGCCCTGTGCGCCTTGGCCCCGGCCTGTCAGGCCACGGCAATCCACGCACGCCTTGATCCCCCCCTGGCCCGGCAACTGATCGCGGATGTCGATATCATCGTCGATGCTGCCGACAGTTTCGCCGTGACCTATGCCCTGTCGGATCTGTGCACCGAAGCGGGGGTGCCGTTGATCAGTGCGTCGGTTTTGGGGCGGGCGGGCTATGTCGGCGGGTTCTGCGGGGGGGCGCCCAGCTATCGCGCCGTCTTTCCCGATCTGCCCCCCAGCCTGTCCAATTGCGCCGAGACCGGGGTGATGGGACCGGCGGTGGCGGCACTGGCCGCGCTGCAGGCACAGATGGTTCTGGCGGTGCTGCTGGGGCATGACCCTTCACCGCTGGGACAGATGATCCAGATGGATCTGGCATATTGGCGGTTCTCCGGCTTTCGCTTTGATGGCGCGCCGGAGCCGGGGACATGCCTGCCGGTCATCCTTGGCCGCGATGAGATCGGCCCCGGCGATCTGGTGGTGGAGTTGCGCGATACGGTCGAGGCCCCCGACCTGCCCGTCCCCCATGCCTGCCGGATCCCCGCCGAGGCGCTGGATGATCTGATCCCGGCCGAAGGGCAACGGGTGGTGTTCGTCTGCACCAGCGGCTTGCGGGCCTGGCGCGCCGCCAAGGGGCTGGCGGCCCGACGATCGGGATCGGTGGCGATTCTGGCGACGGGGCGCTGATGCCGGGAAACGGCCCTCCCGCCCGTCGTTCGACGCCTCTCGGCGTCTCCTCCCGTTGGGCCCGGCCGCGCGGTTCCCGCGCGGCGGTGGGCGATTGCGGCCGTCGGGTCAGGCCTGTTCTGCACCGGAGGGCCTTTGGTCCGGCACGGGCGACGACGGAGCACCGGGCCGCTGCATCCCCAAGGATCTTGCCCGCTGTCCGGCACCGACGTAGAGATCCCGCAGGATAACAAGGGGAACAGGCACATGACACATCGCATCGTCTTGGTCGGCTGCGGGAATATGGGATTCGCGATGCTGTCGGGCTGGTTACGTGCCGATCCCGCCCTGGCCGTCCATGTCGTGGAACCCGCCGCCCCCTTGCGTGCGCGTGCCGGCGAAACCGGCGCCATCGCCGTAGCCAGCCTGAGCGACCTGCCCGCTGGCCTGTCCGCCGATCTGGTGGTGCTGGCGGTCAAACCGCAGATGATCGCCCCGGTTCTGGCCGAATGCGCGGATCTGGCGCGGCACGGGGCAGCCTTTGTCTCGGTTGCCGCCGGGATCCCGCTGGCCACCATGGCCGCCGCCCTGCCCGAGGCCACGCCGATCATCCGCTGCATGCCCAACACGCCCGCCGCAATTGGCGAGGGGATGATGGTGCTGTGTGCCGGGCCGGGTGTACCCACGAACCGTCGCGCCCTGGCCGAGACCTTGCTGAGCCATTCCGGTGCCGTGGCCTGGATCGAAGATGAGGGGCTGATGGATGCGGTCACCGCGATCTCGGGATCCGGGCCTGCCTATGTCTTTCACTTCATCGAAGCGCTGACAGAGGCGGGGGTCGCCCTTGGCCTGCCCGCTGACACCGCAGGGCTGCTGGCCCGCCAGACCGTGGCCGGCGCGGGCCGCATGGCCCAGACCGCCGAAACCCCACCGGGTGTGCTGCGCGAACAGGTGACCAGCCCGGGCGGCACCACCGCCGCCGCCTTGCAGGTGTTCATGACCAACCACCGGATGACCACCCTGGTGATTGAGGCCACCCGCGCCGCGCGCGACCGGGGCGCGGAACTGGGCCGGCAGGGCTGAGCCCCACAAGGGGACACGGCAACGGATGATCTGCAGCGGAGGCGCGGCAACGGGCCCGGATCCCCACGACACGCATCCCGGTTCCGTCTTGCCAGCCGCCCCTTGCGGCACGGTACAGCAAAAAGCCGCCACCGGTGCAGTCAAGCCGCCACACCAACAGATCCCCGATGCGTAAGAATCTGGTCACCTCCGTCGGGTTAAAGCTATGATCGGGCGGCCTTTGCCGCGAAACCCGACAGCATGGAGGCTTGGGATGGACAACCGGCGGGCAGCGGACAAGCGCCCCTCGCTTTCGCTGCCGATCATCAGGGTGTCCCGCGAACAGCACAGGGCCGGCGTACTGACCGTGGGCAACTTGCTGCTGGCGCTTGGCGACCGGTCCTTCGGCTGGGCGATCGTCGTATTTTCGCTGCTGACCCTGCTGCCATTGCCCCCCGGGTCCTCGGTCATCACCGCCCTGCCCGTACTGCTGGCCACAGCGCAGATGGCGCTGGGGTTTTCCCATATCCGGCTGCCCGGGTTCCTGGCCCGGCGCAAACTGGACCATGACAAGGTGCGCCGCGCCCTCTTGCGACTGCGCCCGATCACCCGGCGGCTGGAACGCAGGCTGCATCGGCGCTACAGCCGGATCTTCGCCCGTCGCTACGAACGCCCCATCGGTGTCGCGCTGTTCATCGTCGCCTTCACCCTGTTCCTGCCCATCCCGCTGAGCGGCTGGTTCCCGGCGGTGTCGCTGTTCATTGTCGGAGTCGGCCTGATTGAACACGACGGGCTGGTCGTGGCCGGCGGGCTGGTCGCGGGGGCCCTGTCGGTCGTGCTGACCATAGCCATCATGATGTCGCTGGCCAACGGCGCCGAAGCGATGATCAACTGATCCGCCGAGGCACCCCAATACCGGCCCCGCCCCAACACCGGCCCCGCCCCGCCCCGCCCCGCCCCGAAAGAAGAACAGATCCATGCCCCAGACCAACCGCCTCCCCCGCCCTCGTCACACCATCCTGGCGCTTGTCGGCCTTTTACTGCTGGGGGCCTGCGTTCCCAGCGACCCCCGGCTGGACGGATCCGGGCCCCTGGCCCCGCAGGCGATGCGACAGTACGGGTCGGTCCGGGATGGCGATGTCGTCATTCCGGCGGTGCCCTCCCAGTACCTGACCGCCGACACCATGCGCCAGATCGTCCCGTACACCACAGACGAGGCCCCCGGCACGATCATCGTCGATCCCTATGCCCATCGGCTCTATCTCATCCTCGAAGATGGGCAGGCGCTGCGCTATACTGTGGCCGTTGGCGAGGCGGGGCGGAATTTCTCGGGCCGGGCGACCATCCCGTTCAAACGCGAATGGCCGACCTGGACGCCGACGGCAAACATGCTGCGCCGTGACCCCGAACTGAACGAACCGTGGCGGGGCGGCATGCCCGGTGGACTGGACAACCCCTTGGGGGCGCGGGCGCTGTATTTGTATCGGGGCGGGCGCGATACGCTTTATCGCATCCACGGCACCCCCTATCCGGGGTCGGTGGGCCAGTCGGTGTCCTCGGGCTGCATCCGGCTGTTCCAGCAGGACATCATCCACCTTTACGACCAGGTCGCGCCCGGGACCAAGGTCATCGTCCTCAGCGCGGCGCAGGCCAGCAGCGTTGGCACCGTGTCGGTTGAGGCCCCTTTTGCCGTCGCCTTCCCAGACTGACCCCGGCGGATCGCCCCCGATCCATCTGAAAAACCGCCGTGAATTTTAGACGCCCCGCCCGGATTTCCCCTTGCGCGGTGCCCCGCTGCAGTTTAAACGGGCCAGCGCGCTGCCGCCCGCCTGCATATGGCCCTCTGCCGAAGGTCGGGCATTCACCGCGCCGATGCGAGAGAAGAATGCCGCTGTAGCTCAGCTGGTAGAGCACGTCATTCGTAATGATGGGGTCGGGGGTTCGAGTCCCTTCAGCGGCACCATTCTTCCCGCTGATCTGTGATCACAATCCCCGCTGAACGATCGTCAGGACCCAAGGCCTGCCCTTCGCAGCCTTGCAGACTGCCCCCGCAACACATGCCCAACGGCGATACAGGCCGCGCCGATCCCTGTCTGCACAAAAGTGGGTAGCGGCTTTGTGCCCCCCAAACATGCGGTGTCAAAGACTGAAAGCGTGTCGTGTGACGGCGAAGGAACGCAACACGCCATAGATCGCTGTGCGGTCCGGAAGGCGGATGGCGCCAGCGCCTTTGCCCCGCCCTCCGCCGGATATAGGGTTACAGCTCGGATCGGATCTGCTGGCGCAGCACGTCAATCGGCACATGGGCGTTCTCACGGCGGTAGCACCAATAGGTCCAGCCATTGCAACTGGGCGCGCCTTCCAGCGCCGCACCCACCTGATGGATCGAGCCCTTCACATCCTTGGCGATCAGCGTCCCATCCGCCCGCACCCGGGCCGAGTGGCGCCCGTTTGTCGAGGTCAGCACCTCGCCCGGGCGCAGCATGCCCCGCTCAACCAGTTGGCCAAAGGGCACACGTGGTTCGGCACGTTTGGAGCGCGTCACCTCCAGCATCGAGCGATCAAAGGGCCGCACCCGCGACAGGCGCGCCTTGGCCGCCTTGATATAGGCCTCTTCCCGTTCGATCCCGATGAAATCGCGGCCCAGCATTCGCGCCACTGCGCCCGTCGTGCCGGTGCCGAAAAACGGATCCAACACGACATCGCCGGGATTGGTGGTGCCAACCAGAACCCGGTGCAACAGGGACTCGGGCTTTTGCGTCGGATGGGCCTTGGCACCGGTTTCATCCTTCAGCCGTTCATGGCCCGTGCAGATCGGCAGCACCCAGTCGGATCGCATCTGCACCCCTTCGTTGAGGGCCTTCAACGCCTCGTAGTTGAACGTGTACTTGGCCCCTTCGCCACGTGAGGCCCAGATCAGCGTCTCATGGGCGTTGGTCAGGCGCTTGCCGCGAAAGTTCGGCATCGGGTTCGACTTGCGCCAAACCACATCATTCAGGATCCAGTAGCCTTGGTTCTGCAGGGCCGCACCGACCCGGAAAATGTTGTGATAGCTGCCAATCACCCAGATCGCGCCATCAGGTTTCAGAACGCGCTTGGCCTCGGCCAGCCAGGCATTGGTGAAGGTGTCATAGGAGGCAAAGCTGGCGAACTGATCCCAGGCATCATCCACCGCATCGACGCGGCTGTTATCCGGCCGGTGCAGATCCCCGCGCAATTGCAGGTTGTAGGGCGGATCGGCAAAGACCAGATCAACCGAGGCATCGGGCAAGCCGCGCATCATCTCGACACTGTCGCCGCACAAAATTTCATTCAGGGGCAGCGTCGCTGCCTTGGGTTTTGTCTTGGTCATGGGTCCGCCTCGTCGCCGCACTGTTTCGCGCGTTATGCGGGCCAAGATGAGTCAAAGCTGATTCGCAGTCAATTTTTTTCTGAATCAATGGGTTACGATTTCTTCTTCATACAAGATATAGTGGCTGCCAATAGAAAAACCACGCCATCGGCCGGATCTTGCCCCGCAATCGCGCCCCACCCGGGCAGCACCACGCCTTGCGCAATCCTGTCCCATGCCGCAATCCTGCCGGAACAAGGTGCCGGATGCGGGCACCGCCCGAGGAGGAAAGCGATATGCGGATCGGTGTGCCCAAAGAGATCAAGACCCACGAATACAGGGTGGGTCTGACCCCGGACAGCGTGCGCGAACTGGTTGCGCATGGTCATGAGGTACTGGTTGAGACAGGCGCCGGCGCGGGCATCGGTGCCGAAGATCCGGCCTATACCGCCGCTGGCGCGCAGATCGCATCCGGCCCCGACCAGGTCTTCGACCAGGCCGAGATGATCGTGAAAGTCAAGGAACCGCAGGTCTCGGAACGCAGCAAGCTGCGGACCGGGCAGATCCTGTTCACCTATTTGCACCTGGCGCCGGATCCGGATCAGGCCCGGGATCTTCTGGCCTCAGGCGCGGTGTGCATCGCCTATGAGACGGTCACCGATGCGACCGGCGGGCTGCCCCTGCTGAGACCCATGAGCCAGGTGGCCGGGCGCATGGCGGTTCAGGCCGGCGCGGTGGCGCTTGAGACGCCCCATGGCGGGCGGGGCGTTCTGCTGGGCGGCGTGCCCGGTGTTGCGCCGGGCAAGGTGGTGGTGCTGGGCGGTGGGGTCGTGGGGTCAAACGCGGCCCGGATGGCGGTGGGGTTGCACGCCGATGTCACCGTTCTGGACCGCAACCCCATGGTTCTGGAGCGGTTGGAGCAGCATTTCGGGGCCTCCGCCCGGGTGCTGTTTTCGACACGGGCAGTGCTGGAGGAACAGGTGCTGGGCGCCGATCTGGTCATCGGGGCGGTCCTGGTACCCGGGGCCGCAGCCCCCAAGCTGGTGACCCGCGACATGGTTTCCCGGATGCAACCCGGGGCGGTTCTGGTCGATGTGGCCATTGATCAGGGCGGCTGTTTCGAGACCTCACGCCCCACCACCCATGCCGATCCGACCTTCCATGTCGGGGGCGTCGTGCATTATTGTGTCGCCAACATGCCCGGCGCGATGGCACGGACAGCGACCTGGGCGCTGAATACGGCGACATTGCCCCATGTCCTGGCCATCGCGGATCAGGGCTGGCGGGGTGCGCTGGCCGCCGATCCGCATCTGGCCCATGGGCTGAACGTGGCCGAGGGCAAGCTGACCCACAGCGCAGTGGCGGCGGCCTTGGGCCTGAACTATACGGCAGCGGCGGACCTGCTGGGGGCCTGATTTCAACGACATGACAGAAGGCCCGCTGACACCGGCGAAAAAGGCGGGGTCCCCTGCCGCCCCTTGTTTTCGGCAGCATCCCTTGTTTCGGGCGGACCAAGGGCAAAGGGCCTTCCTACCCCGGAAAAAGCCGCCCCTCTTCTTGACAGCCCATGCCAGCCTTTCTATCTCGACTCTGCTAGCACTCATCAAGACCGAGTGCCAACAGGAAGAACAAACTGAGCGAAGGAGCCTCAGAGATGGCATTCAAGCCTCTGCACGACCGCGTTCTGGTCCGCCGCGTCGAAAGCGACGAGAAAACCAAGGGCGGCCTGATCATCCCCGACAGCGCCAAAGAAAAACCGGCCGAGGGCCTGATCGTGTCCTGCGGCGAAGGCGCCCGCAAGGATTCCGGCGAACTGATCGCGATGTCCGTGAAGGCCGGCGACAAGGTTCTCTTCGGCAAATGGTCCGGCACCGAAGTCACCATCGACGGTGAAGAGCTGCTGATCATGAAGGAAAGCGACATCCTCGGGATCATCGCGTAACACGCGTGCCCTTGCTGCCCGCCCGGGCCCTTTCCTTTCCGAAATCAAGACTAGGGAGTAGCTGACAATGGCTGCGAAAGACGTCAAATTCAACACGAACGCCCGCGACAAGATGCTGAAAGGCGTCAACATCCTCGCCGACGC
>JBKDZR010000065.1:0-34990 GCA_047971485.1 Qingshengfaniella sp. | reverse complement strand
TCGACGCATGCTCGGCCCTCGCGCGTTTCTTCGTTTTGTCGCAGCGCAAACCTGATAGCTTGGCTTGGCCCCTCTGGGCAAGCGCAAGCCGCCCGGAACGGCGAAAGGATGCGCGTTTTTGGGAGAAAGCCGGAGATCGCCCAAATTCGGGGGGGCTGTTACGGAAGGACATGCGCATGACTGTGCCCAGCAGCAAGACGGAATTGCTTGCCCAGGTTTCCACGACATTTGACAGATTGATGGACGATTTGCACCGGGTTCCCGGGGAACGGGCGGAAGAGGCATCACTGGAGGGGCATGCCCGGGGCACCAGGATGTCCCCGGCGGATCTGGTTGCTTATCTGATCGGGTGGAACGAGTTGGTCCTGAAATGGCTGGAACAGGATGATCTCGGCCGAACAGTCGCGTTTCCCGAGGCCGGGTTCAAATGGAACGAACTGGGCCTGCTGGCACGGAAGTTCTATGGTGATTACCCACAACTTGCCTGGCCGGCACGGCTGGCGCGCCTGACTGCGGCAAAGGACCGGCTGGTCAGGACGAGCTTTACGGGCATGCCTGGTATGGCAAATGGACAAAGGGGCGCATGATCCAGTTGAATACATCTTCACCCTACGCCAATGCGCGGGCGCGGATCCGCAAGTGGCTGCGTGATGGCGATGCCTAGAGCGTTTTGCGTTCATTCGTATTCACACGACACGCTCTAAGTTTTTGGCAATGCATGTTCGAGGAGCACAAAACCGGTACCCACTTTTGTGCAACATGCTCTAGCCTGAGCCCTGGGACGGTGGTCTGGTCTGCTGGCCAATGGATGGCAAAGGGGCCCTCCCGCCCCCTGCGGGCCTGACGGCCCGAAGGCGTTGGGCCCGGCGCGGCTGCGCCGCGCGGTCAGGCCCGGGGCATGTGGTGCGCTCAGGTTTCCGGGAGCGACGTGACCCAGAGAATCGTGGCATCCTCGGGACTGGTAGAGATCACGTTATGCCCCATGCCGGCATCATAATAAGCACTATCGCCCCGGCGCATGTCCACCGGTTCATAGAACTCGGTCAGCAGGCGGATCGTGCCGGTCAGGACCAGCAGGAATTCTTCGCCGTCATGGCGGACCCAGCCGTTGAATTCCTCAAAGCTGCGGGCCCGGATCCGGGCCCGGTAGGGCAACATCCGCTTGCGGCTGAGCGCCCCGGCCAGCAATTCGTGTTCATAGGTTGCCGTCGCCTGCATCCGTCCCGCACCGGCCGGCGTGACCGTCATCCGTCCTGTCGCCTGCACTGCGGCCGGCGGGGTGAACAGCTGGGGCACGGAAATCTCCAGCCCCTGCGCTAGTTTCTTGAGCGCATCATAGGTGGGCGACATCTGCCCGTTCTCGATTTTCGACAGGGTCGAGCGCGCCAGCCCGGCCCCCTGCGCGGCCTGTTCAAGGGTCCAGCCACGGGCCTTACGCAGGTCGCGCACCCGCGCGCCCAGGTCGAGCGGCTCGCCCTCTGTCTCGTCCCCGGAGCGCGTGATCCGCAGCGGTGTCATATCCTCGGGATGTGCCATGGCGTTGTCATAGGGCCGCCACCCGCCCAGCACAAGCACGCGCGGTTGCATGGCATCCCCGGGCGGATTATGCCCGGAACGCAGATCCGATCGGGCGCCGCCGGGCAACAGACCGGCCCTGGGCGCCCGGGCCCGTCATTGGCGCTGCGGCGCCCCGTTCCCTTGAGGCGCACCATGCAGTCCATCGTCGATATCGGCCCGCCGCCGCCGCCCGCTGCAAGCTTCAACCTTGCCGCATATATCCTTGATCCAAAAAACAAGTCACCGGAAAAAATTGCCCTGGCCATCCTTGGGCTGGCGGGGGCGCAACGCATCAGTTACGGCACCCTGGAACAGCGGGTGCGGCGCATGGCCGGCGGCTTTGCCGCGCTTGGCCTGTCCCCGGGCGCGCGGGTCCTTTTACGGCTGGGCAACACGCCAGACTTTCCGATCGCCTATCTGGCCGCTGCCGGGGCGGGCCTGGTTCCCGTTCCGACCTCAGCCCAACTGACCGTGCCAGAAATCAGCCGTATCGCCGCCGATCTTGATCCCGCGCTGATCATCTTTGCCCCCGGCATCGCCCTGCCCGAGACCCCGTCCTGCCCATTGTGCACCGTTGTCGAAATCGACGGCCCTGAGACCGAGTTCCGCCCCGGCGATCCTGACCGCCCCGGCTATATCGTCTACACATCGGGGACCTCGGGCCGGCCGCGCGGCGTGATCCACGCCCACCGGGCCGTCTGGGCGCGGCGCATGATGACCAAGGGCTGGTACGGCCTGACCCCGGAGGACCGGCTGTTACATGCCGGCGCGTTCAACTGGACCTTTACCCTGGGCACCGGCCTGCTGGATCCCTGGGCCATGGGGGCCACAGCGCTGATCCCGGAAGAGAACACCGATGCACGCGCCCTGCCGCTTCTGCTGAAGCGCCATGATGCCAGCATTTTTGCTGCTGCCCCTGGGGTTTACAGGAAGATCCTTAGGCAGCCTTTCCCCCCGCTGCCCAAATTGCGCCACGGGTTGGCCGCAGGTGAGCAACTGTCCCCCGCGCTCCGCGACACCTGGCAGGCGACCACCGGCACCCCGGTCTATGAGGCCTTCGGCATGTCGGAATGTTCCACCTTCCTGTCCGCAAGCCCCACCCGCCCCGCGCCCGACGGCGCCACGGGCTATGCCCAGCCAGGCCGGCGGATCGCCATCCTGAATGATCATGGCGTACCGGTGGACACCGGAACACCGGGCACCCTGGCCATCGGGGCCGGAGACCCCGGGCTGATGCTGGGCTATCTGAATGCCCCCGCCGAAACCGCCGCCCGCTTTACCGCCGATGGCGCCTGGTTCCTAACGGGGGACAGCGCCCGCATGGCCGAGGACGGCGCCGTGACCTATCTGGGCCGCGGCGATGACATGATCAATGCCGGCGGGATCCGGGTGTCGCCGATCGAGATCGAGACCGAGATGGCCACCCATCCCGCCCTGCAGGACACCGCCGCCGTGGAGGTACCCATCAAACCCGGAACCACGGTGATCGCGCTGTTCTACACCGCCGATCACCCAGTCCCCGAGGCCGATCTGGCAGCGTTTGCCAGTGCCCGACTGGCGCGCTACAAGTGCCCGCGCCTGTACATCCGGCGGCCCACCTTGCCGCGCGGAGCCAATAACAAGCTGTCGCGGCGAGCGCTGCGCGAAGGCTGGGAGATGCCCGATGATCAAACTTGATATCCTCTCGGATCCGGTCTGCCCCTGGTGCCTGATCGGCAAGACCCTGCTGGACCGCGCCTTGGCAGACCTGGCCGAGCCGCCCTTTGTCATCGAATGGCACCCGTTTCAGCTGAACCCCGACATGCCGCGCGCCGGCATGGATCGCCCCACCTATCTGGAGGCCAAGTTCGGCAGCCCGGAGAAAGCCGTCGGGATGCTGATGCAGATCACCGAACATGCGACCGCCGCCGGGTTGGACATCGACTGGTCAGCGATCCCGCGCATGCCCAATACGCTGGATGCCCACCGGCTGATCCACTGGGCCGGGATCGAAAGCCGCCAGAACCCGGTGGTCGATGCGCTGTTCCGCGCCTATTTTTTTGAGGGTCAGGATATCGGTGATCGCGATACGCTGGCCGCCATCGCCGGTGCCTGCGGGCTGGACGCCGCCGCGATCCGGCGATTGCTGGACAGCGACGCCGATATCGACGTCCTGCGCGACCGCGAGGCCCATAGCCGCAAGATGGGCGTCAGCGGTGTGCCGACTTTTATCGTCGCCCAACACCATGTGCTGACCGGGGCCCAGCCGACCGATCTGTGGCAGCGGGTGATCGACGAGGTGATGGCCGGCACCCCGGATGCCGCGACGCAGCACTAAGCGCAACACAATGTGCGCCAACGCACATGGTTTTTGCCAGGCGCACTATTGTCAGTTGGCGCACCTATTGGATACACAGCGACGGGTAATTGTGTCTCCCGTGCCGGGGTGCACGCTTCGGTTTGCTGCGCCCGCTTTCAGGCCCCCCTTTCCCGTTTGAGAGACATGCGCCCCGCTTGCCGTGCCTGTTGCTCGGCGCCCCAGAACCAGCGGTGCCCCTTGTCCAGCTTCACCCCCTCCACCCCGCTTTCCCGCCCCGAATTCATCGCACTGATGGCAATGATGTTTGCCACGATGGCCTTTTCCATCGATTCCATGCTGCCCGCCCTGCCCGCGATCGCTGCCGATATGTCGCCCAGCGACCCCAACCGCGCCCAGCTGATCGTCACCTCATTCATCTTCGGCATGGGGATTGGCACCCTGTTTACCGGGCCGATCTCTGACAGTGTTGGCCGCAAACCCGTGATCATCGGCGGCGGTGTGGTCTATTGCATCGGCGCGCTGATGGCAGCCCGGGCCACAACGCTGGAAACCGTGTTGCTGGCCCGCGCCCTGATGGGGCTGGGGGCAGCGGGTCCGCGCGTGGTTGTTCTGGCGATCATCCGCGATCTCTACAAGGGGCGGGCCATGGCCCAGACCATGTCTTTTATCATGACCGTGTTCACAATCGTGCCGGCCATCGCCCCCAGCATAGGTGCGGTGATCATCGCCTTTTCCGGCTGGGACGGGCTGTTTTACGCCTGCATGATCTTTTCGCTCATCACCATGCTGTGGCTGGGCCTGCGCCAGCCCGAGACACTGCCAACCGAGCGGCGCACCCCATTGCGTTTCGGCCCCATCTTCGCCGCCACCCGGGAACTGGTTGGCAATGCCCTGGTCATGCGCGCCACCCTGATCCAGTCGCTGATCGCGGCGTGCATGTTCGCGATGATTTCCTCGACCCAACAGGTCTTTGACATCACCTTTGACCGGGGCGACAGTTTCCCGCTGTGGTTCGGCGGGGTTGCGATCTTCACCGCCATGGGCACCTTCGCCAATGCCCGGCTGGTGATGAAGCTGGGGATGCGCAAGATCGTCAACCTGGTTCTGGGCATGGAACTGGTGCTGTCGGGAATCATGATGCTGGTCACGCTGGCGGGGCTGTGGCCGGAATGGCTGGCGTTTCCGGCCTTTGTCATCTGGATGGCCTCGGTGTTCTTCACCATCGCCTTGGGCATGGGCAACATGAACGCCCTGGCGATGGAACCGGTCGGTCATATCGCCGGGATGGCCGCCTCACTGATCGGATGCGCCTCGACCGTTCTGGGGGTCGGGTTGGCGGTACCGGTGGGGCTGATGTTCAACGGCACGATCCTGCCGCTGAGCATCGGGCTGTTCATCTTCAGCGCCCTTGCTGTCGCAATCCTGCGGACGATCAACGACCCGTTGAAGGACGCATAAAACCGGCCTGGCAGGGCCCGATCCCTTTTTGCGCAGCCGGTTAGACCATGGCGCACAAAACTGGGTGCCGATTTTCTGCTGCTCGAACAGGCATTGTCAAAGACTTGAAGCGTGTCGTGTGAATACGAATGAACGCGACACGCGCTCGTACCGGTTCGGCTCAGGCAGCCACAACAGCGCCCTACACCCCTTGCCGCACCTTCTGGGCCAGATCCTGGGCGATGGAAAACGCGCCCTTGATCTTTTCGGCGGTCGAGGCCCAGTCCCGGCGGATGACGATCTTGTTGTCGCGGATCTTGGCCATCCCCTTCTGCGCCTTGACGAATTCCACCAACCCCTGGGGATTGGCGAACTTGTCGTTGTGGAACTGAATCGTCGCCCCCTTGGGCCCGGCATCCAGCCGCGCGATCCCGGCCTGTTTACAGGCCGCCTTGATCCGCACCACCAGCAGCAGGATGTTGACCTCTTTCGGCAACTTGCCGAAGCGGTCGATCAGCTCGGCGGCGAAGCCCTCCAACTCGACCTTGGTGGACAGGCTGGACAACCGCCGATACAGGCCCAGCCGCACGTCCAGATCGGGCACGTAATCTTCCGGGATCAGCACCGGCACACCGAGGTTGATCTGCGGCGCCCATTGGCCATCCTCTTCGGTCAGCCCCTCCATCTCGCCCGAGCGGATCTTGGCCACCGCTTCTTCCAGCATCTGCTGGTACAACTCATAGCCGACCTCGCGGATCTGGCCGGACTGTTCCTCACCCAGCAGGTTGCCTGCCCCGCGAATGTCCAGATCCTGGCTGGCCAGGGTAAAGCCCGCCCCCAGGCTGTCGAGACTGCCCAGAACCCGCAGCCGTTTCTCGGCCTGGGGCGTCAGGGGCGCGCGCGGCTTGGTGGTCAGGTAGGCATAGGCCCGCACCTTGGACCGCCCGACCCGGCCCCGGATCTGGTACAGCTGGGCCAACCCGAACATGTCGGCGCGATGCACGATCATGGTGTTGGCGCGCGGGATATCGAGGCCGGATTCGACGATCGTCGTGGCCAGCAGCACCTCGTATTTGCCATCGTAAAAGGCGTTCATCCGGTCATCCAGCTCGCCCGCCGCCATCTGGCCATGGGCCACGACGAAACGCACCTCGGGCACCTGTTCGCGCAGGAAATCCTCGATCTCGGGCAGATCCTTGATCCGCGGCACGACAAAGAAGCTCTGCCCACCGCGATAGTGTTCGCGCAACAGGGCCTCGCGGATGGTAACCGTATCGAAGGGGCTGACATAGGTGCGGATCGCCAGCCGGTCCACCGGCGGCGTGCCGATGATCGACAGATCGCGCACGCCAGACAGGCTCATCTGCAGGGTCCGCGGGATGGGCGTGGCCGTCAGGGTCAGCACATGGATATCCGAGCGCAGGGATTTCAGCCGCTCCTTGTGACCCACCCCGAAATGCTGTTCCTCATCGACGATCAACAATCCCAGATCATGAAAGCGCACCTGCTTGGCCAGCACCGCATGGGTGCCGATGACGATATCGACCTGGCCATTGGCCAGCCCGGCGCGGGTTTCGCTGGCCTCCTTGGCCGAGACAAAACGCGACAGCGATCGCACCACCAGCGGCATCCCCCGGAACCGTTCCCGGAAGGATTGGGCATGCTGGCGCGCCAACAAGGTGGTCGGCGCAATCAGCGCCACCTGCTTGCCCGACATGGCTGCAACAAAGGCCGCCCGCATGGCCACCTCGGTCTTGCCAAAGCCGACATCGCCACAGATCAGCCGATCCATGGGCGTGCCACTGTCCAGATCGGCCAACACATCCTCGATCGCGGCCAGCTGATCATCGGTTTCCTGATAGGGAAAGCGCGCGCAGAACGCGTTCCACAGATCGTCGGGGGGATCCATGACCGGCGCCTTGCGCAACTGGCGCTCAGCCGCCACCCGGATCAGCTTTTCCGCCATCTCGCGGATACGTTGCTTCAGCTTGGCCTTCTTGGCCTGCCAGGCACCGCCGCCCAGCTTGTCCAGCAGCCCCTCGTCATGGCCAAAGCGGGACAGCAGTTCGATATTTTCAACCGGCAGGAACAGCCGGTCGCCCCCGGCATATTCCAGCGCCACGCATTCGTGATCCGCGCCCATGGCGTTGACCACCTCAAGCCCGGTATAGCGCCCGACCCCATGATCGACATGAACCACCAGATCGCCGGGTGACAGGCTTTGGGTTTCGGTCAGGAAATTCTCGGCACGCTTGCGGCGCTTGGCCGTGCGGATCAGGCGCTCTCCCAGAACATCCTGCTCGGAAATGACGCTCAGGCCCTTGGCGGTAAAGCCGTGTTCCAGCGCCAGCACCGCCAGACAGATCCCGCCGGGAACATCAGGAACATCTCGGAAGCTATTGATTTCCTTTGCGTCGATCAGCCCCTCATCCTGAAGCAAGCCCTTCAGACGCTCCCGTGCGCCTTCGGAATAGCTGGCCACAATCACCGCGTCACTCTGGCGACGAACCTGAAGATGATCGGACAGGGCACCGAAAAGGTTGATCTTTTCCTGCTGTCGTTCCGGGGCGAAATCGCGCCCGATCCGTCCGCCCGCATCAATCACCCCCGGCCCCGAGGCCTGGGCCAGCGGGTGGAACCGAAGCACCCGACGCGCGCCCAACGCCGCATCCCAGCCCTTATCATCCAGATAGAGGCCCTCGGGCGTAGCGGGCTTGTAGACGCTATCCATCCGGCCCTTGATATTCATCGCCTCGCGTCGGGCCTGGTACTGATCCTCGATTGCCGCCCATCGCGACAGACGGGCCGGATCGGTCTGGTCATCCAGGCTGACGGGCGCATCGGGCAGGTAATTGAACAGGGTTTCCAGCCGCTCATGGAAAAAGGCCAGCCAGTGCTCGGCCCCCTGGGTCTTGCGCCCGGCGCTGATCGCCTCATAGAGGGGATCATCACTGCCGGCGGCGCCGAATTCGATCCGGTAAGTCTGGCGGAACCGGGTGATCGCCGCCTCATCGAGGATGATTTCAGAAACCGGCGCAAGTTCAACCACATCCAGGGTTTCCGTGGTCCGCTGGGTCACCGGGTCAAAGCGCCGCGCCCCATCCAGCACATCGCCGAACAGATCCAGCCGAACCGGACCGCCCTGACCCGGCGGAAAGATGTCGATGATCCCGCCGCGAATGGCATAGTCACCCGGCTCGGTCACCGTGGGGCTTTGGGAAAATCCCATGCGCACCAGAAAGGCACGCAGGCCGGGCTCGTCAATCCGGTCGCCGACACGGGCACTGAACGCCGCCTGGCGCAGCACATCGCGGGCCGGCACGCGCTGGGTGGCGGCGTTCAGCGTGGTCAGCAGGACAAAGCGATCCGGCATGGCGTGAACCAGCGCCGCCAGCGTGGCCATGCGCGCCGCCGATATGTCCGCATTGGGCGAGACCCGATCATAAGGCAGGCAATCCCAGGCTGGGAAGACAAAGACCGGCAGATCCGGGGCAAAAAAGGCCAGCGCGGCGCGCATTGCCTCCAGCCGGCGGTCATCTCGGACGATATGGATGACGGGGCCCCTGGCGCGAGCGACCTCATCGGCGACAAGGCGGGCATCATAGCCCTCGGGCGCGCCGCCAACCGTCAGATGCCCTGCCTTGTGCTGTTCCATGATCTATCCGCCGGTCCCGTCCCGTCCAGCGGACTGACCTACGCGGCCCGGCGCTGGTGTCAAGCGCGGCGGGCAAGTTGTGACATTCGGCTTTGTGGGACAGAGCTGTCGTTAGACATGCTCGGCGCGGGACAAGCCCGGAACGGGCGCCGCGCCATCACTGGGGCGGCCCACCGGTCTGGCGCTGGCGCGGCTTGCTCGGCTGGGGCAACGGTGAGAGTGGCCTCAACAGGCCCTTCGCGACGGAATAACGGGGCAATCTCCAAGGCTGCTGACATCAGATCAACCGGGTGGCCAGAATGGCATACATTCCCCAGATCGCCGTGACGAAAGCCATGACCAGGATGATCAGTTGGATCTGTACCGCCAACCGGTTCAGCGCATCGCACAGATCTGCGCCTTGCAGTCCCGCAGCCTCGATCCGGGCCAAACAGCGGACCTGAAGCCCCTGGATCAACGCCATGGCCACAGCCAACGGCAACAAGGCCTGGGCCGACTCGATCCCGTAACTCAGGGCCAGCGTCACCAGAATCGTCAACCCGCAGGCCCAAAGCGCAACGCCCCCCGCCATGACGGTTTTCGGCATTGGCCGGATCCCGCGCAAGCGCAGGGCCATCAGCATTTCAACATCCAGTACAGCCTGTCCGTCCCCCCGCCTGGCCCGGCGCAGCAGATCCACCGGCACCCCAAGAACGGCAGACATCCCCCGGACCCAAACCAGCATCAGCAAGATCCAGTACCAGGCACTGGTGAACGCGCTGAAATCCAGCAGCGGGAAGATCGACATTGGCACGGACAAAGCTCCTTGGCGGTGCAGGGTTTCGGTTAACACAGGCACGCCGGCGAATCCCACCCTTGAGATGCGGACCGAACCATGCCACCCATGCCCCGCCTTACAAGGGAGTGCCGCCATGCAACCGGATCACGCGCTGTTCATCCGCAACCGCCACCGCCGGACCCGGCAAAGCGCGGCGTTAAGGGGGCTTGTGCGGGAAAACGCGTTGTCGGTGACCGATCTGATCTGGCCGGTTTTCATCCGGGACGGCGATGGCCCGGCCCAGCCGATCCACTCGATGCCCGGGGTTGGGCGGCTTAGCCTGGCCGGTGTGGTTGAGGCCGCGCATGAGGCCCGGGACCTGGGCATTCCGGCGATCTGTCTGTTCCCCTATACCGATCCCGGCCTGAAGACCGAGACCTGCGAAGAGGCCTGGAACCCCGACAATCTGACCAACCGCGCGATCCGGGCGATCAAGGCTGCCGTGCCCGATCTGGCCGTGATGACCGATATCGCGCTGGATCCCTATAATGCCAATGGCCATGACGGGATCGTGCGCGAAGGCGTGATCGTGAATGACGAAAGCGTGGCCGCACTGGTGCGCATGGCGCTGGCCCAGGCCGAGGCGGGGGCGGATATCCTGGGGCCCTCGGACATGATGGACGGGCGCATTGGCGAGATGCGGGATGCGCTGGAGGCAGCCGGACATACGGACGTGACGATCCTCAGCTATGCGGCAAAATATGCCAGTGGGTTTTATGGGCCGTTCCGGGATGCGGTAGGCGCCACAGGCGCGCTGAAGGGCGACAAGAAGACCTATCAGATCGACCCGGCCAATACGGACGAGGCGCTGCGCGCCGTGGCCCGGGATCTGGAGGAAGGTGCCGACATGGTGATGGTCAAGCCGGGTCTGCCTTATCTGGATATTTGCCGGCGCGTGCATGAGGGGTTTGGCGTGCCGGTTTTTGCCTATCAGGTCTCGGGCGAATACGCGATGATTGAGAGCGCGGCGCGGAATGGCTGGCTGGAAGGCGACACGGTGATGATGGAAAGCCTGATGGCTTTCAAGCGGGCGGGCTGTGCCGGTGTGTTGACCTATTTCGCCCCTCGCGCGGCGCGGATCCTGGGGGGCTGAGCTGAGGGAAAGGGGCCCTCCCGCCCCCTGCGGACCTGTCGGTCCGAAGGCGTTGGGCCGTGCGCGGCTACGCCGCGCGGAGGGGCCCGGTGGGCGACGGTATTGACACAGGGACATGTCGGTCCGATCCTGTCTTTCATGTACTACAAGCCCGACGGGTACACCGATCTTGCGCCTTATCTGATCTTGCGCCTTATCTGATTGTCAGCGACGCCGAAGCCGTTCTGACCTTTTGCGAAATTGTTTTCGCTGCGGAACGGCTGAGGGTGGTGCCTGCGGATCACGGGGGAATCCTGCATGCGGAATGCCGGATCGGTGACACCGTACTGATGATGGGTGAGGCCGAGGGGCCATCGGCGATCCTGCATCTCTATCTTGCCGACCCGGATGCCGCCTTTGCCCGCGCCATCGCGATCGGCGCCAAGGTGATCCAGCCAATGACCGAAAAGGGTGACGGTGACAGGCGCGGCGGGGTGCGTGCCCCGGACGGCACCCTGTGGTATCTGTCGCGGCAACTGACAAGCGGGTGATGTGGCCCTGACGGTTGGGCAATGCCGTGCCGGTTGGAAAGGCCCTACCGGTCCCCTGTCCACGCAAGACAAGGCCGGGATGGGTGCCCCTTGGGGGATCGTCCCGATACGGCGCCGGGCAATCGGTGGCAGGCCTTCCGAAGACGGGCCCCGAAAGGCTCGCCCCCCATGGCCCATGGAACGCCCCCCGTTCACGCCACGGGGCTGCACGGGCTTGGCCCGGCCGCCGTTCTGCGAAGACAGGGCCATCCACCGCTTTGCCGTGACAGGCCCGCCCCTTTGGTCTATCTTGCTTCCAGAGCGCCGCATGAGACGGCGAAACGGCAGTTGGCCACATCCGGATCCGTGCAAGGGCCCGGTCCGGCCAGAATGAAAGAGGCAATTGAGCATGACCATCCTGACCCGCCGTGGGGCCGTTCTTGGAACCCTGGCCCTGGGCGTCGCAGCCTGTGACAATTCCGTCGGATCCTCGGGCGGCGCGACCATCGACGCCCGTGTCGCGCAGACCCTGAACTACATGTACCGCACCTATCCGGAGACCCGCGAACTGTCCGACAAATCGGCCGGAATGCTGGTCATGCCGCTGGTTGGCGAGGCCGGGTTCATGATCGGCGGATCCTATGGCGAAGGCGCGCTGGTCATCGAGGAGGTGACCGTGGATTACTATTCCGCCACCCAGGCCTCGATCGGCTTTCAGCTGGGGGCGCAGCAATTCGCTTATGTCATGTTCTTCATGACGCCCGAAGCCTTGCGCCGCTTCCGCACCTCGCCCGGCTGGGCAGCGGGCGCTGCGGCAGAATATGTCGGTGGCGAAAGTGGCGACAGCCTGAAGGCCAGCACCGCGACCAAGAACTCGGTCATCGCGTTTCTCTTCGCCCAACAGGGGCTGATGGCCGGGGCCACCGTGGAAGGCACCAAATACACGCGCATCCTGCGCTGAT
Organism: Qingshengfaniella sp.; assembly: GCA_047971485.1. GTDB lineage: Bacteria > Pseudomonadota > Alphaproteobacteria > Rhodobacterales > Rhodobacteraceae > JBKDZR01. The sequence continues at coordinate 22,661 of JBKDZR010000065.1, read as the reverse complement.
TTGCCCCCCTGCACGCCGCCGGAGCGGTAGGCAGGGATCTCTTTTGCTCTGTCGCGACGGCCCGCGCGTTCCGGGCCGCGCAGTCGTGAAACCGCGCGGGACCGTTGTGATGATCCTTGCCCTTCGCTGGACCCTGCGTCTGTTCCTGGCCCTTGTGGTGCTGGCTGTTCTGGCCGGGACCCTGGTCTATTACCTGACCACGCGCGCCCTGCCCGATTATTCCGCCCGGACCGAGGTTCGCGGGATTTCCGCACCGTTTGAGATCATCCGCGACACGGCCAATGTGCCCCATATCATGGGCACCACCGCCGAGGACAGCTTCTTTGGCCTGGGTTATGTCCATGCCCAGGACCGGCTGTGGCAAATGATGATGCTGCGCCGGGCCGCCCAGGGCCGCTTGTCGGAACTGTTCGGCACACGGACCCTGACCATAGATGAGGTGATGCGCCGCTTCGACCTGTACCGGCTGGCAGCACGCTCGGTCACGGCCCAGGATGCCGCGACGCAGCGGGCGCTGACGGCCTATGCCGCCGGGGTCAACGCCTGGATCGAAGCCGTCAACGAAAACGCGCTTGGCCGCGGCGCGCCCGAGTTTTTCCTGTTCCCGCCCGAAATCGCGCCCTGGCAGCCCGCCGATTCCCTGGCGGTGCAGAAACTGATGGCCCTGCGGCTGACCGCGCATCTGGACCATGAGGTGCTGCGCGCCCGTGTCGCCTTGGCCGTGCCGCCCGAACGGCTGCGCGACATCCTGCCCGATGTGCCGGGTCCAGGCGCCGCCGCCTTGCCGCAGCTGGGCTGGCTGGCACCGGGGCCTGCGGATCCGCGCCGGGCCGAAGTGGATTTCCGCGACGACCCCCTGTCACCGATCCACCGACGGCCCTTTGCCGGGGCGTCCAACGCCTGGGCGGCCGCCCCGGATCGCTCGGCGACCGGGGGCACATTGTTGGCCAATGACCCGCATCTGGCCCTCTCAGCCCCCTCGATCTGGTATCTGGCCCGGGTCGAATTGCCCGAGGGCGGGGTCATCGGCGGCACCATTCCCGGCCTGCCCCTGATCATCACCGGGCGCAACGCGACCCTGGGCTGGGGGCTGACCACCGCATCCCTCGACGATATCGACCTGTATATCGAGCGGCTCGACCCGGAAAATCCAAACCGCTACGAACGCCCCGGCGGCGCGTTTGCCCCGATGCGCCGCGAGGCCAGCGTGATCCGCGTCAAGGATGCCCCGCCTGTCACCATCACCCTGCGCTGGACAGATCGTGGCCCGGTGATGCCGGTAGACCTGTTCGATCTGGATCTGGTCACCCCCCGGGGATACGCCGTGTCCGTGGCCTGGACCGGATCAAGTGATCAGGACCGCTCGGTTTCGGCGGCCAATGCGCTGATGCGCGCCGGCACCATCCCCGAGGCGATCGACGCCGTCGCGCCCTATGTCGCCCCGGCCCAGAACCTGGTGCTGGCCGATGAACGGGACATCGCGTTGCAGGTGATCGGGGCCCAGCCCCACCGCAACCCCGACCATGATACCTATGGCCGCCTGCCCGCCCCTGGCTGGAAGGCGGAAAATCAGTGGCTGGGCCTGTTCCCCTATGAGACCAACCCGCGCTTCGTATCGCCCGAAGGCGGTATCGTCGGCAACACCAACAACAAGACAGTGGACCGGCCCTTTCCCGAACATGTCAGCTTTGACTGGGGCGATACCGATCGGATCCAGCGCTGGACCCGGCTGATGCAGGAGCGCCGGATCCATAGCCGCGAAAGCTTTATCGACACCCAGCTGGATACGGTCAGCCCCGCCGCCCGCACCCTGCTGCCCCTGATCGGCAAGGAATTGTGGTACACCGGCGAAGCCGCCCCCGAGGACACCCCCGAAGGTCGGCGCCGCACGGCCCTGGATCTGCTGGCCAACTGGACCGGTGAGATGAATGAACACCTGCCCGAGCCACTGATCTATGCCGCCTGGACCCGCGCCCTGCAAAAGCGCCTGATCACCGATGAATTGGGTGGGCCGCTGGCCGGAGAATTCGACCATGCCGACACGCTGTTCATCGAACGTGTGTTTCGCGACGTGGACGGTGCCGCAGCCTGGTGCGATGTGCTGCGTACGGCGGCGGCAGAAACCTGCGCCGATATGGCCCGTCTGGCGCTGGATGATGCGCTGCAATGGATTACAGAGACCTATGGCGGGCGACTGGAAAGCCTGCACTGGGGCGATGCCCATGTCGCGATGAGCAACCATGAGGTTCTGGGCTCTGTCCCTCTGCTGGGCTGGATCGTGAACATCCATCAGGCGACCTCGGGGGGGGATGATACGCTGATGCGCGGCAGGACCAGCGGCCGAGATCCGCATCCGTTCCGGAATGTGCATGCCGCCGCCTATCGCGGGGTCTATGACATGGCCGATCCGGACAGTTCCGTATTCATCATCTCAACCGGCCAGTCCGGCCATCCCCTGTCGCGGTTCTACGACAACCTGGGCGAACTGTGGCGGCGCGGCGAATATATCCCCATGTCGCTGGACGTGGGACTGGCCCGCGGCGCGGCAACCGGGGTGACGGTACTGGAACCAGAGGGGTAGCTTCGGGGGCAGGCCCCTGATGCATCTTCCATGCCAATCACGCCTCAATGACGGCTTTGAGGTCTTGTTGACGCTTACCCCTTATGCGCGGGACAAGGCCGAAGGCCGCCGCACATCGCCGGGCCGCCCCCCGGCACGGCGATTGGCAGCCACACCCGCGCACCTCAGAGGGAAGATGTATCTGGCCGCCATAAAGCGCACCCGCCCCGGCCTGGGATCGTCGCACCGCAGCCCGTCGACGCGCGGCTTGTTCTGTTGATGGCATGACAGCTTCGTCCGCAAAGCTGACTATCGCAAACGGTCAATTCTCAAGGCTGTTGCTATTAGACCAGCTTACCGGCCGGGTTCAGGTGGGTCTTGCCGCTGAGATAGGGGGCCAGGGCTGCGGGCAGATCGACGCCGCCGTCTTCGGTTTGTCCGTTTTCCAGCACGGCGATCAGCGTTCGCCCGACGGCCAGCCCGGATCCGTTCAGCGTATGCAGGAATTCCGGCTTGCCGTCCTCGGCCCGGTAGCGGGCATTCATCCGACGGGCCTGAAAATTACAGGTGTTCGAAACGGAAGAGATTTCGCGATACTTGTCCTGACCGGGCAGCCAGACCTCGATGTCATGGGTGCGTGCGGCGCCAAAGCCGGTATCGCCCGAACACAGCATTACAGTGCGGAAGGGCAGGCCCAGGCGGATCAGGATGTCCTCGGCGCAGGCGGTCATGCGGTCATGTTCGGCCCAGGACGTATCGGGGGTGGTGATCGACACCATTTCCACCTTTTCGAACTGATGCTGTCGCAGCATGCCGGCGGTGTCGCGGCCGGCAGATCCGGCCTCGGAGCGGAAGCACTGGGTGTGGGCCACATAACGCCGGGGCAGGGTGGCGGCCTCGACGATTTCGCCGTTCACGATATTGGTCAGGGTCACCTCGGCGGTGGGGACCAGCCAGGCGCCATCGGTGGTCTGATAGCTGTCTTCACCGAATTTCGGCAGTTGGTTGGTGCCGTACATCATTTCTTCGCGCACCAGCACCGGGGTCCAGGTTTCGCGCAGGCCGTTCACCTCGATATGGGTGTCGAGCATGAACTGGGCCAGGGCGCGATGGATCCGCGCGATGGCACCGGAGAGGACGACAAAGCGCGCACCGGACAGTTTGGCGGCGGTTTCGAAATCCATTCCGGCCTGTACACCATTGATTTCGTAGTGTTCCTTTGGCGTGAAGGCAAAGCTGCGCGGGGTGCCTTCACGTCGTATTTCGACATTCTGGCTTTCATCGGCGCCTTCGGGCACGTCATCGGCCAGGATGTTGGGCAGGCCCATCAGCAGTTCGCGAAGCTCATCGTCGCGGGTTTTGGCTTCGGCGTCCAGGGCGGCGATTTCGTCCTTCTTGGCGGCAACCAGATCGCGCAAGCGCTGAAATTCCGCCTCATTGCCGGCGGCTTTGGCCTTGCCGACCTCTTTCGAGGCAGCGTTGCGGTCGGCCTGGGCGGCCTCGGCGGCGGAGATGGCGGTGCGGCGGGCCTCATCCAGGGCGAGGACCTGGGCCGAGATGCCGGACAGGCCCCGCCGCTGCATCGCGGTTTCGAAAGCGTCGGGATTGGCGCGAATGGCGCGGATATCGTGCATGATCTGGCCTGTTTTCTGCGGTGGCTGGCTGCCTTTTTGATGGAGACGGGTTATGGCGAAGTTTACGGGCCGCGAAAAGGGGCTGGCCCGCTGCAGGGACGGATTTAGCGGTTGCAGGGGGAAATACGGCGCAATTCATATGGTAATCGCCGGCCACAGCGCCTAGGTGGTCAGGCATTGCCATCGCGCGCTGCCGACCATAGGGTGCGCGCCAATCTGAACAGGGTCCGTCAGACCCGTCCTGAACCATGGGAGATCACATGATCCGCACGATCGCAGCCGCCGGGGCCACTTTTCTTGCCGCTTCGCCCGCCTTTGCCCAGGCCGGGGGGGCCGGCAGCGCGCTGACCAGCTTTGTCCCGCTTATCCTGATCTTCGCGATCATGTATTTCCTGATGATCCGTCCGCAGCAGAAGAAGGTCAAGCAGCACCAGGCCATGGTCGAGGGGCTGCGCCGGGGCGATCAGATCGTCACCCAGGGCGGGCTGATCGGCAAGGTGACCAAGGTCAAGGAAGACGGTGAGCTGGAGGTCGAACTGGCCGAGAACGTGCGTGTCCGCGTGGTCAAGGCGACGGTGGCCCAGGTGCTCAGCAAGACCGAACCCGCCGCCCAGTGACGTGAAAGACAGCCCCGGGTCGGTACGGCCCGGGCAACCGTAAAGAGGGTTCGCCGATGCTCCAGATCGAGCTTTGGAAACGTGTGGTGATCTGGGTGTTGGTGGGCGTTGGCCTGCTTTTGGCGGTGCCGAACCTGTTTTATGGCCGGGTCGAGGGCCATAACGACGCGGTCAAGTTGGCCGAGGCCGGTCGGGTCCTGACACCGGAGCAAACGGCGCTTCAGGCGGGCTGGCCCAGTTGGCTGCCCTCGGGGCTGGTCAATCTGGGGCTGGATTTGCGCGGTGGTGCGCATTTGCTGGCCGAAGTTCAGGTGCAGGATGTCTATGCCGAGCGCATGGATGGCTTTTGGCCCGAGGTGCGAAATGCGCTGCGGGCCGAGCGTGCGGTGGTGGGGACGATCCGGCGCGATGCGTCCGACCCGGGTGTCCTGCGGGTGCGCATCGGCAATGCCGAGGGCGTGGACCGCGCGGCCCAGGTGGTGCGCGATCTGGCCCGGCCGATCGTGTCGCTGACCGGTGTCGGGGCCTCGGATATCGAGGTGACGGTTCAGGGCCAGCAGATCGTTGTTCAGTTGTCCGAGGCCGAGAAACAGGCAACTGATGAACGGGCACTGCGCCAAAGCTTGGAAATCATCCGCCGGCGGATCGACGAGGTCGGCACCCGCGAACCGACGATCATGCGTCAGGGCGGTGATCGCATCCTGATCCAGGTGCCGGGACTGGGGTCGGCGGCGGAATTGAAGGCGCTGATCGGGACCACGGCCCGGCTGACCTTCCAGGGAGTTGACGGGATCACCAGCGATGCCACGGTCACGCTGGGGCCGGATCAGGATCTGGTGCCGTCGATGACCGAATCCGGGGTGTATTATCTGCTGACGAAGGTTCCGGTGGTCAGCGGCGAGGATCTGGTGGATGCCGAGCCCAGCTTTGACCAGAACGGGCGGCCTGCCGTGAGCTTTCGGTTCAACCCCACAGGGGCGCGCAAGTTTGGCGATTACACCGCCGAACATGTTGGCAGCCCGTTTGCCATCGTGCTGGATAACGAGGTGATCTCGGCCCCGACGATCCAAAGCCATATCGCCGGCGGCTCGGGCATCATCACCGGCAATTTCACGGTTGAGGAAAGCACCAACCTGGCGGTTCTGCTGCGCGCGGGGGCACTACCGGCAGAACTGACCTTCCTTGAGGAACGGACCATCGGGCCGGAACTGGGGGCTGACAGCATCGAGGCCGGCCGGCTGGCTTGCGCCGTGGCCTTTCTGGCAGTGCTGGCCTTCATGTGGCTCAGCTATGGCTGGTTCGGTTTCGTCGCCAATGTCGCCCTGATCACCAATGTCGGGTTGATGTTCGGCCTTCTGTCGCTGATCGGGGCGACGCTGACCTTGCCGGGAATCGCCGGGATCGTGTTGACCATCGGCATGGCGGTGGATGCCAATGTGCTGGTCTTCGAACGCATCCGCGAGGAACTGCGCACTGCGCGCGGTCCGGCACGGGCGATTGAGTTGGGCTATGAACGGGCGCTCTCGGCGATCGTTGATGCCAACATCACCACCTTCATCATCGCGACGATCCTGTTCGTTGTCGGCACCGGGCCTGTGCGCGGCTTCGCGATCACGTTGGGCCTGGGGATCCTGACCTCGGTTTTCACCGCGATCTACCTGACCCGTCTGCTGATCGTGATGTGGTTCGAACGCCGCCGCCCGAAGACCATCGAGGTATGATCCCATGCGCCTGAGACTGGTTCCCAACGAAACCAACTACGACTTTTTCAAGTATCAGCGCCTGACGCTGGGTTTTTCGGCCCTGTTGGTGGTGCTGTCACTGATCACCTTTGCGGTGCGCGGATTGAATTACGGCATTGATTTCCTGGGCGGCACCACGATCCGCACCGAGGCCAGCCAGCCCGTCGATGTCGCCGCCTATCGCGCGGCGATCGAGCCGCTGGGGCTGGGCGATGTCGCGATCAGCGAATTGTTCGATCCGACCTTTGGGGCTGACCGCCATGTGGCCCAGGTCCGGATCCAGAGCCAGGGCCAGGATGACGGCTCGATCTCGCCGGAAACCATCGCCCGGGTCGAGGCAGCCCTGCAGGGCCATGATCCCTCGATCACCTTTCCTTCGGTCGAAAGTGTCGGGCCGAAAGTGTCGGGTGAACTGATTGAGAAAGCGGTTCTGGCGGTTCTGGGATCGCTGGCGGCAATCCTGATCTATATCTGGTTGCGTTTCGAATGGCAGTTCGCCGTCGGTGCCGTAGCCGCGCTGTTTCACGATGTGATCGTCACCATCGGGGTGTTCGCGCTGTTTCAGATCCCGTTCGATCTGGCGATCATCGCGGCGCTGCTGACCATTGTCGGCTACTCGATCAACGATACGGTAGTGATTTTCGACCGGCTGCGGGAAAACCTGCGCAAGTACAAGACCCGGCCGTTGCGCGAGGTGATGAACCTGTCGGTGAATGAAACCCTCAGCCGGACGGTGATGACCTCGGGCACCACGCTGATCGCGTTGCTGGCCCTGCTGTTTCTGGGCGGTGACGTGATCCGCGGGTTTGTCTTCGCCATCACCTGGGGCATCGTGATCGGGACCTATTCCTCGGTCTTCGTAGCCAAGAACATTGTTCTGGTTCTGGGGGTCAAGCGGGACTGGACGAAGCCGGACAACACCCAGGGCAACCAGTTCGCCAATATCGACGCGTGAGTGCGCTGTTCGCCGAAATGGCGCCGGCCGGTGACCTGTGGGTTCTGGCCGGGGTGGTGGCCATTGCCGGGATCGTGCGGGGCTTTTCGGGGTTCGGTACGGCGCTGATCCTGATGCCGGTGGCCGCCACGATGCTGACCCCGGTCGAGGCGCTGGTGATGCTGGTGGTCATGGAAATGGCCGGTCCCTTGCCCAATCTGCCCCGGGCCTGGCGCGACGGTCAGCCGAAGGAATTGGGGGTGATGGTGGCTGGTCTATGCCTTGGCCTGCCCATCGGTTTGTGGTTGCTGACCCGGCTGCCGGTAGATCCGTTCCGCTGGGCGGTGTCCCTGGCGGCCTTGGCGCTGCTGGCGGCGCTGATGGCCGGGCTGCGTTGGCGCGGTGGGCTGGGCCGGGGAATGATGGCCGGCACCGGTCTGGTGGGCGGTGTGATGGGCGGGGCCTTCGGTCTGGTCGCGCCGCCGGTGATCATGCTCTATATGGGGTCAACCCTGCCGGTTCAGGCGATCCGCGCCAATCTGGCGCTGTTCATCCAGGCCTCCAACATGCTCAGCCTGGGTATGTTGTGGACTGCCGGGCATTTGACACTGGGGGCGGTGGGCAACGGTGTGGCGATGCTGCCCGTCTATCTGCTGGCCAATATCGCCGGAGCGGCTATTTTTAGACCCGAGCGGGAACGCGCCTATCGCTGGTCGGCCTATGGGATCATTGCGGGATCCGCGCTGATTGGCCTGCCGCTATTCGACTGAGAGGCATCATGCGACTGACCGAGATCGACTATGACACAGGCACACCGGTGGATGGATATGGCCCCGGCTTTTTCCGCATCGGGGGACGGCGGATCGCAGGCGGCATGCGGGTGCTGCCCGGTGCGGAGGTGGCACAATGGGCCGGCTATGACGATCTGGCCCCGCTGATCGCTGCAGCGCCCCGGATTGATGTGTTGTTCATCGGCACCGGCGCTGCCATGGCCTATCTGCCCCCGGCGTTCCGCGACGCCCTGGAAGGGGCGGGTATCGGCGCCGAGCCCATGGCCAGTCCCGCTGCTTGCCGCACCTATAATGTTCTGCTCAGCGAGGGCCGCCGCGTCGGCCTGGCCGTGCTTCCGGTCTGAGGAGGATGCTGGCGGTCTCGGATTTGCGGGTGGCCCGTGGCGGTCTTCCGGTGCTGGAGGGGCTGGGATTCACCCTCGCGTCTGGGCGGGTGCTGCTGCTGCGCGGGCCGAATGGGGCGGGCAAGACCACGCTTTTGCGCACCCTGGCCGGGTTGCAGCCGCCGCTCGGCGGGCGGATCACGCTGGACCGGGACCAGATCGCCTATGCCGGCCATGCCGACGGCATCAAGCCGGTGCTGACCGTCGCCGAGAACCTGCACTTCTGGGCGGGGGTGTATGGCCAGGCGGATATCGGGCCTGCGCTGCGGGACTTTGCCCTGCACGATCTGCGGGACAGGCCGGCCCTGCACTTGTCGGCCGGTCAAAAGCGGCGCTTGGGCCTGGCGCGGCTGGCGGTGACGGGGCGGCGCTTGTGGCTGCTGGATGAACCCACCGTGTCGCTGGACGCCGAGGCCGTGGCCCTGGTTGCCGCTGCCATCCGGGCCCATGTGGGACAGGGCGGTGCAGCGGTGATCGCCACCCATCTGGATATCGGGCTGGAGGCCGATCTGCTGGATGTCGGTGCTTATCGCGCGGTGCCACGGGCCGATTCCACCGGTTTCGACGAGGCCTTCCTGTGATCGGCTTGTTGGCCCGGGACCTGCGGCTGGCCATGCGCGCTGGCGGTGGCTTTGGCCTGGGGCTGGGGTTTTTCCTGATCATGGTCGTTCTGGTGCCGTTCGGCGTCGGCCCCGACACTGCGGTGCTGGCCCGGATCGCGCCGGGGATCCTGTGGGTTGGCGCGTTGCTGGCCAGCCTGTTGACGCTGGACCGGATCTTTCAACTGGATTGGGAGGACGGATCGCTGGATCTGCTGGCCACGGCGCCTTTGCCGTTGGAAGGGGTCGTCGCGATCAAGGCACTGGCCCATTGGCTGACCACCGGGCTGGCGCTGACGCTGGCGGCGCCGGTTTTGGGGATCCTGTTGCATCTGCCGGGGCCGGGCTATGGGTGGTTGTTCGTTTCACTGGCGGTCGGCACACCGGCCCTCAGCCTGATCGGGGCCTTCGGTGCGGCCCTGACCGTGGCATTGAAGCGCGGCGGGTTGCTGCTGTCGATCCTGGTGCTGCCGCTTTATGTTCCAACCCTGATCTTCGGCGCAGAGGTGGCCCGTCGGGGCGCCGAGGGCCTGCCCCTGGCTTCCCCTCTGGCGCTGCTAGCGGCGATCAGCCTGGGAACGGCGGCGATCATGCCTTTCGCGGCGGCTGCGGCAATCCGCATCAACCTGAGATGAGCAGCCCGGTTGCCTGTGCCGCGTGAACGCCCTAATTCAGCAGTCATGTCACTGTGGGAATATGCCAACCCGAAGAAGTTCATGGACCTGTCCAGCGCCGTGTCGCCCTGGGCGGCCGGGGCAGCTGTGCTGTGCCTTGTTGTCGGATTGGTCTGGGGTTTTTTCCTGACCCCGGATGATTACCGGCAGGGATCTACCGTCAAGATCATCTACCTGCATGTGCCCGCCGCACTTATGGCGATCAATGCCTGGCTGATGATGCTGGTTGCTTCGCTGATCTGGCTGGTCCGGCGCCATCATGTCAGCGCGCTGGCGGCGCGGGCGGCGGCGCCGGTGGGGCTGACCTTTACGATGATCACCCTGGTCACCGGTGCTTTTTGGGGGCAACCCATGTGGGGCACCTGGTGGGCCTGGGATCCGCGGCTGACCAGTTTCCTGATCCTCGCGCTCTTCTATCTGGGCTATATCGCGCTGTGGGCCGCGATCGAGGATGGGGACAGCGCCGCCGATCTGACCAGCGTCCTGTGTCTGGTCGGGTCGGTCTTTGCCCTGTTGTCGCGCTATGCGGTGCTGTTCTGGAATCAGGGGTTGCATCAGGGGGCCTCATTGTCGCTGGATGCCAAGGAAAACGTGGCCGATGTGTTTTATTTCCCGCTGCTGGTGTGCATTGCCGGTTTCGTGTTGCTGTTCGTGACCCTGGTCCTGATCCGGACCCGGTCCGAGATCATGGCCCGGCGCCTGAAGGCGCTGTTGGCGCGGGAGCGGATGGGATGATGCCGGATCTTGGCAAATATGCGCTGGTGGTTCTGGCCTCTTATGGGGTCAGCCTGACACTGATCGTCGCGCTGGTCTGGGCCAGTTGGCGCCGTGGGGTGCGGCTGCGCCGGGATCTGTCCCGGGTCGAGGCGCGACGCAATGGAGGGCCCCGATAAGATGGCCCGGTTTCCCTATCTTCTGGCCCTGCCGCCCATCGCCTTTGCCGCCCTTGCCGGGTTGTTCGCCGCCGGGATGCTGCGGGACGACCCCGAGGCCTTGCCCTCGGCCAGGGCCGGTCAGCTGGCCCCGCCGGTTGTGCTGGGCGCGTTGCCCGGCAAGACGGTGGTCATGGATGCGGATCTGCGCGGGGCGGGTGTGAAGCTGGTGAACTTTTGGGCCAGTTGGTGTGCCCCGTGCCGGGTCGAACATCCGGTGCTGATGGACCTGGCCGGGCAGGGGGTGGCGATCTACGGGGTAAATTACAAGGATCAGCCTGCCGACGCGATCGGTTTCCTGGCCGATCTGGGCGATCCATTCTTGGCGGTCGGCACGGACCGAGAGGGTCGGACGGGGATTGACTGGGGGTTGTATGGCGTCCCCGAAACCTTTGTCCTGGATGGCGAGGGCCGGGTGATCCTGCGCTATGCGGGTCCGATCACCCGCCGGGTTCTGGACGATACGATTCGTCCGGCCCTGGCCCAGGCGCTGGCCGGGGGGTATCATACCAACGGCCCTAAGGATTGACCGCTTGCGACAGGCGGCTTTGCGGACGAAGATGTCATTGCAACCAGCAGAGCCAGCCGCGCCAGCGCCGGACCGGGGGCTGGCGCACCCAGCCTATGAGCGGGGCGATTTATGGCTGCCGTGGTAGCAAAACCCCAGAGCGTCGCGCTAACGGTGGCCGAGCGCCAGACCGGTGGGCCGGTCCGGCGCTGGCGCGGCGCCCGTTCCGGGCTTGTCCCGCGCCGTGAAGGGTCAGGGACAGAATGGCCTCAAAGCGGTCATTTTCCAAGGCCATTGATATCAGACGGTCCGTAACGGATGATCTGGCCGGATGCCCTGTCGTAGTCCGCCCTCGGCGTGGGAAGGGCCCTGTGGGGTGCGCGGGCTGTTCCGTACGGGGCCTGTCATGCCTCGGGTGCGGTCAGTTCCCAGTCATCTTGTGCGGCGTCCAGAAAGGCGTACTGCGCGGTCGCGGTTTGGGAAAACAGCCCGGCGACGGTCTTTTGTTCGGCTGTCGACAGGTCCGGCCATGCTGCGTTCAGCGACTGGCACAGACAGATCACCGCCCTCTGGGCTTCGGGCCCGCCCTGCAAGGTGATCCATTCGGACATCCAGAATGGCAACTGATCCTGGGGGGGATGCAGAGGGCCGGCCCAGGCCAATGTGCTCCAGTGCACGGCGGTCAGTACGGCCAGAATCTGCGCGGGATGGCCCGATCGGAGGGCGGTTTCCATCAGATCCAGCAGGCGGACGGTTTGTGGTTCGGGCGGGGCGTCATGGGCCTCCAGCGGCACACCGAGCGCGGCGAAGGCCCGCCGGAAATAGGAGGCCTCGGGGCGCTCGGAAATCGGTGTGAGGGCCGGTGCCGATACTCCGCTGGTGGCCAACAGTCGCGCGGCGCCCGTGGCCAGGTGGTGGGCCTGCACCAGATAGGCGGCCATTTTCGCCTCTGGCAGGGTGGCCTCGGCCATTGCCCTGCACAGGGGGTGGCGGGCGATGGACTGCCACGCGCCGGCACTGTCATTGCGCAGGATATCGGTTGGCTGCATCGCGTTTCTCCCTTGCCGCTGTGGGATCGGGATAGCGGGGCGACGCGGCGAAGCCAAGCCTGTGCCCCGCGCCCCTGGACTTACGCGTTGGGCGGGGGTGTGGTAGATGGCCGTGCGTGGCTGGTGCGCCGGGTGCGGGCCGGAATGTGGAGGTCAGGGATGATGGACGGCCAGGACCAACGGGACCGACGGGGGAAGCAGCCCGGCAGCAGATCAGGTGCTGCGCGGAGAGGCGGATGACGGATGCGGCGGACAGGCTGGAACCGGGACCTGCCTGGAGGATGCTGATCTCGCGCCTGTCGCTGCGCCATTTCCAGTTTGTCACTACCGTGGCGGAAAGCGGCAGCATTCTGGCGGCGGCCCGGGCGCTGAACATGACGCAACCGGCTGTGTCCCGGGCCATTCGCGATGTCGAAACGATGCTGGGCACCACGCTGTTCCACCGCCAGGCGCGAGGGGTTGATCTGACCCCCCAGGGCGAGATTTTTGTCATCCATGCCCGGGCCGCGCTGGCCGAGATGCGTCATGCCTGGCAGGGGATTGAGGATCTGGGCCGGGCCCAGGTCGGTCGGCTGGCGATCGGCAGCCTGCCCAATGGCGCCAGCGGTCCCTTGCCGCGTGCCCTGATCCGGGCCCGATCCGAGCGGCCGGGGATCCATCTGTCGGTCTATGAGGGGCTTTACCAGCAGATGATCCCTGCGTTGCGGGCCGGGGATCTGGATATTGTCATCGGCCGTCTGCGGCAGAACCGGCGCGATACCTCGCTGACAACCCTTGGCCTGTACCGCCAAAGCTGGGCGGTCCTGGCGCGGGCGGATCATCCGATGGCGGGGGAGCACAACCTGCCCTTGCGCGCGCTGATCGATCTGCCCTGGATCCTGCCCGTAGCCACATCGCCAATCCGCCCGATGATCGAGGGGTTCTTTCTGCGCGCCGGTCTGGATCTGCCGCGCAACCACCTGGAAACGGGGGCTTTGGGCATCAGCCGGACGATGCTGCTGGCCTCGGACATGGTGGTCTGTCTGCCGCAGTTCAGCCTCGATGCGGGGGCCGGGATGGACGGGCTGACCCCGCTGGATGTGGCGCTTGGCGATACCGGCGAAGAGGTCGGCCTGTTTCTGCGCAAGGGCCATCAGTGCACCCCGGCGGAGACCTATTTCATCGCCCTGTTGCGCGATGAGGCCGGCAAGATGGCTGTATAAGCTATGCCGAATTGGCATGCCTGATGGCAAATTTCGAATAATTCCGTCAGACCGGCCACGGCTATACTGCCCCAGGACCGGCACAGCGGAGCGAAACCATGGCCAAACGGCGCCCCAATTTTCTGATCGTGATGACCGACCAGCAGCGCTGGGATCATCTGGGCTGTTACGGCAACCCTGTGGTCCGCACGCCGGAAATCGACCGTTTGGCCAAAGACGGGCTGCGGTTTGATGCCTTTCATGTCTCAACGCCGATCTGCCAGCCGAACCGCGCCTGTCTGGCCACGGGACAGGTGTCCACGGTCAATGGCTGTCGGCAGAATGGCATTCCCATGTCCCTGCACAGCACGACCTATGCGGATGAACTGCGCGCCGCCGGCTGGCGCACCGGGCTGATCGGCAAGGCCCATTTCCAGAACGTGACGGATATCCCCGCGCCGCCGCGCAAGCCCGAGGGGCAGGGCGACGATCCGCCCATCCGGCAGGCCCGGCGCGACCAGCGGGATGGCCCGGCCTATGCCCATGAGATGCGGGCCTCCTGGGCGCGCGATCCCGATCAGGTCCTGCCCAGGCCCTATTATGGCTTCGATCATGTGCGCCTGTGCATCAGCCATGGCGATCAGGTCGAGGGCCATTACACGCGCTGGCTGCGCGATCGCCATGCCGCCTCCGACAGCTTGCGCGGCCCGGCCAATGCGCTGGACGATCCGGCCACGCGGGTGGACCAGTGCTGGCAAACTGCGCTGCCCGAGGATCTGCACCCGACCTGCTATATCGCCGAAGAGGCCTGCGCCTTTCTTGATGAACAGGACGATGAGGCGCCGTTCCTGCTGGTCCTGTCCTTTCCCGATCCGCACCATCCCTTTACCCCGCCGGGGCGCTGGTGGGACATGTACGATCCTGCGGACATGATCTTGCCCGAGACGTTTCACAGCCCGCTGGCAGGCCGCAATGATTTGCCCGAGGCGGCCAGCCTGGCCTATCGCATGGGGGATGCAGATCGGCGTTCGCACTGGCCCTTTCATGTCTCCGAGGAGGACATGCGCCGCATCATGGCGCTGAATTACGGGGCGATCAGCTTTGTCGACCATGAGTTTGGCAAGGTCCTGGCGCATCTGAAGGCAGCCGGTCTGGATGACGACACGGTCATTTGCTTCATGTCCGATCACGGGGATTACATGGGCGATCACGGCACGGTGCTGAAGATGGGGTTGCATTACCAAAGCGTGATCCGCGTGCCCTTCTTGTGGCGTGACACGGCGGATCGACGGCGGCAGGGGGTGGTGGATCGCCAGGCCAGCGCCATCGACTTTGCGCCGACCCTTCTGCAACGCGCCGGGCTGAAGGTGCCGCTGGGGGTGCAGGGGTGTGATATCTTCGCCGACACCGCCGCCGCGCCAGTCCTGATCGAGGATCCCGGGATCGCGGTTTTTGATGATTCCGACGCCCGCACTGCAATTGTGACCCTGGTCGATGACGGGTGGCGCCTGTCCCTGCACGAAGCGGTCCCGGACTGGGGGGAACTGTACGATCTGCGGGCCGATCCCGGCGAAACCCGAAACCTGTGGGATGACCCGGCGGCAGCGGCCGACAAGTTGCGGATGATCGAGGCCCTGGCGCGGCGTCAGCTGGGCTTGCGCGATCTGTCGCTTTGCCCGACCGCACGGGCCTGATCTGTCGCACCGGCTGGAAACGGGCAGGACGCCTGCGGCCTGTTGTCGCGGAAAGCCACATTGTATCAATCCCTTGCGAGCTATCCCTCATATCGGGACCGGGCGTTGCCTATATGTGGGGAAACCGCATCAGACAGGCAAAGGAGTGGTCCGATGGATCTGCGATTTGATGGCAAGACGGTAATCGTGACGGGCGGGGGCTCGGGGATCGGGGCGGCGACGGCCGAGGAACTGGCGGCCAGCGGGGCGACCGTGATCGTTGCCGATCTGAACCTTGAACATGCCGAGCATGTCTCCAAGGCGATTACCGGCAAGGGTGGGGTTGCCCATGCCGTGGCGGTCGATGTGGCCAAGGCCGATCAGGTCAAGGCGATGGTCGATTTCGCCGTCAGCAAGACCGGCGCACTGCACGGGATCGTCAACAATGCCGGGATTGGCGGGGCGCCGTCGCTGACGGGCGATTACGATCTCGCGGTCTGGCAAAAGGTGATCGACATCAACCTGTCGGGTGTTTTCTACGGTATGCGTTTTGCCATTCCCGAGATCGAAAAGGCCGGCGGCGGGGCGGTGGTCAATGTGGCGTCGATCCTGGGCTCGGTCGGGTTTGCCAATTCCGCTGCCTATGTCAGTGCCAAGCACGGTGTGGTCGGGGCGACGAAGAACGCGGCGCTGGAACATGCCCCGGGCAAGGTGCGGGTCAATGCCGTAGGGCCGGGCTTCATCCTGACGCCGCTGGTTTCTGAATCGCTGGATGCAGCAACGCTGGAGATGCTGGAAGGCAAGCATGCGCTGAATCGTCTGGGCCGGTCCGAGGAAGTGGCGGCGCTGATCGTCTTCCTGTTGTCGGATCAGGCCAGCTTCATCACGGGATCCTATCATCTGGTCGATGGGGGCTATACGGCCCAATAGACGCCTTTCCGTTAAGCGAACCGAAACGCCCGGGGGCTGTTCCCCCGGGCGTTTTTGCTGTGCAATGGGGGCGCTTGTGCGGGCCGGAGAACAAGATGGTCGCTTGACAGAACCGTGGGGAATCCTCTATCATAATTTTGAACGATAAGTTCATATATGAACTAAGATACTGGAGAAAGTGAAATGGCTGCTCCCATCAAGTTTCCGTCGGTTGAACCCAGCGATGTGAAGATCCCGGATGGCAAGTCCTTGGGCGAGTGGATCGAAAGCCGCGTGGCGCGCTATGAGACGCGGACGCTGGACTGGAATGCGCTGAAATTCCAGGCCGATTACGATCCGAAATACAAACGTGCCCAGATGCGCTATATCGGGACCGGCGCCACCGGCGTTGCCAAGGATGACAATGTTGTCCCGGCTGAGCATTTCACCTTTTCGACGATGGTCCTGCCGGCCGGCTGTGAAGGTCCGCTGCATATTCACCGCGATGCCGAAGAGGTGTTCTTCATCCTCAAGGGGCACAAGATCCGCCTGTTCATTGAACACGAGGGCGAGATGGTCGAAACCGTGCTGACCGAGCGCGATATCATCTCGGTGCCGCCAGGGGTCTATCGGGGCCTGCGCAACGAAGGGATCGAAGAGGCGCTGATGTGCGTCATGATCGGCAACCCGAAGCCGGTGACGCCGACCTATCCCGACAATCACCCGGTTTCCAAGCTGAAGCGCTGAACGGGGAGGATCCGATGACCGCGATCCGGGAAGACATCTGTGACGGCATCCGCTATCGGGAACGGCCCGGCAGTGGGCCGGTGGTTGTGTTCCTGCACGGCATCGGATCCAATGCCGGATCGTTCGGGCCCATTCTGTCGCGCCTGCCGTCGGGGGTGCGGGGCATTGCCTGGAACGCGCCGGGTTATGGCGGGTCGCGGCGTCTGGCCCTGGACTGGCCGGTTGCGGCGGATTACGCCGAAGCGCTGGCCGGGTTCCTCGATGGGCTGGGCGTTGAGCGGGCGGTGATCGTCGGGCATTCGCTGGGTACCTTGATGGGGGCGGCCTTTGCCGCCCGCGATCCGGCGCGGGTGGCGCATCTGGTTCTGGCCTCCTGTGCCTGCGGCTATGGGGTCCGGCCCGGCGATCCGTTGCCCGCCGGGGTCCAGAAGCGGATCGACGATCTGCTGCGCCAGGGGCCTGAGGCCTTCGCCCGCGATCGGGCTGCGCGTCTGGTTTTCGAGCCCGAGAACAACCCCGATCTGGTCGAACAGGTGCGCCGGGGCATGGCTGCGGTGGATCTGGACGGTTATCCTCAGGCGGTGCGGATGCTGGGGGCCGGGGATCTGCCTGCGGCCCTGCGGGATGTGCATGTGCCCACAGGGTTTATCATCGGTGTGAACGATCAGGTCACGCCGGAACAGCAGACGATCGACGCGGCTACGGCCTGGGGGCAGAGCAATGCCCGCAAACCGATGATCGAGCGGATCGAGCGGGCCGGGCATGCGGTATACCTGCAGGCCCCGGACGCTTTTATCGCCGCATTGGGGCGGCTGGCTGGGCTGGATCCGTTGGGAACACAGGAAGGGATGTGATGAGCGATACACTCAGAGTTGGTCATTTGCGCGGATTGGTCATGCGCGCACCCGATATGACCGCGACGGCGGAATTTTACACCCAGCAATGGGGGCTGCATGTGGCCGCCAGCGCGGATGGCATCGTCTATCTGCGCGGCTCCGGGCCCGAGCCGTTCATCTATGGGATCAAAGACGGCGATACCTATGGGGTCGAATACGTTCATTTCGGCATGGAAACCCGCGCCGATATGGATGCGCTGTTCGCTCAGGTCACCGGCCATGGCGTGACGGTTTATCATCCGCTGGGCCAGTTCGATGATCCCATCGGCGGCTATGGGTTCGAGATCCTGGATCCCGACAACCGCCGCCTGCGCTTTACCTGCGATCTGGCTATGCGCGAAGACGAACAGGTCTATGCCTACCCGCGCAAGGTGTCCCATGTGGTTCTGAATACACCCGACATGGAAGGGCTGGAGACCTGGTATTCCGAGGCTCTGGGCTTCCGGGTCAGCGATTATTCGGCCGATCAGATGGTGTTCCTGCGCTGCAGTTCGGATCACCATTCCATCGCTTTGGTGCGGGCCAAGTATCCTGCCGTCAACCATGTGGCCTTTGAAATGCCCGGTATCGACAGTTTCATGCGCGGTATTGGCCGGATGAAGCAGCAGGGCCAGGTGCCCAGTTGGGGGCCGGGGCGCCATGGGCCGGGCAATAATCCGTTCGCCTATTTCGTCTCGCCCTCGGGCTATGTGATTGAGTTCACCACCGAGGTTCAGCAGATCGACGAGGCCAGCCATGAGGTTCAGGTCTGGTCGCGGACCAATCCCGATTCCATGGATCAGTGGATGACGGCAGGCCCTCCGACAACGGCACAACGCACGGTCATGGCTGGGCGGCCGGATCCGGGATTCAAGGTTAAGAACGGGGCATAAGTCTATGGATTTAGGTCTGAGTGGAAAAAGCGTCGTCGTGACCGGCGGCTCGTCCGGCATCGGGCTGGCAACGGTGCGGCAGTTTTTGCACGAAGGCGCGCGGGTGGCGTTCTGTGCCCGCAATGCCGAGCGTCTGTTTGCCGTGCGCGATGCGCTGGCCACTGATTTCGGGGCGGATCGGATCTATGCGGCCGCGTTTTCGGTGCTCGATCCCGAGGCGACGGCTGCCTTTGCCGCTGATGTCACGGCGCGGTTCGGTGGTTGCGATGCGCTGATTACCAATGCCGGGCAAGGGCGGGTATCGACCTTCGCGGATACCGCCGATCAGGACTGGCGCGATGAGTTGGAGTTGAAGTTCTTCAGCCAGATTCATACCATTCGTGCCTTTGAAGGGGCATTGCGGGCCAGCGATCAGGCTTCGATCACGGCGGTCAATTCCCTGCTGGCCTATCAGCCGGAATCCCACATGGTCTGCACCTCGGCGGCGCGGGCCGGTGTGCAAAGCCTGCTGAAATCCCTGGCCGGTGAATTCGCCCCGCAGATCCGGGTGAATTCCATCCTGCTGGGGTTGGTGGACAGCAACCAGTGGCAGCGCCGGTTCGAGGCCCGCGAAGATCAAAGCCAAAGCCGCGAGGCCTGGTTCCATGATCTGGCCACGAAAAAGGGTATCCCCTTGGGCCGTCTGGGTAATCCCGAGGAACCGGCGCGTGCGCTGGTCTTCCTGGCCTCGCCCGCTGCAAGCTATATCACCGGCGCCCAGCTCGAATTGTCGGGCGGAGTTTCCCGTTTCATCTGAGCCAGCGAAAAGAAAGACAACAATGACCGAAACCGTAGGCTATCAGATTGCCCGCAGCCTCGCCGATGCCGGTGTGACCACCGTGTTCGGCGTGATCTCGATCCACAATATGCCGATCCTGGACGGGATCGGGGAACAGGGGCGCATCCGCTTTGTGCCCGCGCGCGGCGAGGCCGGCGCGATGAGCATGGCTGACGCCTATTCCCGGGTTTCGGGGCAGGTGGGCGTGGTGCTGACCTCGACGGGGACGGCGGCGGGCAATGCCGCCGGTGCCCAGGCCGAGGCGCTGACCGCTGGCAGCAAGGTGCTGCACATCACCAGCCAGGTGGACCGTGAGTTCATGGACCGTGATCGCGCGCCGATCCATGATGTGCCCAAGCAGCCGGAAATGTTGCGTGGGGTCTCCAAGGCCTGTTTCCGCATCTGGGATGAGATGTCGGCCCTGGGCACGCTGGATGCGGCGATCCGCGCCGCCAGCACACCGCCCACCGGCCCGGTCAGTCTTGAAATTCCTGTTGATGTTCAACGTCTTGATGCCGTGCAGGGCCTGGAACTGAGCCCGCCGATGATCCACGCCATCCCCGGGGATCCGGCGAAACTGGACAAACTGGCCGCCATGGTGCGCGCGGCGCGCCGGCCGATGATCTGGCTGGGCGGCGGCGCGCGTGGGGCCAGTGCTGAGGCGACGGAACTGGTGCGCCGGGGCTTTGGTGCCGTGACCTCGACGCAGGGCCGCGCCGTTGTACCCGAGGACACCCCGGCCACGCTGGGGGCCTTCAACATGACGCCCGAGGCGCAGGGGATCTATGCCGCCTCGGATCTGATGATCGTTGTCGGTTCGCGACTGCGGGGCAACGAGACGCTGAACAACACCATGGCCCTGCCGAAGCCGCTGGTGCAGATCGATGCCGAGCCGTCGCAATGCGGGCGCAACTATCCGGTGGATCTGTTCCTGCATGGTGATGCGGCGGCGGTGCTGCGCGGTCTGCTGGAACGGCTGCCCGAGACGCTGGAGGTCGATCCCCAGCAGGCCTTTGACATTTCCGTGGCGCGTGCCAAATCCGAAGGTGCGCTGCGCGAACGGATGGGCCCCTATCAGGTGGTGGCCGATCATCTGCTGCAGAAGGTGTTGGAAGGCGGGCATCCCTGGGTGCGCGATGTGACCATCTCAAATTCGACCTTCGGCAACCGCTATGTGCAGATCGCCGCGCCCAATCTGGGGGTTCATGCCCTGGGCGGCGGCATCGGGCAGGGGATCGCCATGGGGGTCGGCGCGGCCGTGGCCTCGCCCGATGTGCGCACGGTAACGTTGCTGGGCGACGGAGGCGCGATGCTGGGCATTGCCGAGCTGATCACCGCCGTCGATGAACGGCTGAACATGACCTATCTGTTGATGAACGATCAGGCCTATGGGGTGATCGAGAACATCCAGGATGCGCAATATGCGGGGCGGCGGCATTATTCGGCGCTGAAGACCCCGCATTTCGGCAAGCTGTGCGACGCCATCGACATGCCGCATTATCTGGTCAAGGATATCAACAGCTTCGTTGAGGTCTTTGACGCAACCATGGCGCTGGATGGCCCCGCCGTGGTCGAGGTGGACATGACGGCGATCGGCCCGTTTTCCGAGGCGTTTTCCGGCCCGCCGGCCGGGGCCGCGGGGAACAAGGTCTGATGGCCGGGCATCTGGGGCTGATCGGGTTCGGGGCCATCGCGCAGGCGGTGGTTCAGACCCTGTGTGATCGGGGCGCGGCCCCCGCGCAGCTGACCCTGCTGGTCCGCCCAACCGGGGTGGATGCGGCGCGGGCGGCGGTGGCAACGATTGCCGGCCATGCAATTGCCCGGATCGACGTGGAAAGCGACCTGTCGGCGCTGATCGCCGCGCGGCCCGATCTGGTGGTCGAATGCGCGGGCCACAGCGCGGTGGCCGATTTCGGGGCTGAGGTGCTGGCCGCTGGCATTGACCTGGTGGTCGCCTCGACCGGATCGCTGGCGGATGATGCGCTGCTGGCCCGGCTGCGCGCGGCTGCCCTGTCCGGGGGGGCGCAACTGACCGTGCCCAGTGGGGCCATCGGTGGTATCGACGCATTGGCGGCCGCCCGGCTGTCCACGCTGGAGGCCGTGACCTACACGGGCCGCAAGCCGCCCCATGCCTGGAAAGGGACACCGGCGGAAACCCTGCTGGATCTGGATGGGCTGAGTGAACCGACGGTGTTCTTCGAGGGGTCCGCCCGTGAAGCCGCCCAAACCTATCCGAAAAATGCCAATGTCGCCGCCACCCTGGCCCTGGCAGGGCTGGGGATGGAGGATACGCAGGTGCGCCTGATCGCTGATCCTTCGGGGGCCGGTAATATCCATGAATTCGAGGTGCGCTCCTCTGCCGTGGATTTCACCATCCGGCTGGAGGGCAAGGCCTCGCCGGCCAATCCCAAGACCTCGCAGGCCACGGCGCTCAGCCTGGTGCGCATCGTCATCAATCGCAGCGACGCGATCATTCTGTAGGAGGGCGACATGTCCCATGATTTGCCCGATGGGCGGCTTTTCGTTGGCGGTGAATGGCAGGTGGGGCGGGGCGCGCCGATCACCTCGGTCTTTGCGGCCGAGGGCACCGAGAACCTGACGCTGAACGGCGCCTCGCGCGAAGATGTGGAACTGGCGATTGCGCGGGCCAAGGCCGCCCAGGCCGATCCCGCCTGGCGGGGCCTGAAACCCCATGAACGGGCGCGTTACCTGAGCCGCATTGCCGACGGGATCGAGGCCAATCTGGACCGCATCGCCTATATCCAGAGCCGCGACACCAGCAAATCCGTGGCCGAGGCCCGGGCGCTGGCCGGATCGGCGGCGGCGACATTCCGCTATTTCGCCGCCGTTCTGGAAACCAGCGACGAGACGCTGACCACGCCGCGCGGCGATTACCTGACCTGTTCGGTACATGAGCCCCTGGGCCTGGTCAGTGCGATCACGCCGTGGAATTCGCCCATCGCCTCGGATGCCCAGAAAACCGCGCCGGCGCTGGCGGCAGGCAATGCGGTGCTGCTGAAACCGGCCAGTTGGTCACCCATGGTCAGCCTGGAACTGGCGCGGATCATCGAGGCAGCGGGCCTGCCCAAGGGGCTGTTCTCGGTGTTGGCTGGATCGGGGCGCGAGGTGGGCAACCTGCTGGT